>DATCVI010000074.1:0-10808 GCA_036566925.1 Stenotrophomonas sp.
GCGACCTCTAGCCTCCGCGGATCGCTCCCTGCCAGGATCCGCCGTGAATCCACGCCTCGCCTTGCTCGCCGTTGCCACCGCTGGCGCGTTGACCCTGTCCGCCTGCCATCGCGAACCGACCCCCGAGGCAGCCACGCAAGACACGCGCAAGCCGCCGACCGAGAGCGCGGATGCCTTCATCGCCCGGGTCAACGCCGAGTACAAAGCGGCCTATCCAGAGTTGTCCTCGGCGCAGTGGTTGTCGTCGACCTACATCAACGACGACACCCAGCGGGTCGCGGCCAAGGCCAACGAGCGGGCGCTGACCCAGCTCAACACCTGGATCGCACAGGCGCGCCAATACGAAGGCCAGCCGATGTCGGCCGACACCGCGCGTTCGCTGCAACTGTTGCGATTGATGAGCGCGATGCCGGCACCGCGCGACCCGGCGCGACTGGCAGAGCTGACCGCGCTGGCCGCCAAGATGGAAGGCGACTACGGCGCCGGCACCTATTGCCGTGGCGAAGGCGATGCCAAGCAGTGCCGCCAGCTGGGCGAGCTGGAGCAGGTGCTGGCGCGCAGCCGCGACTACGACGAACAGCTCGACGCCTGGCAGGGCTGGCATTCGATCGCCATGCCGATGCGCGCCGACTACCAGCGCTTCGTCGAACTCGCCAACGAAGGCGCGCGCGACAGTGGCTTTGCCGATGTCGGGCAGATGTGGCGCAGCGGCTACGACATGCCGCCGCAACAGATCGCCGCCGAGACCGACCGTCTCTGGGACCAGGTCAAGCCGCTGTACGAACAGCTGCAGTGCTACGCCCGCGGCAAGCTCGACACCCACTACGGCGCCGACAAGGGCGAACTACCCGGCGGCCTGCTGCCGGCGCACCTGATGGGCAACATGTGGCAGCAGGACTGGAGCAACCTGTGGGACCTGCTGCAGCCCTACCCCGGCGCTGGCGATCTCGACATCACCGCCGCGCTGGAAAAGCAGTACCAGGGTGAACTGAGTGCCGCCTTGGCACGCAACCCCGCTAGCAGCGGCAGCAGCGCCGAGGCGCGCTTCAAGGCCGAGCGCGAGGCACAACTTCGCACCGCCAAGGCGATGACCGAGCGCGCGCAGGATTTCTATACCTCGCTGGGCATGCAGAAACTGCCGGACGGCTACTGGCAGCGTTCGCAGTTCATCAAGCCGCTGGACCGCGACGTGGTCTGCCATGCCAGCGCCTGGGACCTCAACATGGGCGGCGATGCCGCGCAAAAGACCGGGCCGGACGTGCGCACCAAGATGTGCATCAAGCCGACCGAGGAAGACTTCACCACCATCTACCACGAGCTCGGCCACATCTACTACGACCTGGCCTACAACCCGCTGCCGCCACTGTTCCAGGGCGGCGCCAACGATGGTTTCCACGAGGCCATCGGCGACACCGTGGTGCTGGCGATGACGCCGGACTACCTGCATTCGGTCGGCCTGGTCGGCGAGCAGCAGCACAGCCGCGAAGCGCTGATCAACGCGCAGATGCGCATGGCCCTGGCCAAGGTCGCGTTCCTGCCGTTCGGGCTGATGATCGACCGCTGGCGCTGGGGCGTGTTCGATGGCTCGATCACCCCGGACCACTACAACCAGGCGTGGTGGCAGTTGAAGGCCAAGTACCAGGGCGTGGCGCCGGTGAGCGCGCGCGACGAGCAGTTCTTCGACCCGGGCGCCAAGTACCACGTGCCGGGCAACACGCCGTACACGCGCTACTTCCTCTCGCACCTGCTGCAGTTCCAGTTCTACAAGGGCCTGTGCCAGGCCGCCGGTTATACCGGCCCGTTGTACGAATGCAGCTTCTACGGCAACAAGGAAGCCGGGCAGAAATTCCAGGCCATGCTCCAGCGCGGCGCCAGCCAGCCGTGGCAGGCCACGCTGAAGGAGCTCACCGGCAGCGACCGCCTCGACGCCGCGCCGATGCTCGAATACTTCGCACCGATGCAGGAATGGCTCAAGCAGCAGAACCAGGGCCGGATGTGCGGCTGGGAAGCACCTGCCCCGGCCAAGCCTGCGCAGCCTTGATCGGCACCGTTAGCTACGCCGCGACCTGACACGCCACGGTCGCGGCTGAAGCCGCTCCTGTAGGAGGGGCTTCGGCCCCGATGAGCGAAGCCGCAAATTTTCAGACTTCGATCGCAACAAAGGCCAGAGAACAACACTCGCTGGCTTCAGTTCTCCTGGCCGCGCATACGCGCGGCCAGGCGCTCCTTGAACTGGACGAACTCCAGTCCCTCGGCCTTCGCCTCCGCGTGCGCCGCCTCTTTCAGCGCATCCGAATACGCCAAGCGCACTGGCCGGCCTTCGCGCTCGTGCAGTTCGCCGGCCAGCATGATCATCGCCAGCACGTGCGCGGCGCTGGCGCTTTCGCCGGCGATGCGCCCATCCATCCCCAGCACCCATTCGCCGTCGCGGCGGACGATGCCGGCCAGCAGCTTGCGCTCGGGATCGCGCAGTTCCGCATGCGGCTCCACCGCTGCGGCCGGCGCTGCCGCTGCGGCGGCGGCGGCGCGGTTTTGCGCACGCTCGGCCTGGCGGCGGCGGGCATCACGGCGCAGTTTTGAATCGATCGACATGGTTCAAGCTCCGGGGGAAGGCGTGGGGGCCGCGGCCGCCGGCATCCGCGACAGGCGCCGGTAGCTGTTGCGTTCCCAACGCCACAATAGCCAGCCGACGAGGAAAAATCCCGTCGCACCCAAGGCCAGGTGCAGCGGACTGTCGCTGAGCAACGGCGAAGCAACGCCGGCCACCACGGTGTTGATCATCAGCTGCACGAACATCTGCAGCGAGGAGGCCAGCCCGCGCTGCTGCGGCGCCAGGTCGATGACCGACAGCGCCAGGATCGGGAAGATCAGGCCCATGCCGGTGCCGGCCAGGAAAATCGGGATCAACGCCCACGGCACGCTGATCTGCGTCACCGCCAGGTTGTAGGCGAGATTGCTGACCGCCGACAGCAGGATCAGCCAATAGCCCAGCCGCACCTGCACCTTGGGCGTGGAGCGCCCGGCCATGCGCCCGGACAGGAACGCGCCCAGGGTCATGCCGCCGATGGTGGGAATGAACAGCCAGGCGAAGTCGCCCTCGCCCAGGCGCAGGTGCTGCATCACCATCACTGGCGCCGAGGCGATATAGAGGAACACCCCGCCGAAGGTGAAACCGCCGGCGCCGGACAGGCGCAGGAATCGCGGCGACAGGCCGATGCGGTGGTAGTCGCTGAGCAGGCGACCGGCATGCAACGGGGTGCGCGCCTCCGGCGGATGGGTCTCGGGCAGGCCTGCCAGGGTGGCCGCCAGCAACAGCACGGCAAAGCCGACCAGGAACCAGAAGATCAGCGGCCAGCCGGCGCCGGTGGCCAGCAACCAGCCGCCGATGATCGGCGCGATCGCCGGGGCGACGCCGAAGATCATCGACACCTGGCTCATCAGCCGCTGCGCATCGTGGCCATGGAACAGGTCGCGGATCACCGCGCGGCCGACGATCACGCCGACGCCGGCCGAGACGCCCTGCAACGCCCGGAACACCAGCAGCGTCGGCAGGTCGCGCGCCAGCGCGCAGCCGACCGAGGCGCCGATGAACAACACCAGCCCGCCCAGGATCACCCGGCGCCGGCCCCAGGCGTCGGACAGCGGGCCGTGGGCCAGGCTCATCAGGCCGTAGAACAGCAGGTAGATGCTCACCGTCTGCTGGATCGCCACCGGATCGGCGTGCAGGCGCTGGGCCAGCTGCGGGAACGCCGGGAAGATGGTGTCGATCGAGAACGGGCCGAACATCGCCAGCCCCGCCAGCAACAAGGCCATGCGGCGGGTAGAGGGCGCGGCGGGGGTGGCAGCGGGATTCACGCGGGTTCCTTGCAGTGCGGGCCAGCGCCGTCCGGGAGTGCGGACGGCGGCTACGGCAACGCCGGCGGCGCCAGCCCGGCCGGGCCGGCGCGACGACGCATCCGGGAAGGTGCCCAGCTTACTAGAGGCCGCTGCGCGGGGCATCCGGCGCGCGCCGCGGCCATTCATCGACGCGCAGGCCGGACCGGCGGATTTGCCCGGTACCCGCCTATAATGGCGGCCAACACCGCAGGCGGTGGGAGAAGCGGGCTTGCCCGCTGCCGAAGGCGCAATCGCCCGAAATCGCTCAGGCTCCCATACCACCCCCTGCGCGGTGCGCGCGGCACGGCGCACCCCAACACTCTGGAGAGACCGGTTGAATCCGGCGCCGAAGGGGCACGAAAGCGGAGCGATCCGCCTTCCAAACTCTCAGGCAAAAGGACAGAGGGGCGCGAGGAATTCTTCGTGGGCGTTCGTTTCCCGCCGTGGCGGGTGCGATGGCATTGCGAGGCGGACTTCGCCGCCCTCCTCTCCTGCCGGAACACCGCCATGTCCCAGAACACTTCCTCGCTGCGCGACCTTGAGCACCACGACGCTTTCATCGCGCGCCACATCGGCCCCAACGATGCCGAGATCGCGCAGATGCTGCGTGTGGTCGGCCACGATTCACTCGAAGCGCTGACCGATGCCATCGTCCCGGCCAGCATCAAGTCGGCCACGCCGCTGGCCCTGCCCGAGGCGATCAGCGAAGTCGAGGCGCTGGCCAAGATCCGCGCCATCGCCGAGAAGAACCAGGTGTTCCGCAGCTTCATCGGCCAGGGCTACTACGGCACCCACACGCCGAACGTGATCCTGCGCAACATCCTCGAAAACCCGGCCTGGTACACCGCCTACACCCCGTACCAGGCGGAGATCTCGCAGGGCCGCATGGAAGCGCTGATCAACTTCCAGACCCTGTGCGCCGACCTCACCGGCATGGAGATCGCCAACGCTTCGCTGCTGGACGAAGGCACCGCCGCGGCCGAGGCGATGACCCTGGCCAAGCGCTCGGCCAAGTCGAAGTCGAACCGATTCTTCGTCTCGCGCGGCGTGCACCCGCAAACGCTGGAAGTGCTGCGCACGCGCGCCGAGCCGATGGGCATCGAGTTGCACATCGGCGACGACGCCGAGGCACTCGAGCTGGACAGCTTCGGCGTGTTGCTGCAGTACCCGGACACCTTCGGCCAGGTCCACGACTACAAGGCGCTGGCCGATGCGGTGCACGCACGCGGCGGCCTCGTCGCCGTGGCCAGCGATCTGCTGGCTCTCACCCTGATCGCCGCGCCCGGCACCTGGGGCGCCGACATCGTGGTTGGCAACAGCCAGCGCTTCGGCGTGCCGTTCGGTTTCGGCGGCCCGCACGCCGCCTTCATGGCCTGCCGCGATGCCTTCAAGCGCTCGATGCCGGGCCGCCTGATCGGCGTGTCGATCGATGCCGAAGGCCGTCCGGCCTACCGTCTCGCATTGCAGACGCGCGAGCAGCACATCCGCCGCGAGAAGGCCACTTCCAATATCTGCACCGCGCAGGTGCTGCTGGCGGTGATGGCGAGCATGTACGCCGTCTACCACGGCCCCGATGGCCTGACCCGGATCGCGCGCCGCACCCATCGCCTGGCGGCCATCCTGGCGACCGCGCTGCGCCAGTCCGGCGTGAACGTCGGCCCGGACTTCTTCGACACCCTGCACGTGCGCGACATCGACGCCGCGGCGATCCACGCCAAGGCCGAGGCCGCGCGCATCAACCTGCGCCGGATCGACGCGCGCAGCGTCGGCATCAGCCTGGACGAGACCACCACCCGCGCCGATGTCGTTGCGCTGGCGGGCTTGTTCGGCGCGAAGATCGAGGACGTCGACGCCCTCGACGCCACCGCTGCTGACGCCCTGCCCACCGGCCTGCTGCGCACCACCGAATTCCTCACCCATCCGGTGTTCAACACCCACCACAGCGAGCACGAGTTGCTGCGCTACATGCGTTCGCTGGCCGACAAGGACCTGGCGATGGATCGCACGATGATCCCGCTGGGCAGCTGCACGATGAAGCTCAACGCCACCGCAGAAATGATCCCGGTGACCTGGCCGGCGTTCGGCAACCTGCACCCGCTGGCGCCGGCCAACCAGGCCTTGGGCTACAAGGAACTGATCGACGGCCTGGAAGCGATGCTGGTCGAATGCACCGGCTACGACGCGGTGAGCCTGCAACCGAATTCCGGCGCGCAGGGCGAATACGCCGGCCTGCTGGCGATCCGTGCCTATCACCGCGCGCGCGGCGAAGGCCATCGCGACATCTGCCTGATCCCCGACTCTGCCCACGGCACCAACCCGGCCTCGGCGCAGATGTGCGGCATGACCGTCGTGGTGACCAAGACCGATGCCAACGGCAACGTCGATGTCGAAGACATCCGCCGCAACGCCGAGAAGTACAGCCAGCGCCTGGCCGCGATCATGATGACCTACCCCTCCACGCATGGCGTGTTCGAGGAAGAGGTGGTCGAGATCTGCGAGATCATCCACCAGCACGGCGGCCAGGTGTATACCGACGGCGCCAACATGAACGCCCTGGTCGGCGTGGCCAAGCCAGGCAAGTGGGGCTCGGACGTTTCGCACCTCAACCTGCACAAGACCTTCTGCATTCCGCACGGCGGCGGCGGCCCGGGCGTGGGCCCGTGCGCGGTGAAGTCGCACCTGGCGCCATTCCTGCCGAACGTCCTGGGCGGCAGCGGCGATGTCGGCATGGTCTCGGCCGCCAGCTACGGCTCGGCCTCGATCCTGCCGATCAGCTGGATGTACGTGACCATGATGGGCGCGCACGGCCTGCGCCGCGCCACCCAGCTGGCGCTGCTCAATGCCAACTACATCGCCACCCGACTGGCGCCGCACTACGAGACGCTCTACACCGGGCGCAACGGCCTGGTCGCGCACGAATGCATCCTCGACCTGCGTCCGCTCAAGGACAGCACCGGCATCAGCGCCGAAGACGTGGCCAAGCGCCTGATCGACTTCGGCTTCCATGCCCCGACCCTGAGCTTCCCGGTCGCCGGCACGCTGATGGTGGAGCCGACCGAGAGCGAATCGCTGCACGAACTGGACCGCTTCATCGATGCGATGATCCAGATCCGCGACGAAATCCGCGCGGTCGAAGAAGGCAAGCTCGACCGTGAGGACAATCCGCTGCGCAACGCGCCGCACACCGCCGCGGCAGTCAGCGCCAGCGAATGGACCCACGCCTACCCGCGCGAACTGGCCGCCTTCCCGCTGCCTTCGTTGAAGCAGCAGAAGTACTGGCCGCCGGTGGCGCGCGTGGACAATGTCTACGGCGACAAGAATGTGATGTGTGCGTGCATTCCGGTCGACGCCTACAAGGAAGACGTCGAAGCCTGAGCCTCGCTTCCGGCGTTCTCCCTCGCGAGGGCGCCGCAAACCTTTGTTGCACTTTCAGGCCGCATGCGAATGCGGCCTTTTTTTGTCCGCGTGAAGCCCGGGTGCAGGCCGCCCCTGATCGCTACACGGTTAGCTAACTTCATCACGACCACGCTGCCGGACTGCTTCCTCGCCGCCGCTCAGGAGAGCCTAGATGGCCGCCCGCAAACCTACCGCTCCGCCCGCCGCCACTTCCCGCTCCTCCGCCAACCCCCCTAATGCCAAGCCAGGCAACAGCGAAGACAGCCGCGGCACGGGCGACGAACTGCACCAGCACGCCGGCGGCGCCCATCCGCCGCTGACCACCAATCAGGGCCTGCAGATCTCCGACAACCAGAATTCGTTGCGCGCCACGCCACGCGGGCCGACCTTGCTGGAGGACTTCGTCCTTCGCGAGAAGATCACCCACTTCGACCACGAGCGCATTCCCGAGCGCATCGTCCATGCTCGCGGCAGCGCGGCGCACGGCTACTTCGAGTTGACCAAGTCACTCGGCAAATACACCACGGCCAAGCTCTTGACCGAAGTCGGCAAGCGCACGCCGGTGTTCACCCGCTTCTCCACCGTGGCCGGCGGTGCCGGCTCGGTCGACACCCCGCGCGATGTGCGCGGCTTCGCGGTGAAGTTCTATACCGAGGAAGGCAACTTCGACCTGGTGGGCAACAACATCCCGGTGTTCTTCATCCAGGACGCGATCAAGTTCCCCGACCTGATCCACTCGGTGAAGATGGAACCGGACCGCGGCTTTCCGCAGGCCGCCAGTGCGCACGATACCTTCTGGGACTTCATCTCCCTCACGCCGGAATCGATCCACATGATCATGTGGGCGATGAGCGACCGCGCTATTCCGCGTTCGCTGCGCATGATCGAAGGCTTCGGCATTCACAGCTTCCGCCTGCTCGATGCACAAGGCCGCAGCACCTTCGTCAAATTCCACTGGCGGCCCAAGCTCGGCCTGCAGTCCACCGTGTGGGACGAAGCGGTGAAACTGGCCGGTGCCGATCCGGACTTCCATCGCCGCGACTTGTTCGAATCCATCCAGGCCGGCGCGTTTCCGGAATGGGAATTCGGCGTGCAATTGTTCACCGAAGAAGACGCCGCCAAATTCCCCTTCGACCACCTCGACTCGACCAAGCTCATTCCCGAAGAGCTGGTACCGCTGCAGATCATCGGCCGCATGGTGCTCGACCGCTGGCCGGACAACTTCTTCGCCGAGACCGAGCAGGTCGCCTACTGCCCGGCCAACATCGTCCCGGGCATCGACTTCAGCAACGATCCGCTGCTGCAAGGGCGCTTGTTCTCCTACCTGGATACTCAGCTGATTCGCCTGGGCGGTCCGAATTTCCACCAGATCCCGGTCAACGCACCGCAGTGCCCGTTCGCCAACCACCAGCGCGATGGCCACATGCAGATGCAGCGGCCGAAGGGTCGCGTCGCCTACGAACCGAGCTCGCTGGACGGCGGAACGCCGCGCGAGACGCCGAATGGTTTCCGCAGCCACGCCACGCCCGCAGACGACGGCGTCAAGGGCCGCATCCGCGCGGAGAGCTTCGCCGACCACTACAGCCAGGCCCGGCTATTTTTCCGCAGCCAGACCGCGCCTGAGCAGGCGCACCTGGCTTCGGCGCTGGTGTTCGAACTATCGAAGGTGGAGACCGCGCATGTGCGCGAGCGCATCGTTGGCCACCTGCGCCATGTCGATCCCTCGCTGGCGCAACGCGTCGCCGATGGCCTCGGCCTGGCGACGCTGCCGCCGGCCCCGCCGGCTGCGGTTGCACCGATCGACATGCCGCCCTCCCCTGCCTTGCAGATCATCGGCAAGATGAAGCCGACCTTGCAGGGCCGCACGGTCGGGATCCTGGTCCACGATGGCTCCGACGCGGCGTTGATCAAGAACCTGCGCAAGGCCGCCGAAAGCGATGGCGCGATGGTCAAGATCGTGGCGCCGAAGATTGGTGGCGCGCGCCTGGACGACGGCAAGCACCTGCCGGCCGATGGTCAACTCGCGGGCACGCCTTCGATTGTCTTCGACGCCGTCGCGGTGGTGCTCTCGGTCGAAGCTGGCAAGCAGCTGTCCAAGGATTCGGCGGCAATCGACTTCGTCGCCAACGCCTGGGTGCACCTGAAGGCAATCGCCTGGGACGAAGGTGCGCTGCCACTGCTGAAGGCCGGCAATGTCGGCCGTGATGCGGGCGTGGTCGAAGCCAGCGATCCCAAGGGATTCATCGCCGCCGCGCGCACGCGGCAATGGGAGCGCGAAAAGAAGGTCCGCATGCTCGCCTGAGCCGTAGCAGGGGCTTCAGCGACGACGTTTCAGCCCTCCACCGGCAGGACCGCTTCGATCCTGCCGCGCTGCGCCACCGACAGGCCACGGTACTCACTCGGCGTCAGGCCGGTGGCCGCCTTGAATTGGCGGGTGAAAGCACTCTGGTCGCTGAAGCCGCAGGCGTGGCTGATATCGGTGATGCTGTGGCCGCCTTGCTGCAGCAGTTGCATCGCACGGTGCAGGCGCAGCCGCAGCAGTACCTGCTGCGGGGTCAGCTGGAACACCCGGCGGAAGGATCGCTGCAGCTTGGACATGGAGAACCCGGTGAGTTCGACCAGGGTCTGCAAGCGCAGCGGTTGGGTGTAATGGGCGTGCAGGTAGGCCAAGGCCAGGCGCAGTTTTTCGTACTGGGCATCGCGCTGTGCATCGCGTCCTTCTTGCGGCCCGAGGTCGCGCGAGATGCCGATGATGCCTTCGACCTTACCGTTGACCAGCAGCGGGCGCTTGCAGGTCAGGCACCAACCGGTCTCGCGGTTGGCGAACAGATGCAGTTCGAGCACGTTGTCGATGACGGCGCCGGCCAGGACTTGTTCGTCCTGGTTGGCGTAGTTGGCGCCGAGGCCGCTGGGGTAGACCTCGGCGACGCGCTTGCCGATGAGTTCCTGGCGCGTTTTCAGGCCCAGGCGCCGCAGCATGGTCTGGTTGACGTGGGTATAGCGGCCTTGGCGATCCTTGACGAAGAACAGGACGTCGGGGACGGCGTCGAACAGGGCTTCGAGATCGGTGGCGTCTATTTGCGTCATGGGTTTGGATGATAAAGCTTTGGTTGCTTGATTTTGGTCGCTCGGCGGCCGGGGGCAGGGCCTTTCGGGACACGCCGTGAATACATCCGCGCCCCCTCAACGTTTCGGTGGGCGATGAAGTGATGCCGTCGCAACGGCTAGGGTAGTGCCCAGCCCCATATGGCGACATCCATGTCGCCGATTGTCCCGAAAGGCCCTGCCCCCACCCGCCCGATAGATCAGCTTGTTTTGTGGGGAGAGCGCCCTCATCCGCCGCTGTCGCGGCACCTTCTCCCGCCTAGCGGGAGAAGGAAGGCTCGGACCAATGCGAACTGGGCTGAGCATGCGCTTTGCTTTTGCCTTCGCTTTTGTTTTTGCTCTTCCTCCTCCACCTCCCAGGGCGCGGCCCATCGAAGTGGGACAACAAAAGCGCCTGGCGCCGTCTCGGTGGGTAGGGGCTTCAGCGGACC
>DATCVI010000075.1:0-3829 GCA_036566925.1 Stenotrophomonas sp.
TCTTCCGGCTTGCCCTTGGCGACCAGGCCGTGTGCGGCATGCACCCAGTTGAACAGCGCGCGCGTCTGTTCCCCGAGTTCTTCGATCTCGGCGCCCCACGCCACCGGCAACTGGCCGTTGGGCGCGCGCCACATCGGTTCGCGATCGCCCGGGTCCGGCTTCCAGCTGCGTTCGACCACGCCGTGGAATGCCTTCAGCCGCTTGGCGACGTCAGCGGCCAGTTCCACGGCCTCGTTCGGCAGCAGCATGCCGATGCGTTCCTTGTCCACTGCCCGGTACGCGGCTGCGATCAGGATCTGCAGCCGGCCGGTACGCTTGGCCATGTCGTCCAACGGCAGGTTGGCCGCGCCCTGGTCGATGGCGACACCGGCGACGTGATGGCCTTCGTCGAGCACCAGCAGCATGTCCGAGGGCGGCGCGATCAGCGGCTGGCCGTTCTCGGCATCCCCCAACTGCAAGGTCGACAGCAGCAAGGCATGGTTGGTGACTACGATCTGCGCTTCGCGCACGTCGCTACGCGCGCGCAGCACCGGGCATTGCGCGGCGTAGCTGCAACGACGCCCGGCGCAGCCCGAGGCAGGCGTGGTGATGCGCAAGCGCAGCGCGACCGAAACCTCTTCCGGCGCCTGGTCCAGGTCGCCGTTCCAGGCCTGGCTCGCATAGGCCTTCGCCAGCCGGTGCGCGACCTGGGTGTCGGCCGGGCTCAAGGGCCGGTCGTACAGCGCGTGCGCATCCTCGAACAACGCGTCCTGGCTGGTTTCGCCCTGCAGCTCGGCGGCGTTGCGCGTGCACAGGTAACGGGTGCGGCCCTTGGCCAGCGCCACACTGGCCTGCAACCCCGTCGCCTTGAGGAAAGCCGGGATGTCGCGCTCCACCAGCTGCGACTGCAACGCCACGGTACCGGTGCTGATGACCAGCTTCTTCTTCGACGCCAACGCGATCGGCACGCCGGCGGTGAGATAACCCAGGCTCTTGCCCACGCCGGTGGGCGCCTCGGCCACGGCGATGCCGCCGGAAGTCGCCAGCGCGCGCGAGACCACGCCGATCATCCGGCTCTGCGCACGCCGGGTGGTGAAGCCGGGGGTATTCGCCTGCAGCTTGGCGTAGGCATCGCGGATGCTCGCCTTCTGCGCGTCATCGAGCTGGCGCGGACCGGCAGGCTTGGCCGCCGCGTCCGCAGGCGCTGCGGCCACTTCTTCGTTCATGCCGCCATTTTCTCATGCTCCGGTCGCAACGCGCGGGATCGCGCGCCGGATCCGCGCAACGCTTCAGTCCAGGGTCGGCGCCGCTGGCGGGGTGCGCGCCAGGGCCCACGACAACACCAGCAAGCCGCCGGCCAGCAAAATGTGCGTGACCAGGCCGGCTCCGCGCATGATCGGCGCCAGCTTCGACAGCGACATCGCTCCGCCCTGCGAGAGCAGCGCCATCGGCAACATCCCGAGCAAGGCGTCCACCAGCACGCTGGCCAGGCACAGCGCCAGGCCGAGCAAGCCGAGCCGGCGTTGCGGCGTGCCACGCGCGCGCAACAACAGCGACATGCCCACCGCGATCGCGATGAACATCGGCAGGCGCCACAGTAGGGCGTCGAGCAACGCAAGCAAAGCGGCAACGGCCATGGTCAGTCCTCGCCCACCAGCACGCGCTCGTGCTTGCGTAACTCCTCGTAGATGGCGTCGGTTTGCGGACGCACGCCGTGCCACAGTTCGAAGGCCTCGGCCGCTTGTTCAACCAGCATGCCCAGGCCATCGACCACGTCGCGGCAGCCAGCCGCACGTGCCCAGGCCAGGAAGCCGATGGCCACTTCGCCGTAGTTCAAGTCCACTGCCGCGGTCATGCTGTCCACCAGCGACAGCGGCAGCGAGAACGCACCGGTCTGCTCGCGTCCGGCGGCGGTGGCATTGACGATGAGCTCGAAATCGCCGAGCTCGCGCAGGTCTTCCCAGTAGCGGGTATAGGCGCGGTCCGGCTCGCCCAGGGCGTCGGCCAGGGCATCGGCGCGGGCGGGACTGCGGTTGATGATGACCATCTCGCGCACGCCGGCTTCCAGCAATGCCGGCGCCACCCCCCGTGCAGCACCCCCGGCGCCGAGCAGCAGCGCACGGCGACCACGCAGGTCCAGGCCATGGCGTTCGGTGAGGTCGCGCACCAGGCCGGCGCCATCGGTGTTGTCGCCATGCCAGCCGTCTTCGCGCCGCACCAGCGTGTTAACCGCACCGGCGCGCGAGGCGCGCTCACTGCGGGAGGTCGCCAGCGCGAAGGCTTCTTCTTTCAGCGGCAAGGTCACGTTGGCGCCAACACCGCCGCGCGCGGCCAGCTGCGACAAGGCGGCCGCGAACTGCGAGGGTTCGGCATCGACGGCCACGTATTCCAGCGCGATCCCGAGCTGGCGGCCGAAGGCGGTGTGGATGCGGGGCGACAACGACTGCGCGATCGGATGGCCGAACACAGCGAAGCGGGACGGAGTCATGGGACCTCTCGGGTTGGCTAGACTGCGCGCTTGGCCTTAAGGAGAACCGGACATGCGTCCCTGCCTGCCATGGCTTGCGCTCAGTGCGAGTCTACTCTTTACCCCGAGCGCCTCGGGCCTGTCGGAGTTCGGCATCGAAGGGATGGGCGTCGTCTCCACGCCGGCCAGCGAAGTGCGCGGCACGATTTCGCCGGACGGCCAGCGCATCGTTTGGGGGAGTACCGACCGCCCCGGCGGCGCCGGTGGCTGGGACCTGTGGCAGGCCAGCTTGAAGGACAAACGCTGGCAGGAAGCCAGGCCGCTGCCGCTGGATACGCCGGCCAACGAGTTCGACCCCTTCTTCAGTGCGGATGGCCGCTGGCTGTACTTCTTCTCCAACCGCAAGGGCGGCCAGGGCGGTGACGATCTCTACCGCGCAGCAGTTCTGGCGGATGGCAGTTTCGGCGCCGCGGAGAATCTCGGCAAAGGCGTCAACACCCGCGGCGATGAGTGGGCGCCGAGTGTGTCGGCCGATGGCCAGCGGCTACTGTTCTCCAGTGATGGCCACGGCGGTGCCGGCCGCCATGACCTGTTTGTCGCGCACTGGGATGGCCATGGCTTCGTCGATCCGCAACCCGTACCCGGCCTGGCCACGGCGCAAGACGAATTCGACGCTGCGTGGCTAGGCGATGGCCGCGCGATCGTGTTCGCGCGCTCGACCGACCCGGCCACCGCACCCGTGCGCCTGTGGCTGGCGCAGTGCCGCCAGGGTCGCTACGAGGATGCCCAGCCACTGGCGCTTTCCTTCAACGACGAAACCGGCACTACGCTCGGGCCGGTGGTCGATGCGAACAAACCCGGCGAGTTGCTGGTAAGCGGCAGCGCGCGGGCGCCGCGGGCCGGGAAGATGGATATTTATCGGATGAAAGCGCCGGCGGTGAGTGGGGCGGGGAGTTGCATAGGCCGCTAGCAGCGTCGAGGCGCTTCTACTTCGCGTCGAACTCGATCACCGCGTTGTAGCCGGGCCATTCTTTCGAGCGATCGACAGGCAGGTCGTTGCCGCTTGTGGACCAAGGACGCCGGCCGAGATCGCCGATATCTGCATAGCGGCCAACTTGCCTGAAGTGGTCGAAGGCGAATGGCAGCCCCTCGGCCAGATGCGGGCTTATGCCATCGGCGACATGGAAGTGCAGGTGGGGGCCGGTCGAATCGCCGCTGAAACCCAGGGCCCCCAGGACATCCCCGCGTTGGACCAAGTCGCCGCGCTTGACCGCAATGCTGCCCCGCTTGAGGTGCTCGTAGAACGCGAACCGGCCGTCGCGCAATTCGAGCACGACGTAATTTCCCGCGGCCTGCTCCGGACGGTGTGCGGAGTTGCCAAGA
>DATCVI010000076.1:0-40750 GCA_036566925.1 Stenotrophomonas sp.
CAGCGCTGGACATCGCTTAGATTTCCTCCTCGTCGGGGATACGCGGCGGCGCGGCATGGGCGGTCAATGGCTACTATGCTTTCGCCGAACGCCGGTAATCGCCGCGGCTTGGTAAGCAACTCAATGCGGATCCTTGCGACCCCGAACTTCCGGAAGACAGTATATGTAGCCGCGTTAGCTCCGTTTAGCGCGGCTTCTTCTCTCTTTCAAGTTGCCACCGAGGTGTTTCTGCTCGTCCCCTCAACCAAGGAAGACCCATGACCGACCCTTACAACTCCTCGTCAGTTCGCCCGACGACCACCGCGCTCACCGACGCCATGGTCACCACCGCCCTGGAACTCCCCGGCTACCGCATCACCCGCAACATCGGCCTGGTGCGTGGCATCACCGTGCGCTCTCGCTCGATCATCGGCAACTTCTTCGGCGGCCTGCAGACAATCTTTGGCGGCAACATCACTATCTATACGGAGCTGTGCGAGCAGGCGCGCCAGGAGACCTATCGCGACATGGTGCAGCACGCGCGGCTGCTGGGTGCCAACGCGATTGTCGCCGTGCGTTATGACGCCACCGAGTTGATGGCGGGGCTGACCGAGGTGCTGTGCTACGGCACGGCGGTGGTGGCGGAGCCGCACAACACCTGAAGGTCGCCGGGGAAGCAGATGCGCCGGGAGGGCCGTCCCGGCGTCAATGCTCTTCAGGATCAAACCAGAACGGAATCAAATACTCCCGCTCCCGCATCGGCCCTTCGTCTCCGCCGCCCACATTCCAGCGCAGGCGCAGATCGTGCCGGCCCGGCGACTTGTCCCGCAGGTTGATGTAGCCGGTGAGACCGCGCATCCCAAGGTCGCGTCGCTCCGTCGGCACGAAGCCGTCCAGCGGCAACGGCACGCCATCCAGCGTCGCTTCCCACATCGAAGCCACGCAATCGGTAGCGCTGCGCGCAGCAACGGCACCCTTCGCGAGATTCCGACCTTCGTCCAGGCCTGTGCATCGCTTGAGGGCGAGCTCATTGTCGCGCTGCACGCGATGCGGGATGAACAATCGCAACTGCCGCGCTTCAATCCGGTCCGACGGGATCATCGGATATCGAAGCAACACATCATCCGGTCCGCGCATGGCCTCGTAGTGCGCGCTCAGCATGCCGTGCTCGACCGCTTCGGTGCTGATCACCGGATAGCGGTTGAGCAACGAAAACTTGAGCGAGCCGGCAATATGCACCACGCCGATCAGCAGCGCGAACATCGGCACCAGGTAATAAACTGCACCGAATCCTCGGGTGCCGAGGTTGCTCTGCAGCGTCAACTGCACGGGTGCGATCAGCCGTTGCGGCACCATCGTGCCGAGCATGTGCAGCAGGCGCTGCACGAAGCGCTGCAGCCGTTCCACTGGCTGACCCGCCGCCTCGCGGTTGGCCACGATTTTGTCGAGCACCGGTATGACCGTGGCGATGATCACGATGGGCAGGTTCAGAACGCAGAATGCAATCACCGTGGCGCGCATGTTGTGCTCGAACAATGAGCCAATCAGCGCCGACGGGATTGCCAGGAACAAGCCCAGCGTGCCGGTCCAGACCAACGACAGGGCGATCAGTATGGTCATCGCGAACAGCACCGATGCGGTGCGGTCGACGCGGTCGATCACTTCGCCCAGGTCGCCGATCATGGTGCGATGGAAGGCGCGCGAAGCCGGGCCCATCAATGGAATCCGGTCCCAATGGATGCCGCCGGGGAAGCTGGCCTTCAGCCCGACCAATCCCACCCAGTAGCCGCGGATGGCCAGGTGGATCACGAAGGCGATGCCGAGCGAATAGCACAGGCCTACGCCAACGGTGAAGGCAAACAGTAGGGCGTAGAACATGGCGCCGTCGAGGTGCACTTCATTGCCGGACCAGAACTCGAACAGCCGCGAAGGAATGGTCAGCAACGCAAAGGCGAACACACCGGAGATCAATAGCTCCAGCTCGTCGCTGCGCTCGCGCAGTCGTTCGAAGGCGATGCGGCGGCCAGGTGTCGGCGCGCTGGTCGTGACGCCGGCATCGCCGGCGTTGTCGCTCTGATTCATCCTGAGATCCCCATCCAGTTGGCTGAGTCTAGCCTGTTTGGTTGGGGTTACTGATGGGGTGTCACCGTACGCGGAGTCTCGCCTCCCAGGAGTACTTCGAGACGTGTGCACAGTAGTCCCAGGCCTGCGTTCTCCACCACACCCGCCACGTACCCATCCGGCCGCACCAACACCCACTCACCGCGCGCCAATCCATAAGCCGCAACGAAAGAACCTGCGTCATCGCGCAACTCACCCGTCCCACCCATGATGTGCACATGCACACCGGCCCGCGTCGGCGCATCCGCGCGCTCGGTCTGGTACCCAATCAGCATCCAATGCGTACCCTTGAACAGATCGAATAGCCGCCTTGGCTGCCCACCGGCACCGCGAAGCAGTGCATCGGGCGCTCGATCCCCCGGCCGCAGCCGGCCCTCACCCAATGTCGAAGTCAGGCACAAGGAACCATCGCGATAACCCAAATCCAATTGCTGCACTTCGCGACCGCGTCGGTTATCCCCGCGCTGGGCGTTGTCGAGCAGCTTCGTGGACAGGCCCAGCATTGCTTGCGCGATCGGCCGACGTTCTTCCTCATAGCTGTCCAGCAATGAATCATCCGCACCGCGCAACACCGCTGCCAACTTCCAGCCCAGGTTATAGGCGTCCTGCGCACTGGTATTGAGCCCTTGGCCACCGGTAGGCGGGTGGGTGTGCGCGGCATCGCCGACCAGCAGGACGTGGCCGTCGCGGTAGCGGTCGGCCAGACGGGCGTTCATCTGGTAGGCCGAGGCCCAGTAGACATCGTGGATGGCGAGGTCGTCACGGCCGGTGCGTTCGTGCAGCATCGCGTCGAGCGCCGGTGCGGATAGGTCGACCTCGCCCTCCAACGGCACCGGTGCCTGTAGTTGGAACAGTGCGGTCCCGCGCAGCGGGCACAGCGAGATGCGGCGGCGCATGTCGGTTTCGTTGAACTGGTGCCAGGCGCCGGGGTCGAGGCCGGTCAACACCACATCCGCGACCACGGCGCGCAGGCCTAGCGTTTTTCCAGGAAAACCAATTCCCAGCGTTTGTCGAACGCGGCTGCGTCCGCCATCGGCGCCGACCAGGAATCGCGCCCGCACGTTCTGCTCGCCATCCGGCGTAGCGATGCGCACATCCACGCCCTCGGCATCCTGCGCAAAGCCCAGCACTTCATGGCCGAAGGCCGGCTGCCCACCGAGTTCGGCCAGGCGGTCGCGCATGGCTGTTTCGGTCAGGAATTGCGGCACCATCAACGGCTGCCGATAGGGTTCGGACGGCGTGGCTTCACCCCCTTCGCCGAGCGCACTGTCGGTATGACTGCCGTCTTCGTTGTAGCTGCGCGAGGGTGGGTAGACGCCACCGGTGGCGAAGAGCCGATCGATGATGCCCATGTCCTCGAAAATCTCCTGGCTGCGCGGCTGGATACCTTTACCGCGCGAGCCGCGGAACGGCTGGTCGAGCTTTTCCAGCAGCACGAAGTCCACGCCACGGCGGGCCAATTCGATGGCCAGGGTCAGGCCGGCCGCGCCGGCGCCGCAGATCACTACTTCGGTAGTTGCACGCATCCCTGTTCTCCAATCATGTGTAATATGCACCTAATTGGAGGGAGGCTATGCCGTCGAGAAAGAATGTGCAAGATACACATATATCCGACCAGCTGAAGGCCCTGCATGGGGCGATGATCAGCATCGCCGGGGTGATGAACCGTCCGCGCAACGATGAGCGGCTGATCGAGGCGGCCGGCATTCGGCTCGACCAGGCGTTGTTCCGACTCTTGGTGGTGATCGAACGGCGCGGGCCTATCGGGGTGGTGGAACTGGCCGATGGCCTGGGCCGCGACTACACCACCATCAGCCGCCAGGTCGCCAAGTTGGAGGCGATGGCGCTGGTGACCCGGCGCGGCAACGCCGAGGACCGTCGCATTCGCGAAGCGCTGATTGCGCCGAAAGGCAAAGCGATGACCGACAAGCTCGACGCGGCGCGCGAACGCATGGGCCGGGAGATCTTCGAATCGTGGTCGGCCCAGGACGTGGACGACCTAGTGCGGCTGATGGGCAGGTTTGCCGAGGCGTTGGAGCAGCGGGAAGCGGACGCAGGATGAGCTTTTTCGTCCGAGGTCGAGCACATCTCAATGCGCGCGCGCGGCCAGCCGGGCGAATGCCCACTTCAGGTAGGCGGTACTGATGCGCCTGGCGGCGACGAAGCCGATCACCAGGGCCGGCAGGCAGGTCAGCCAGGGCAGGCCGATGAAATCACCGGTGAGATGGCTGGGCCCGAACATCACCACGTAGAACACGGCCGCCGCCAGGCTGAGGCTGATGACGATATTGCTCAGGGCCAGTGCGGATGCGGCGAACCAGCCGAGCACCAGGCGGGCGTTATACGCGCGCTTGCGGAGCGCCGACGTCTCGAACGGCCAAAGCAGCAGGGTAATGCCCGCGGCGAAGACGATCAGTGCGGACCACGGTGATGATGCATCCATGCAGAAACCACCTTTGCTCAGGCGTAACCGGCCCCCGACAGTCAGATCCGCGTAGTAGCCAGGAAGCGTTCGCGATCTTCCTCGGTGCGCCGCCGGATCTCTTCCAGCGCCGCGGTTTCCGTCGCCGCCAACATTGATTCGAACAAGCGCTGGAAATGGCCGCGCATCGCCGCGCGGGCGCCGGCCGGGTCGCGCGCGCGCAAGGCATGCACGATCGCGGCGTGCTCGTCGGTGCGCGAGTCGCCATCGTTGTGGCACACCCGCGCATAAGCCTGCTTTACCCGCGGCAGTTCGTTGCGCATGCGCCAGATCTGCTGGATGCAGTACTCCACCACCGGGTTGCCGCAGATGCGGGCGATGGCCAGGTGGAAGCGGCGGTCGAATTCGTTGGCTTCGTCGTCGCTGGCGTCGGGCGCGGACATGGCCGCCAGCAGGTTTTCCATCTCGACCACTTCGTCGTCGGTGATCCGGCTGGCGGCCAGCGCGGCCGCTTCGGCTTCGATCAGGATGCGTGCGGCGGTCAGGTCGAACGCGGTGACGTCGGGCAGGGCGCCGAGGGCGGGCGCGGGCCGTGCCCGCACGTAGACGCCGGAACCGGTCTTGATCGAGATCCAGCCCTGCGCCTCCAACGCAATCTCCGCCTCGCGCACGGTGACGCGGCTGACGCCGAAGCGCTCGGCCAGGTCGCGTTCGCCCGGCAGCCGCGAGCCCGGCGGGAACTCGCCGGCTTCGATCAGCTTGAGGATTTCGCTGGCGATGGATTGGTAGAGGCGGTTATCCGACATGCGGGTTGGCTTGGTGGGCAGGCGATCACGGGTGCCCCGGCGGGGCGGCGGCTCAGATGAGCCGGCCGGCCGGCCGGTCCGGGCCACTGGCTTCAGAAGCGGTATCGTACACCGAGATAGGCGCGCCTCCCGTAGCTGACGTACTCGCGGAAATTGCCGTAGATCGGCTGGTAGGCCACCCGGCCTTCGTTGGTGAGGTTGGTGACTTCCAGCGACATCGAGAACTGCGGGGTGAAGCGGTAGGTGGCGCGGAAGTCCACGCTGGTGTTGTCGCCGTAGTAGCGGTTCTGCTGCGCCACGTTGCCGGTGAAGTCCTGGTAGTAGTGCGAGCGGTACTTGGCGATCGCCTGCATGTCGAACCGGCCCAGGTCCCAATAGATGGAGCCGGACAGCACGTTGCGCGAGAAGCCGCTCAGGCCGGCGGGCGCGACGATGGCCGGGGTGACCACGCCGGTCTGCGCGTTGACCTGTTCGCCCAGGCGCGGGTCCTGGGTTTCGTAGTCGGCATCGGCGTAGTTGTAGCTGAGCTTGAAGCCCAGGCCGTCGAACGGATGCGGCAAGTACGAGAGGCGGTGCGAGGCGGTGAGTTCGAAACCGGTCAGCGTGCTCTTCTCGTCCGTGGTCACCTGCTGGCGCACCGGCACGACCACGTCCTGACCGCCGAAGTTGTAGGTCTCGTTGACCAGCGCGGTCTCGGTGCCGCCGTTGAACTGCTTCCAGTACAGGGCGCCGGCCAGCAGGGTGTCGGGGTTGGCATACCACTCCAGCGAGACATCGGCGTTCCAGGACATCAGCGGCTCGGCGGCGGGGTTGCCGCTGGCGCTGATGTTGGTCAGGGCCGAAGCCAGGTCGCTGTAATCCACGCCGCTGTCGATCTGGATGGTGCGACCGGCGCCGAGTGCGGCGATATCCGGGCGCGACATCGCGCGGTAGCCGGCCACGCGCAGCAGCAGGTCATCGCGCAGCTCGAAGCTGGCGTTGGCGCTGGGCAGCAGCTTGTCGTTGCCGGCCTTGAACACTTCGGTGCTGTAGTCGCCGGTCGGCTGCAGGCGGATGCTGCCGTCGCCGTTATCGATCACGTCCAGGCCGGTGCGCACGCCCAGCGAACGCACGTCGGTCTTGATCCAGCGCAGGCCGGCGTTGCCGCTGTAGGGGATGCCGAACATTTCGCTGCGGAACTCGGCCATCAGGTACAGGGCGCGGGTCTTCTCGGTGACATCGACGTTGCCCGGGTCCTGGAAGTTCGGGTCGATGCCGGTGGCCTGGCTGCCGCGGAAGGATTCATACAGGCAACCCGGGTCGAAGTAGGCCCATTGCGAAATGGTATTGCCGCTGCCGCCGTCTTCGAGGAAGTCGTCCTGCGGGAACGGGGTGCGGCAGGATTGGTTGGCGGCGATGATCTTCGCCTTGTCCGCGGCCACGCGCTGGTCGTAGTCGGTGATGTTGGTGGCGTCGAAGTAGGTGTAGTCGGCTTGGCTGGCGCGCAGGCCGGCCTTTATCCGGGTAAAGAAGCCGTCTTCGGGCATGAAGCTGACATCGAAGCGGCCGGCGCGGATGCGGTGCTCGTTGGCTTCTTCTTCGGAACTCACGCGGGCAGCGCCGGAATAGGCGTCCCAGTTGTTGACGTCGAAGGCCGGGTCGAGGGTGATGCCGGGGATGTCGCCGTCCTTTGCCCAGGCATAGTCGACATAGCCGGTGGTGCCGGTGCTGATGCCGGCCACGCGCTTGCCGTTGATATCGGTGGCATTGGCACGCAGGCGGGTGACGCGCTGGGTGTCCTGGCGCAGGGTGTGCGAGTAGGACAGGTCGGTGGAGATTTCCCACGCCGCGGAGGGCCGCAGGATCAGGTTGAGGCCGCCGCCGGTGTACTCCTCGTTGCGGTCGTACAAGGTGGAGGAGGAATCGATCGAGGTTTCGCCGGTGAAGCTGCTGAGCACGCCGTGGTCGTCGACGACGCGGTCGTTGATCGAGCGGCGCGCGGCCGACAGGCTCAGGTCCGAGCGTTTCTCGTGCCAGTTGCGGTCGGTGTGCTGGTAGTCGAGGTTGAGCTCGACCACCTCGTTGGGCTGCCACTGGATGGCGGCAAACTCCGACTGGCGGTCGTTGCGTTCCTGCTTGAAGCGGTAGATGCGGCTGCTCGGTACCAGGTAGAACGGATTGCCCGCGGCCACCTGGTTGCCGTTGACCTCGGCGCAATTGCCACTGTAGTTCACCTGGTTGCCGTCGCAGGCGTACCAGGTCGAGCCGCTGGTCATGCTTTCCTCGGGGTCGGTGCCGTCGAGCTTCTGCACGCCGAGGGAAATGCCGAGCTTGCCGCCGTTCTCGAATTCGAACTGATCGATATAGCTACCCGTGCCGCGCCAGCCAATGCCGGCCTTGTCGCGGTACTTGTCGTCGTACTCGGCCCAGGAGCCCTTGGCTTCCAACTGCACCGCGCGCTTGCCGTAGGCCAGCGGCTTGAGCGTTTCCAGGCCAATGGTGCCGGCCACGCCGCCCTCGATCAGGTCGGCGCGCTGGGTCTTGTAGATGGCGACCGTATTGATCAGCTCGCCGGGGAACATGTTGAAGTTCACCGAGCGGTCGCCGCTGCCGTTGGTGATCTCGCGGCCGTTGAAGTTGGTGCTGCTGAGGAACGCGCCAAGGCCGCGGATCGAAATCTCCGAAGCGCCGGTCTTGTCGCGAGTGGAGGCGGCGCCGGTCAGCGTTTCGATGGCGTCGGCCACCGAGGCGGCGGGCAGGTCGCCGATGTCCTTGGACGAGAGCACGTCGGAAATCACCGTGTCGTCGCGCTTCTTGTCGATGGAGGACTGGATCGAGGCGCGGATGCCGGTGACCTGGATCTGGTCGAGCGTATTGACGTCGCCGCCGGTGGTGGCCGGTTGGGGTGCGGGCGCAGGTGCGTCTGCGGCCGGCGGGCTGGTCTGGGCCAGTGCCGGACCAGCGGCGCCGGCAAACATCGCCACCAAGAGCGCGTTCCGCAGCGCGGTAGGGCGGACATGCCCGCGGGTGGGGACCTGAAGATGACGACGCATGCTGCTTCTCCCGAATGTTGTCCGGTCTAGGCCGGGCCGGTGGGCAGGTTTCATGCGTAAGTTCGCCGTGTCAACCAATTGGTCCGAAACATCGCTAAATCGGATTGGTATGGCCAGAAATTGAACAAACCATGTTGCAGGTGCAGCACGAAAATGCGCCAAAGACGCAAACCACATACGCACGTATTGGACTAAGGAAGTGGTTGACGGGTCACTTGCCTCTGCTACCATCCTGCCGCTGGCCGCCTCGGGAGGGGTAGTCGTAATGAGGTCTCTCATGCGTTTGCGGGCCATTCTTCTGATCGCGGGTTTTTCCTGGCTGACCGCTGCCAACGCCGAAGCCGCCGGCCGGACCGTGCTGGTGCGCGACATCGCGCAATTCGAGCAGGCCACCGCGACCCTGCAACCGGGCGACACCGTGGTGCTGGCCAACGGCACCTGGCGCAATGCGCGGCTGCTGCTCAAGGGCAAGGGCAAAAGCGGCCGGCCCATCCGCCTGACCGCGCAGACGCCCGGCCAGGTGGTGCTGAGCGGGCAGTCGGACCTGCGGCTTGCGGGCGAATACCTCGAAGTCTCGCAACTGGTGTTCCGCGATGGCTGGGCACCGGGCGGCGAGGTGGTCTCGTTTCGCGCTTCGCGTAGCGAGCGCGCCAACCATAGCCGCGTCACCGGCGTGGTCATCGATCACTACAACAAGCCCGACCGCGACGAGGCCGACCATTGGGTGGCGTTGTATGGCCACGACAATCGCTTCGACCACGGCCAACTGCTCGGCAAGCGCAACCGCGGCACGACGCTGGTGGTCATTCGCGACGCCGAGCAGGGCCTGGACAACCGCCACCTCATCGACCACAACTGGTTCGGCCCACGGCCCAGCCTGGGCGCCAACGGTGGCGAGACCATCCGCGTGGGCACCAGCCACGACTCACTGAGCGATTCGCACACGCGGGTGGAGAACAATTGGTTCGAAGGCTGCGACGGCGAGGTCGAGATCGTCTCCAACAAGTCCGGCGGCAATATCTATCGCGGCAACGTTTTCTTTCATTCGCGCGGGTCGATGGTGCTGCGCCATGGCAGCGGTAACCTGGTCGAGCGCAACGTTTTCCTTGGCGGGGGCAAGCCGCATAGCGGCGGTGTGCGCGTCATCAACGGCCACCAGACCATTCGCGACAATTATTTCGAAGACCTGGCCGGCGAGAATTTCGCCGCTGCGCTGAGCGTGATGTACGGCGCTGCCAATGCGCCGAAGAACCGCTATTCCCCGGTCGAACACGCGTTGATCGAACGCAACACCTGGGTCGCCCCGAAGCAGCTGCTGCTGGGCGCGGGCAAGGATGAAGAGCGCAACGCAGCGCCGAGCAACAGCCGCTTCGCTTCGAACCTCATCATCAACGGCACCGAAGACCCGCTGCTGGTCCAAGGCGATATTTCCGGGATTGCGTTCACTGACAATGTGCAGAGCCCGGCGCGCTCGCCCGCCTTTGCGCAGGGCGTGACGGCGCGCGAGGTGCCGATGCACCGCGCCGGTACTGGCCTACTGGTGCCTGCGGCGCCGCTGCAAGGCGTGGGCGCGCCGATCGACCTGCAGCCGATCGCACGCCAGGAAGTGGGCGTGGACTGGTATCCGAAGGTCTCGGCGGAAACGCCAACGCCGGCCGCGATGGTGCAGGAGGTCGCACCGGGTGAAGACACCTTGACCCGTGCCGTGCACGCCGCTGCCGCCGCCACGCGGCTGCGCTTGCGCGCCGGCCGCTATACGGTCAACGAAGTGTTGCCCGTGACGCAACCGCTCAACATCGAAGGGCCCACCGCCGGCGTTGCGCTCGTACAGTCCACGCGCCCGGTCCTGTTCGACCTGCGCGCCGGTGGCTCGCTGCACCTGTCGCACTTGACCCTGGACGGCAGCCGCGCGCCCGACGAAGTCGGCAACGCCCTGATCCGCGTCACGCCCGGTGGCGCCGCGGTCAACTATTCGATCGTCTTCGAAGACAGCAAAGTGCGGCACCTGGATGGCAACCGCCGCTTCGATGTCATCAGCACCGGCAAGGGCACGCTGGCCGACCGGATCACGCTGCAACGGGTGCAGGCGAGCGATGTCAGCGGCCACGTCGTGGCCGCGGCCGCCGAGACCGACGATGGTGGCACCTACAACGCCGAGCAGGTGCAGATCGTGGATTCGCGCTTCGCGCGGGTCGGTGGCGCGGTGGTCGACCTGTATCGCGGTGGCAGCGACGAAAGCACGTTCGGCCCGGCGATCGAGGTCAGTGGCTCGCAGTTCGAGCAGGTCGGGCGCGACGGCGATGCCGCGCTGCGCCTGCACGGCGTGCAGTACGCAAAACTGGCGAACAACCAGTTTCGCGACAGCGCGCCGGTGCGCTTCACCCATTCGGTAGGGACGCCGGTCTTGTTGAGCGCGGGCAACCAGTCCGACCGCTCGGCGTTCCTAGTCTCCGATATTACGGCCGAGGCCATTCCATGATTCGATCCGTTGTCCTGTCCGGTGCGCTGTTCGGCGGCGCGCTGTGCTTCGCCGGCCCTGCGGTGATCGCTTGCGCCCACGCTGCGACGCAGGCGCCGACGCGCGACGCCGCGCCGGTCCTGGTGACGGCGCAGGAGTGGCAGACGCTGGCAGCGCGGGGCAAGTCGGCGCCGGCCTTCTCCAAGGAGCAGGCCGACACCACGCGCATGCTGGAGGCGATGATCAAGCGTGGCATCGACGTGCCGGTGCCGAAAGATCCGGGCGGCGGCTATACCCACGAGCAGCACAAGCGCAATTACCAGGCCATCGAAGCGGCCGGCATCCTCTACCGGCTGACCGGCGAGCAGCGCTACGCCGACTATGCGCGCGAACTGCTGCTGCGCTATGCCGACCTGTACCCGAAGCTTGGCCCGCACCCGGCTGGACGCGGCGAGGTGCCGGGGCGGCTGTTCTGGCAGACCTTGAACGATTCGGTCTGGGTGGTGCATGCGGTGGCCGGTTATGACGCCATCCGCGACACGCTCACCCCGGCCGACCGCCAGCGCATCGACGACAACGTGTTCCGGGCGATGGCGCGCTTCATGTCCGACCAGTCGCCGGACAATTTCAACAAGATCCACAACCATGCCACCTGGGCGGTGGCCGCGGTCGGTATGACCGGCTACGTGCTGCGCGACCCGGCGCTGGTGGAAAAGGCCCTGAAGGGCACGCGCCTGGATGGCAGCGCCGGCTTCCTCAAGCAGATCGACCAGCTGTTCTCGCCCGATGGCTACTACGAGGAGGGTCCGTACTACCAGCGCTATGCACTGGCGCCCTTCATCCTGTTCGCCGATGCGATCGAGCGTAACGAGCCGCAGCGCCACATCTTCCAATACCGCGACGGCGTATTGCTGAAAGCGGTCGATGCGCTGGTGCAGAGCAGCTACGGCGGCTATTTCTTCCCGATCAACGACGCCATCCTGGACAAGGGACTGGATACCGAAGAACTGGTAGCCGGTATCGACATCGTCTATGCGCAGACTGCCGATCCGCACCTGCTCTCGATCGCGCGCGAACAAAAGCGCGTAATGCTGGGTCCGGAAGGCTTCGCGGTCGCGCAGGCGCTGGCGGCGGGCAAGGCCAAGCCGTTCGCGTTCAAGCCGACGCTGCTGCGCGATGGCGCCGACGGCAAGCAGGGCGCACTGGCGATCCTGCGCATGAACGGCGCCGACGGCCAGGCCCTGGTGATGAAGAATACCCAGCAGGGCATGGGCCACGGCCACTTCGATAGGCTCGGCTGGGTCTTCTACGACAACGGCCAGCGGGTAGTCACCGACTACGGCGCGGCACGCTTCCTCAATGTCGAAGCCAAGCGCGGCGGTACCTACCTGCCGGAAAACAACAGCTGGGCCAAGCAGACCATCGCCCACAACACGCTGGTGGTGAACGAGGCCAGCCACTTCGGTGGTGACTGGAAACTGGGTGAAGAACGCGCGCCGATGCCGCTGCTGTTCGCGGTCGGCGATGACACCCAGATTGCTTCGGCGCGCATGCACGGCGCCTACGAGGGCGCCGACTTCGATCGCACACTGGCGCTGCTCTCGCACCCCGACCTGGCCTACCCGGTGGTGATCGACTTGCTGCGCGCGCGCAGTACCAAGCCCGCGCGCTTCGACCTGCCGCTGCATTTCGGCGGCCACATCATGCAGGTGGGCTTCGACACCGAGCATTCGGTAGCCGAGCGAGCGGTGCTGGGCAAGGCCAACGGCTACCAGCACCTGTGGGTGGATGCGCAATCCAAACCCGCAGCCGACCAGCGCACGCTGGAATGGTTGCAGGACGGCCGCTTCTACACCTACCGCTTCGCCGCCAGCGCGCCGACCCGCGCGATCCTCGCCGAAAGCGGGGCCAACGACCCGGAGTTCAACCTGCGCCGCGAGCCCATGCTGTTGCAGCGCATGGACGGTCAGCGCAGCGCGACTTTCTTCGGCGTGCTGGAGCCGCACGGCGAATACAACGGCACCGCCGAGTACGTGCGTGGTGCCAACAGCCACATCGACAAGATCGAACACCTGCAGGGCGAGGGCGCCGACGTGGTGGTGCTGACCCTGGCCGGCGGCAAGACCCTGGCGCTGGCCGTGGCTGCGGACCCATCGCAGGCCGACGTCGAGCATCACGTCCAGGGCAATGGCTACGACTATCGCTGGCGGGGGGGCTGGGCGCGCTTCGATGCCAGGTCCGGCACTGCGCCGACCGCCGCGAAAACCGGGAAACAGCCATGAGCCGGGCACGCTCGGCGGTGCGCTGGCTGATCGTGGCGATGATCGCCGTGGCCACGGTGATCAACTACATCGACCGCAATGCACTGGCGGTGATGTGGCCGGAGATCGCGGCCGATGTCGGCGCCACCAAGCAGGACTACGCGCTGCTGGTGACGGTGTTCATGGTGTTCTACGCGCTCGGCCAGTTCGTGTTCGGACGCCTGTTCGATCGCATCGGCACGCGGCTGGGTTTTGCGCTGTCGATCGGCGTGTGGTCGATCTCGATCGCATTGCACTCGATTACCCACTCGATGTTGTCCTTCAGCCTGGTGCGCGCGCTGCTTGGCGTCAGCGAGGCTGGCGCCTGGCCGGGTGCGGTGAAGGCCAATGCCGAGTGGTTTCCGGCGCATGAGCGCGCGCTGGCGCAGGGCATCTTCAATGCCGGCGCCTCGGTCGGGGCGATCGTTTCGGCGCCGTTGATCGCGGTGCTTTACCTGTGGCTGGGCTGGCGCGGCACCTTCGTGCTGATCGGTGGCTTCGGCTTCGTCTGGCTGTTGCCGTGGCTGGTGATCTACCGCGCCGGCCCGGACAAGCACCCGTGGGTGAGCGAGGCCGAGCGCCTGTTGATCCAGGACCGCGCCGGCCAGGCCGCGAACGCGTCGCTGCCGGAATACCTGCCCACGGTGCGCCAGCTGATGTCGCATCGGCAGAGCTGGGGCATCGTGATCGTGCGCTTCCTGCTCGACCCGATCTGGTGGCTGTTCGTGTCGTGGCTGCCGATCTACCTGGCCGAAACCTTCCACTTCGACATCAAGCAGATCGGCATCTTCGCCTGGGTGCCCTACGTGGGCGCGGCGCTCGGCAGCCTGCTCGGCGGCTGGTTGTCCGGGCGCCTGATCGCGCATGGCTGGAGCGTGGACCGCGCACGCAAAGGCGCGATCACCTTGGGTTGCGTGGTGATGGCGCCGGCGCTGCTGGGCGCGGTGCTGGCCACCGACCCGCTGTGGGCAGTGCTGACGATCGCCGCGGTGCTGTTTGGCTTCCAGGTCGCCATCGGCAACATCCAGACCCTGCCGGGCGACCTCTTCAGCGGCAAGTCGGTGGGTTCGATGGCGGGCATCGGCGGCATGGCCGCGGTCGCCGGCACCCTGATTACCACCTGGCTGGTGCCGGTGATGACGACCCGTTCCTACGCGCCGGTGTTCGTGCTGGTGGCCGCATTGGTGCCGCTGTCGCTGGCCGCGCTGTGGTGGATCACCGGGCCCATCCACAAGCTCGAAGCGCATGACCCGCGCGATTGATTGATCGCCTCTCTTCTTCTTTCCCCCTCTGCAAGGAATACACATGCAATTCAACGACAAGATCGCGATTGTGACCGGCGGTGGCCGTGATATCGGCCGCGAGATCTCGCTCAAGCTCGCCGCCGCCGGCGCCAAGGTGTGCATCAATTACGCCAACGACGAGGCCAGCGCCCGGGACACCCTGGCGCAGATCACCGCGGCCGGCGGTACCGCGATCGTGCATCGCGCCGATGTCACCGATGCGGCGGCTGTTGCCGGCCTGGTGGCCGCGACCCAGGCCGCGTTCGGCGAGCGCATCGATGTGCTGGTAAATGTCGCTGGCGGCATGGTCGAACGCCGGCCGCTGGCCGATATCGACGAGGCCTTCTTCCACAAGGTGATCGATCTCAACCTGACCTCGACCTACCTGGTCACGCGCGCGGTGGTACCGCACATGCCGGTGGGCGCGGCGATCGTCAACTTTGCTTCGCAGGCCGGGCGCGATGGCGGCGGCCCGGGTGCGGCGATCTACGCGACCGCCAAGGCCGGCGTGATGACCTTCACCCGGGCGATGGCCAAGGAGCTCGGCCCGCGCGGCATCCGCGTCAATGCCCTGTGTTGCGGCATGATCGCCACCCGCTTCCATGATGAGTTCACCAAGCCGGAAGTGCGCACGGCGGTGGCCGGCGCCACCCCGCTGCGGCGCCAGGGCGATGCTTCCGAGGCTGCCGAGGCGGCGTTGTTCCTGGCTTCGGACGCGGCTTCGTTCGTGACCGGTGCCAACGTCGACGTCAACGGCGGCACCTACTTTTCCTGATAGCGCGCGGAGGCGGTCATGCAGCGTTGGATCCTTGCTCTTGCACTCATCGTCGGCAGTGCGGCCGCGCCGCTGCACGCGCAGGTCTGGGTTCCGGCCTGGACCGCCTCGCCGGCGCCCGACCGCAAGGACGGCACGCCCGAGGCACCGGTGCAGTTCGTCGACCAGACCGTGCGCCAGGACATGCGCCTGGGCACCTCGGCCGACGCACTGCGCTTCCGCCTCAGCAATGAACTGGGGACCACGCCGCTGAAACTGGTGTTGGTGTCGGCGCAGGTGCTCGGGCAGGGCAAGGCGGTACCGGTGACGGTGGACGGGCGCAGCGAAATCATCGTGCCGACCGGCGCGGCGCTGCTCAGCGACCCGGTGCCGTTGAAGGCCGCCGCGATGGGCGAAGTGAGCCTGACCGTGTACTACCCCGAGCCGGCCCAGCCGGCCGTGCGCCGCACCCCGGTGCGCATCGCCGCAGGGCGCGTGGCGGCGGTGGACGACGCGGTGAAGGGCAGCTATCGCCAGAACGTCATCTCGGCGGTGCTGGCGCAGCGCCAACGCAAGCCGACGGTCGTTGTCGCCTTGGGCGATTCCATCACCGAGGGCGCGACCGCGACCCAGGGTAGCCACAACCAGTGGCCCGAACGGCTGGGCGCGCGCCTGGAGCAGGCCTGCCCGGGCCAGTTCGTGGTGCTCAACCAGGGCATCAGCGGCAACAAGGTGATGGATCCGGGCCGCAGCCACAGCGCGTTGTCGCGGCTGGATCGCGACGTCATCGCAGTGGGTCGCGCCGACCAGGTGATCCTGTTCGAAGGCATCAACGATATCCGCCACAACGGCGCGCCGGCCTTTACCCCGGGCCGCAACGCGGCGGACATGATGCTGGCCTATCGGCAGGTCGCGCAGCGCCTGCACGACCAGGGCATCAAGGCGATTGCGGCGACGGTGACGCCGTTCGGCGGCTCGGAGCGCTACGAGCCGGTGTCGGCGGCAACGCGCAATACGATCAACGCGTGGATGCGTGGCGGCGACAGTGGCTTCGATGCGTTACTCGACTTCGACCGTATCCTGCGCGATCCGGCCAAGCCCGAAGCGCTGCCCGACCCGATCACCCGCGACCACCTGCATCCCAACGACGAAGGCTATAAGCGGCTGGCCGAAGGCATCGATCTGGCGACGTTCGGCTGCAAGGGCAAGTAAGCGTCCCACCTTCACGCCTTCCGCCAGCCCCGGGCGCATGATGAGCCGAGCACGGCCTCCGGCCGTCCAGGTGATCATCCATGCCTCTCTACTGGAGAGCGATTCGTTCCAGTGTCAGGCTGCGGGTACAACGATGGCGTTTACGGCGAAGGCGGGGAACCGATAAGGCCACTCTGCCCGCCGATCGGGAACCCTTGCGAGCCGCGCTGTTCAGCGCCGAGCAGATGGCGTTGCACGGGCGGGCGTTGGCCAGCGCGCACCGCATCAGCGCCGGACCTTCGAACGCGCGCCTGCTGCAACAGCTGAAGAAGAACGAGACGGTACTCGATGCCGCCGCGGTGACGCTGGCGCGCATGGCCCAGGACGAAGTACGGATCAACCCCGCCGGCGAGTGGTTGCTGGACAACTACTACCTGGTCGAAGAACAGATGCGGATGGCGCGCCGGCATCTGCCGGTTGGCTACAGCCGAGAATTGCCGAACCTGGAGCGTGGGCCGTCGGCAGGGCTGCCCCGGGTCTACGACCTGGCCAGCGAGGCGATCGCCCATAGCGATGGCCGCATCGACGCGGCGGTGCTGAGCCGCTTCGTGGCGGCCTACCAGACGATCACCCCGCTCACGCTCGGCGAGCTGTGGGCGATCCCGATCATGTTGCGCCTGGCGCTGATCGACAACCTGCGGCGCATGGCGGCGCAGGTCATTCGCGAAGTCGAACATCACCGCCGTGCCGGCGCCTGGGTGCGGCGGCTGAAGCACACCGCCGAAGCCAGCCCCAAGGACGTGGTGCTGGTGGTGGCCGACATGGCGCGCTCGGACCCGCCGCTGTCCGGCGCCTTCGTGGCCGAACTCACCCGCGGCCTGCAAGGGCGCGGTGCGGTGCTGGCGATGCCGGCGGCGTGGATCGAGCAATGGGTGGCCGAGGCCGGCGAAAGCGTGGAGGGTTTGGTCCACGCCGAAAGCCAGCGCCAGGCGGCGACCCAGGTATCGATCAGCAATAGCATCGGTAGCCTGCGCTTCCTCGATCACATGGATTGGCGCGAGTTCGTCGAGACCATGAGCGTGGTCGAGCGGACGCTGCGGCAGGATCCGGCCGGCGTTTACGCGCGCATGGACTTCGGCACCCGCGACCACTACCGCCACGTAATCGAACGGCTGGCACGGCGTGGCGGCGTGGGCGAGGTGCGGGTAGCGGCGCTAGTGCTGGGGCTGGCGCAGGAGGCTTCGGCACCAGAGGCTGCCACCCATGTGGGCTATTACCTGGTGGACGACGGCCGCGCGCAAGCGCAGGCCAAGGTGGACGCGGAGGTGCCGGTTACGCGCCGACGCCGCATTCGCTTTACGCCGCTGCGCACCTCGCTATGGCGTTACCTGCTGCCGGCGGCCCTGGTGGCGATGGCTTTCAGTTTCGCGCTGTTGTGGCCGTTGTATCGCGCCGGCCAGCCCGGCGTGCTGTTGTGGCCGCTGGTCGCGCTGGCGTTGCTGGCCTTCAGCGAACTCGGGGTGGCCCTGGTCAATTGGGTGGTGACCGCACAGGTGCCGCCGCGAGCCCTGCCGCGGATGGATCTTTCCCGTGGCATCCCGGCGGACTGCCGCACCCTGGTCGTCATTCCCAGTCTGCTTGGCCGCCCCGCCGATGCCGACACGTTGGCCGAGGCCCTGGAAGTGCGCTTCCTGGCCAATCGCGACGAGCATCTGCATTTTGCCTTGCTCACCGATTTTCTCGATGCGCCACAACAGGAAATGCCGGGCGACGCCGCCATCGTGGCGCAGGCAGTGCGGCAGATAGAACTATTGAACCTGCGCTACGCACCCGAACACGGCGATCGCTTCTTCCTGTTGCACCGTCCACGCACCTGGAACGAAGGCGAACGCTGCTGGATGGGCGCCGAGCGCAAGCGCGGCAAGCTGGCGGCGCTGAACCGGCTGCTGCGCAGCGAACATCCGGGCGAGCCTTCGGGCACCGACTTCGCGCGGATCAGCGGCATGACCGCGGTCCTGGCCAACGTGCGCTATGTAATCACCCTGGATAGCGACACCCAGCTGCCGCGCGATGCGGCGCGCAAGTGCGTGGCGGCGATGGCGCATCCGCTGAACCAGCCGCGAATGGACCCGCAAAAGCGCCGGGTTGAACGCGGCTACGGCATTCTCCAGCCCGGCATGGGCAGCAGCATGAGCGGCGGTGCCGAGTCGCGCTACGCGCGGATGTTCGGCAGCGAGCCGGGCATCGATCCTTACAACGGCACGGTGTCGGACGTGTACCAGGACCTGTTTGCCGAGGGCTCGTTCATCGGCAAGGGCATCTACGAGGTCGACGCGTTCGAGGCGGTGCTGGCCGAGCGCTTTCCCAGCAACCGCATCCTCAGCCACGACTTGCTGGAAGGGTGCTACACGCGCGCCGGGTTGATCAGCGATGTGCAGCTGTTCGAGAACCACCCGGCGCGCTATCTCGGCGATGCCCGCCGGCGCTCGCGCTGGATCCGTGGCGACTGGCAGCTGTGGCCCTGGCTGCTGCCCTGGGTACCGTTGGCCGAGGGTGGCTACGAACGCAATCCGCTGTCGTGGCTGTCGCGCGGCAAGTTGCTCGACAACCTGCGCCGCAGCCTGGTGCCGCCGGCCATGGTCGTGCTGTTGGTGGCCGGCTGGTGCCTCTCCCCACAGCCGTTGGCCTGGACGCTATGGTTGCTGGTGTTGTGGCTCGGGCCGGTGTTGTTGCCGGCGCTGCACGCGGCGCTGCATCCGCCGGAAGATTCAACGCTTGCCCTGCACCTGCGCCAGGTCGCCGGCAGCACCGGGCGACAGTTGCAACGCGCGGCGGTCACGGTGGCCTGCCTGCCGTACGAAGCGGCGTTCAGTCTTTCGGCCATCGCCCGCACGCTGTGGCGAACGCTGGTCAGCCGGCGCCACTTGTTGCAGTGGAATCCTTCCAGCGAAGTGGACCGCGCCTTGCGCGCTGGTCGCCATGCCGAGTGGCGGGCGATGGCGATCGCACCGCTGTTTGCGTTCGGCGTAGGGCTCGCCCTGCTGCGTGTGGCCCCTGCCGCCTTGTGGGCGGCGGCGCCGTTGCTGTTGGGCTGGGCGTTGTCGCCCTGGCTGATGGCCTGGCTGGGCCAGCCACCGCCACAACGTGGCGCCGAACTGGCGCCGACGCAGGTGGCCTTCCTCGGCCGGCTGGCGCGACGCACCTGGGATTTCTTCGCCACCCATTTCAGCGAAGACGATCATTGGCTGCCGCCGGACAATCTGCAGGAGTATCCCGCGGCGGTCCTCGCCCATCGCACATCACCGACCAACATCGGCCTGGCGCTGCTGGCCAATCTGGCCGCCTACGATCTCGGTTATTTGCCGGCCGGCGAGGTGCTGGAGCGCTGCCGCAAGATCCTCGGCACGCTGGAATCGTTGCCGCGCCATCGCGGGCATTTCCTCAACTGGTACGACACCCAGACCCTGCAGCCGCTGCCGCCGCGCTACGTCTCCACCGTGGACAGCGGCAACCTCGCCGGGCACCTGCTGACGCTACGCCAGGGCTTGCTGGGGATGATCGATGCCCCGGTCGTGCCGCCACGGCTGTTCGAAGGCCTGGCCGATACGTTCGGCCTGGTGCAGGAAGCTGCCGCCGCGCAGCCCACGCTGGCGGGTCCCTGCGCGAGCTTCGGCGAACGGCTGGCCGCGCTGCAGCGACCGGAAAATCGCGGTCTGGCGGCTATCGATCAGGCGCTGTCCGGCCTTTGCGATAGCGCCGAGGCGATTGTCGCGCTGGCCGTCGGCGGCGGCGAACCGCAGCGTTGCGCACTTGCGCTGTTGCACGACTGCATCGCCGCCCAGGCGGAACTGCAGCGGTGGCTGCCGGCGTCGGGCGTGCAAGCGGGCGAGGGCGGGTTGATCCCCACGCTGCGGCAACTGCGTCGCCAGGAGGCCGATGTCGCGCTGCAGGCCCGCGCCGGCGAACGCATCCTGCAGATGGAACGGCTGGCACACCTGGCTGGCCAGCTCGCGCAGATGGAATACGACTTCCTCTACGACCGCGCCCGCCATCTGCTGGCGATCGGCTATAACGTCGACGAACGGCGGCTGGACGCCAGCCAATACGACCTGCTCGCCTCCGAAGCGCGCCTGTGCAACTTCGTGGCGATTGCCCAGGGCCAGTTGCCGCAGGAGAGCTGGTTCGCCTTGGGGCGGATGATGACCGAAGTGGAGGGTGCCGCCGCGCTGCTGTCGTGGAGCGGCTCGATGTTCGAGTACCTGATGCCGCAGCTGGTAATGCCCAGCTATCCGGACACTTTGCTCGACCGCACCGCGCAGCAGGTCGTACGCGCGCAGATCGACTACGGCAGCCGCCGAGGCGTGCCTTGGGGCGTGTCCGAGTCCGGCTACAACGCGGTCGATGCGCGGCTCAATTACCAATACCGTGCTTTCGGCGTGCCCGGGCTCGGCCTCAAGCGCGGCTTGGCCCAGGACCTGGTCATCGCCCCGTACGCGAGTGCGATGGCGTTGATGGTGGCGCCGGTGCCGGCGTGCGAGAACCTGCAGCGGCTTTCCGCCCAGGGATTCGGTGGCCGCTTCGGCCTGTACGAGGCGATCGACTACACCCCGGCGCGCGTGCCGCGCGGGCAATCGCATGTCTTGGTGCGCTCGTTCATGTCGCACCACCAGGGTATGGCGCTGTTGGCCATGGACTATCTGTTGTGCGGCCAGCCGATGCAGCAGCGCTTCGTTGCCGATGCACAAGTGCAGGCCACTTTGCTGCTGCTGCAGGAGCGGGTGCCGCGCACCGGGGTGTTCCATCCGCACCCGGTGGAGAGTGCCGGCAACCGCAATACGTCCGCCGATGCCGAGACCCCGCTGCGCGTCATCCGCGACCCCGACCGCAGCCGCCTGGGCGTGCAGTTGCTGTCCAACGGCCGCTACCACGGCATGCTCAGCAATGCCGGTGGCGGCTATAGCCGCCAACGCGAGATGGCAGTCACGCGCTGGCGCGAGGACAGCACGCGCGATCATTGGGGCACGTTCTGCTACCTGCGCGATGTCGGCAGCGGCGAGGTGTGGTCGGCGACGCACCAACCGACCTGCGTCGAGGTCGAGGGCTACGAGGCCATCTTCTCCGATGCCAAGGCCGAATTCCGCGGTCGCCACCAGGGCTATGACACCCACCTGGAGATCGCGATCTCGGCCGAGGACGACGTCGAACTGCGGCGCCTGCGCATCACCAACCGCTCGCGCCAGCGCCGCGTGATCGAGATCACCACCTACGCCGAGGTCGTGTTGGCCCCAGCGCTGGCCGATGAAATGCACCCGGCGTTCGGTAACCTGTTCGTGCAGAGCGAGATCCTGGCCGACAAGCAGGCCCTGCTGTGCACGCGGCGCGCGCGCTCGCACGAGGAGGTGGCGCCGTGGATGCTGCACCTGGTGGCGGTACACGACGCCGACATCAGCGCGATTTCCTATGAGACCGACCGTGCGCGCTTCCTCGGCCGTGGCCGCAGTGCGCGGCGGCCGCTGGCGCTGAGCGAAGGCGAAGCGTTGTCGGGCACGGCGGGCTCGGTGCTCGACCCGATCGTGGCGATCCGCTGCCGGATCGAACTGGCACCGGAGCAGCGCGCACAGATCGACATGGTCTACGGCGTCGGGCCGGAGCGCGAGGCCTGCGCCGCACTGGTGGACAAATACCGTGACCGGCGCTTGGCCGACCGCGTCTTCGACCTCGCCCTGACCCACAGCCAGGTGGTGCGGCGGCAGATCAACGCCTCGCAAGCCGATGCGCTGCTGTACGAACGCCTGGCCGGGTTGGTGCTGTATACCCACCCGCTGCTGCGCGCCGAACCGGAGTTGCTGGCGCGCAATCGCCGTGGCCAGCCGGGCTTGTGGGGCCACGCGATTTCAGGCGACCTGCCGATCGTGCTGCTGCGCGTTTCCGACAGCGACAACATCGAACTGGTGCGGCAGATGGTGCAGGCCCATGCCTATTGGCGCCTGAAGGGTCTGCGCGTGGACCTGGTGATCTGGAACGAGAGCCAGGCCGGGTATCGGCAGCAGTTGCAGGACCAGATCGTGGGCATGGTGGCCTCGGACCCGGAGTCGAACGTGCTCGATCGCCCCGGCGGCATTTTCGTGCGCCCGGCCGAACACATGTCCGACGAGGACCGCGTGCTGCTGCAGTCGGTGGCGCGCGCGATCATCAGCGACCAGCACGGCAGCCTGGCGGCGCAGCTGGAGCGTTACCCGGCCCTGGAGCGGGCGTTGCCGCCGGCGCTGTCGGCGACAGTGCCGGCGGAGCTGCCGCTACCGCAGCGGCAGCCGCCAACGATTACCGATAGCGAAGAGCCGGTTTGGGGCGCTGTCGATCCGGGTGTGCGGCTGTTCGACAACGGCATCGGCGCCTTTGCCGCGGACGGCCGCGAGTACGTCATCGAGCAGGAGCACGACCAGCGTACGCCGGCGCCGTGGTCGAACGTGATCGCCAATGCCCAGTTCGGCAGCGTGCTCAGCGAGAGTGCCTGTGGCTATACCTGGCTGGAGAACGCGCACGAGTTCCGGCTGACGCCCTGGCACAACGATCCGGTCACCGACAGTGCCGGCGAGGCGTTCTATCTGCGCGACGAGGACACCGGCGCGATATGGTCGCCGAGCGCGCTGCCTTGTCGCGGCACCGGCCTGTACCGCACGCGGCATGGTTTCGGCTATAGCGTGTACGAGCATGTCGAGGATGGCATCGCCAGCGAGCTTTGGGTCTTCGTCGACCTGGAGCAGGCGGTGAAGTACTCGCTGCTGCGCTTGCGCAATCTCTCCGGGCGTGCGCGCCGGCTTAGTGCGACGGGTTACGTGGAGTGGGTGTTGGGCGATATCCGCGCGCGTTCGCGCATGCACGTGGTCAGCGATGTCGATGTCGGCGGCGCAGTGATCGCGCGCAACCCGTACAACAGCGAGTTCGAGGGGCGCGTGGCGTTTTTCGATGTCGATGCGCCCACGCGTAGCCATACCGCCGACCGCAGCGAGTTCCTCGGCCGCAATGGTGACCCGGCGGCACCGGCGGCGCTGCGACGCGAACGCCTGTCCGGCCGTTGTGGCGCCGGCCTGGATCCCTGCGCCGCGCTGCAGGTGCCGATCGACCTGGCTGCCGGAGAAACCTTTGAAACCGTGTTTCGCCTCGGTGCCGCCCGTACCGGCGAACAGGCTGAGCAACTGGCGGCCGCCACGCGTGGCAGCGAACACGCGCAGCACGCGCTGGCGGCAGTGCGTAGCCACTGGCAAGCGGCACTGGGTCATCTGCAGGTAGAAACGCCCGATCCCGCGGTAGACCTGCTCGCCAACGGCTGGCTGTTGTACCAGACCCTGGCCAGCCGCTATCTCGGCCGCAGCGGCTACTACCAGTCCGGTGGCGCCTTTGGCTTTCGCGACCAGTTGCAGGACGCGATGGCCCTGGTGCACGCGCAACCAGCCCTGAGCCGCGCGCACCTGCTGCTGAGCGCCGCGCACCAGTTCGTGCAAGGCGACGTCCTGCATTGGTGGCATCCGCCGCAGGGACGCGGTGTGCGCACCCAGTGCTCGGACGACTACTTGTGGCTGCCGGTCGCGGTCTGCCGCTACGTCAGTTTCAGCGGCGACCACGGCGTGCTCGACGAGTCGGTCGGGTACATCGAGGGCCGACCCCTGAATGGCGAGGAGGAGTCGTATTACGACCTCCCGCGCGATGCCGGGATTTCGGCCTCTTTGTATGATCACTGCGTCTTGGCGCTGCGCCGTGGTTGCGAACGGCTGGGCGAGCGTGGTTTGCCGTTGATCGGCAGCGGCGACTGGAACGACGGACTGAACCGGGTCGGCATCGGCGGCCGCGGCGAGAGCGTCTGGCTCGGTTTCTTCCTGTGCGACGCCTTGCGCCGGTTCGCGCCGCTGGCGTTGGCGCGCGGCGATGGCGATTTCGTCGGCTACTGCGCCGCCGAGGCGCAGCAGTTGCAGGACAACCTGCAGCGTTATGGCTGGGACGGGCAGTGGTATCGCCGGGCCTGGTTCGATGACGGCTCGCCGCTGGGCGCCAGCGACAATACCGAGTGCCGCATCGACTCGATCGCGCAGAGCTGGTCGGTCTTGTCGGGTGCCGGCGGAGAATTGCGCAGTCCCCAGGCGATGGACTCGCTCTACCAGCATCTGTTCAAGCCGGAGGCGGGCGTCGTGCAACTGCTCGACCCCCCGTTCGACCACACCCCGCGCGACCCGGGCTATATCCGCGGCTATGTGCCGGGTGTGCGCGAGAACGGTGGCCAATACACCCACGCCGCGGTCTGGGCGGCGATGGCCTTCGCCGAGCTCGGCGACAGCCAACGGGCCTGGGCGCTGACCGATGTCATCAATCCGATCCATCACGCTCGCGATGGCGAGGCGGTCCAGCGCTACAAGGTGGAGCCCTACGTGCTGGCCGCTGACGTCTACGCGGTGGCGCCACATCAAGGGCGCGGCGGCTGGACCTGGTACACCGGTTCGGCCGGCTGGATGTACCGCCTGCTCACCGAGTCCTTGCTGGGGCTGCACCGCGAAGGTGAATGGCTCAGCCTGCGGCCATGCGTGCCGGCGGCCTGGGAGGGTTACCGGATGCGCTACCGGCATGGCCGCAGTACCTATGCGATCGAAGTGCTGCAACGCGATGACGGCCCCGCGCGGCTGCAGCTGGACGGCCGATGGCTGCCGGACCTGCGTTGCCAATTACACGATGACGACAGCGAACATGTTCTGGTACTGCATTGGCCGAGGGCATCGACATGACGACCCGCACCGAGCTGGACCGGGAACTGGACCACCTGGAATGCATGCTGCCGCCGTGGCTGGAGAAGCTGCACCACGGCAGCCAGCTATGGCCGCAGCTGGATGTACTGATCAAGGAGATCGTGCGCCACAGCGAACCGGCCGACCTGCCGCATGTGCGCTATCGCTTGGCACGGATGATCCGGGCGAACCGGGACGTGCTGGAACGTTGGCATTAATCGGCTTCGCTGGACCTCCAGGCCCGAGCCTGCGGTGAATAGAGGGTCTAATAACCGCAGAAGATGCGGTGATTGTAAGTTGCGGGGATTCCGCCCATAACCTCCGCATGATGAGCGGCGAAAAGCGCTGCCTGTGGCAACGCGAGGACGGGCCGGAGGGACGGGACGACCTGTCCCGGCTGGCCGACAGCCTGGCCGCGCTCACCGAGGACGTGGTCAAGACCAGTGCCATCGAAGGCGAAGATGCCGCTGGCCCGATGCAGGTTGTCTCCGGGCCGATCGGACGCCAGCGCGTGCACTACCAGGCGCCCCCCGCGAGCCGGCTCGATGACGACATGGCCGATTTCCTGCACTGGCTCAACCACAGTCACGATGACCCCGCTTTGTTGAAGGCCGGGCTTGACCACCTGTGGTTCGTCACGCTGCATCCGTTTGATGACGGCAACGGACGCATCGCACGTGCTGTCGGTGGTCTGCTGCTGGTGCGTGCCGATGGCAGCCCGCAGCGTTTCTACAGGCTGTCGGCGCAGATCCAACGCGAGCGCGATGCCTACTACGATGTGCTCGAACGGTTCCGGCCCTTCGCGGGCCGGAACCTTGGAGGCCTCTCTCAACGGACGAACGCGATCCGCTCCATCCGCGCATTCTTCGCCGCGGCCAGTACCTTTGCGGTCATCTGGTACTCCGACGCCGGGTCGGCACTGATGCGGAGTTCCGGCACCGTTCCCTGCGACAACCGCACCGCATCGGCCAGGCGTTCCTGTAGCTGGCTAACTTGTAGCGATTCGCCGTCCCAGCTCAATTGATTGCCGGCATCCACGCGCAGCAGGATCGGCTCCGGCGGCGGCAGCGGTTTGGCGAGCGGCGGCACACTTTGCGGCAGGCCAACCGTGATGGGGCGGGCGACCATGGGCGCGGTAACGATGAAGATGATCAACAGCACGAGCATCACGTCCACCAAGGGGGTGACATTGATGTCGGCCAGCGGGGTGGAACGACCAGCGGCGGCAAAGGCCATGCGTCTGCTCCGTGACGGGGCGGCGTGCCCCGGCTTCGACGCTACGCCGGTCCGAACGAATGCGGGAGCGGTAAGGCGGCGGTACATTCAGTTCTGATTTGGCCGCTGGCGCCCGGTTGACGGGTGAGGGAGGCCGTACTTGCCGCGCCCGTCTGCCCGCCCTTACGATCGCCGCGTCGGCGCCGGCTACTTTCGGCCACGCGCAACCGCTTCAAAGGAGTGAAGTGATGACCCTGCAGGATCGCGATCTTCCCGCGCAGTGGCTGACGCCCACGGTCAGCGAACCCGAGCCGATGCCGGACCGTATCCATGCCGCGGGGGTAGCCGCGTTGGGGTTGATCGCGGCCTGGCCCACCTGGCAGATCCTGCCCAGTGCACTCACCGCCGACAGACCCGAGATCACGATCTGGGTGCTGTTGCTCACAGCGCCGGTCACAGCACTCTCGATATTGGCCATGCTGGCTTCGCTCGTTTTTCCCAAGCGCCTGCTTTGGCGCATCCTGGCAGGCTATGCGCTGTTGATGGGGGCAGCACTTGCGCTGTTTCCCAAGGTGTTCCTGGCCGCCGGGCTTTATCCGACACAGCTGCAGCGACCCGCTGCGAAAGTGGTGGCGATTGATGAGGCTGGGCAATCGCGGCAGCCAGCAGCTGCCGTGCCCGTGGCAAAGTCTAGTCCGCCCCGTCCGGTGCCGGCTGCGACGATCGCCAGCAGGTCTGATCCAACGACGCCCGCAGCAGCACCGACGCCTGCCGCCGCCACGCCAATCGCGACTGCCCCACTGGTGCCGTTCGAAGGCCAACGCGATCCCGGCGCCTGCCACGCGCTCGCCGCTGCACTGCCGGCCGACACCCTCGTTTACGCCGCTGGCGCCTACGGCGGACGACCTCTGAATTACCAGATCGATCAGAAGAGCAACCATGAGGCCACCCGCATCGACGTGTCGGTGGATGAGCCCAATGCGCCAGTGGCGTTAATGCTGGGCGCTTATGAACCCACCGTCTGGAACATCGGCTGGAGCCCGCGCACCCGCATCGTGGCAGTGATGGTATCCGGCTATCACCACCAGGCGCTGGCGGGCCTGCCCGCGGCGGTACCGCGCATCGTCGGCAGCCATGATCAGGGCGGCCCGTGCCCGTCCTTCTATGTCAGCCAGGACACCTTGGCCACGCTCAACCCGATTGCCCAGCGCGCCTTCCAGCGCAAGCTCGCGCGGGCCTATCAGGCGCGCAACGGCGCAGTGTCTGTGGGCAGCGGCAGTGGCGCGGCCTTGGTCACCGATGCCAGCCAGGCCCCGGACCAATTCAAGCTGGCCAACCAGCCGCTGGCCGGCGAAGCTGGGTTGCGCGATGCGATCGCCAAGGGCTGGTTGCGCGAGGCCACGCGCGCTGACCTGAGCGGGTGGGAAAGCGCGGTCAGGGCCAGCGCGGGCGATGAACTGCCGCCGCTCAGTGGCAGCGATCCTTCCATTGCCAGCGCCCAAGGCGCACCGTGGCACACCTATGTGGTGATCCAGCCGATGCAGATCCCCGCAGGCTTGTATGGCGCCCACTCGGCGACGTTCATCGTGCCGCGCGGCGTGCAACGGCCCAGCGGCGAGCTGGGGCATTCGCGGATACTGGATTTCAATACCCTCAGCTGCGCGGGCGCGGCCTGTGGGATGTCGATGAACTAGATAGCCTCGCAGCGCCTGGCTCGCGAACAACTCGCCGCTGGCAAGCAATCGAGGCAAGGGAGATACGCCGTGGCTTTTCGTATACGAACGTTGCTGCTCGGGATGGGGGCGTGGCTCTTGGCTGGTGTCGCCGCAGCCGCCCCGAAGCCGCCGCCGGTGACACCGGGCGAGCGCGAGGCGGTGATCGCGCAACTCGGCACCCGGCTGGCACAGGAATACATCGCACCGGCAATGGTTGAACCGATGTTACTGGCGCTGCGTGAGCACGACCGCCGGGGCGACTACGCCAGCCTGCGCGAAGGCCAGGCATTTGCCGACCGCCTGACCGCCGACCTGCGCGAGGTCGGCCACGACAAGCACCTGTGGATCGGTTACCGCCCAGATGGCGCGCGCGACGAGCCCGCCGACGGCCCTTCGCCGGCCGAGTTGGCACAGTGGCGTCCCGCCATCGCCCGCGACAACTTCGCTTTCGACCGGGTGGAACGCCTGCCCGGCAATATCGGCTACGTGAAATTCAGGATCTTCGCCTACCCCTACCTGGCGCAGGACACCGCCGGCGCGGCGATGAGCTTCGTTGCGCATACCGACGCGCTGATCATCGATCTGCGCGAGAACATGGGAGGTGACCCCGAAATGGTGGCGTTCCTGGCCAGCTATCTGTTTGACCGGCCGGTGCAGCTCAACGACATCCGCTACCGCCGCGACAATCGCGTGCGTCAGTACTGGACGTTGCCGCACGTGCCGGGCGCGCGCTACGGCGGCACCAAGCCGGTGTTCGTGCTGACTTCGACGGCGACGTTTTCCGCCGCGGAGGACTTCGCCTATGCCTTGCAGACACGCGAACGCGCCACGGTCGTTGGCGAATCTACCGGCGGTGGAGCGCGGCCGGCACGCGAGTTCCGGATCGGCACTCGCTTTACTGCGTCGATCCCCTATGCGGAGTCGGTCAGCCCGGTCACTGGCAAGAACTGGGAAGGCGAGGGGGTCCGGCCGGATGTTGCGGCTGCGCCGACCGAAGCAATGGCGAGTGCGTATCGCCTGGCGCTGTCCGAGCTGATCCGGCGCCATACCGAACCGGCGCAGGTAGCGGAATGGCGGCAGTTGCTGCAGGCGCCGCCGCCGAAATAGGCCGCGGCCGCTCACTCAACGCCGCACGATCCCGTCCAGCGCCGGCTCGCGCTTGATCCGCGCCTGGCAGCTCATCCGGTAGGTGAAAACCGTGCCTTCCGCCGCGTTTGACCGCACCGACAACACGCCGCCGTGGGCCTTGGCAATTTCCGAGGCGATGTAGAGTCCCAACCCCAGGCCCGGACGCGGCTCGTCGCCGATGGCACGGGTGAAGGGATTGAACAGTTTGTCCAGGCGATCTGCGGGGATCACCCCGCCATTGCGCACGACCAGTTCGAAGCTGTCTGCATCGCCACGCACGCTGAGCCGCACCGGCACCTGGCGGGTGCCGTGCTCGGCGGCATTGCCGAGCAGGTTGGCCAGCAGCTGCGCCATGCGCTTGCGGTCGCAGACAACCGCGGTTTCGATCGCCATGTCTACTTCGATATCGTTCCGGCCGCTGCTGGCGCGCACTTCGTGCACGACCTGCATGAGCTCTTCGGCCAGTGATTCGTCGGCATGCAGCGCCACCGGAATGCCGCCGCCGAGGCGGCCACGCGCGAAATCCAGCACGTCGTGCACCAGGTTGTCGATGCGCGCCAGGCTCTTGCTCATGTGGCCAAGCAGGCGTCGGCCGCGCGCCGAGGTCACTTCCATGTCCAGCAGCTCGGTGCCCAGGCGGATCGCCTGCAGCGGGCTGCGGATGTCATGGCCAAGCACGGCGATGAACTGGTCGCGCAACTCGGCGGTGTCGTGGGCGTCGCTCAGATCCAGCGCGGACTGGTTGAGCCGTTCCTCGTTGGCCAGGTAGTTGCCGATCAACTCGGCGAACAGTTCCATGGTGCGCAGGATGTGGGTCTCGTCGAACTTGGCTGGCGCCGAGTCGATCGCGCACAAGGTGCCGAAGAAGCTGCCGTCGGGCCGGTAGATCGGCACCGAGACGTAGCTTTCCAGGCCGTAGATGCGGGGGGTGTGGTGGCGCGAGTACAGCGGGTGCTGGCTGGCGTGTCCGAAGATCACCGGCGTGCGCGATTGCCGGATGTCGTTGCAGATGGTCGATTCCAACGCCAGTTGCCCGCCGGCGGCCAGGCCGAAGCCGAGGTCGTCATAGGTCGCGCACGCGGTCCAGGTCGATTCGGTGACGCGCGCGACGGCGGTAAAGCGTAGCCCGGTGATGTGCGCCACGGTCTCCAGGATGCGTGGAACCGCAGCGATGCGGCCGATCGAGGCGATGTCCTCGAGAACGGCTTGGTCCAGAGACGCCTGCATCGTTTCGCTCATTGCGTTGGTTCGACCCTCCGCGGGCTGCTTCGACGCAGATCGCCGAGGGGGGCATCCTAGCACCCGCGGCGCACGTCGCCTCGTGGCCGGCTTGGCGGCTCGGGTGCTGAACCTGAAGCGGCAGGCTATCCGGCCCGATCGTCCGCGGCTTGGTCTAGGGCCTGGCGATGGCGCCCGGATCGATCCCGGCCAGCTTGGCCGCGTACAGCGCCGCGCCATAGTGCGGCTCGAAGCGCGGCGAGCGCAGTTCGAAGCGCGCGTGGAATGCCTTCAGCGCCTGGTGGAAGGGCGACAGCAGCCGTTCCCCGGCGGCGAAGGCGCCGCCAGAATAGGACAGGGGTACGATTTCCTCGGTGCCGAAGCCGAGATTGCGGCGGATGGCATCGGCAATTTCCGCCAGCGCTTGCCCGGCACGCACGAAGATGTCGCGCGCCGCCGGGTCACCGGCCTCAGCCGCGCGCGCAACGACGACCGACAACTGCGCCACTTCGCCGCGGCTGCGAGCCTGCTGGCCATAGATGCGCGCACACACGTCCAGGTCCAGTTCGACCTCCAGCGCCTCGTTGATCAGCGCATGCAGCGGCCCCTTCGGCTGGCGGCCATCGCTCATGCGCGAATAGGCATTCAAGCCTTGCGCCGCGATCCAGTACGCCGAGCCTTCGTCGGAAAACGTCTCGCCCCAGCCGCCGGCGCGGGCACCCCGGCCCTGGCGCTGGCCGTAGCCGATCGAACCGGTGCCAGCGACAATGTTGATGCCGTCGGCGCAACCCAGCGAGCCGGCCCAACCGCACACCATGTCGTTGTCGCAGGCGTAGCGGTCATGACCGAGGATCGCCGCCGGCATCGCTTCGATCAGCGGCGTCACCGCGCTGTCCTCGCCATGCGCGGGGATGCCGAAGAAGGCGAAGCCCAGCGCCGAAGCATCCGCGCCCACTTCGCCAAGCACCTGTGCCACGCCGCGCGCGAGCACTTCGCGCACGCCATCCAGACCCACTTGCGGATGGTAGGTGGTGCCCAGTTGCGCCTGCGCACGCACGCGGCCTTCGCTGTCGATCAACGCAAAGCGCGTCTTGGTGCCGCCGCCATCCACGCCCAGGTAGTAGCGCGCGCTGCTCATGAGGCCAGGGTGTGGATGCGCACGCCCTGCACCACGCGATTCACGGTGCCGGCCTTGTTCGGGTTGTCCGGCGTGATGGCGTGGGCGAGCGAGGCGTGGAAGGCGAAGATCTGCGCGATCGCGGCATAGGGAAACAGCAGGTCGACATCGGTGGCGTCGGTCATGCCCGGTACCGCCAGCACGTAAGCAGTGGCGGCGGCTTGTGGCTGCGCGGTGATCTCGACGATTCGCGCGGCCACGCCATCGCGGCGCAGTTCGTCGATCAGGTCGCGGTCGTACTGGCGGGTCAGCGGATCATTGGAGACGAATACCAGCACTGCGGTCTGTGGGGTGACGAAGGTCTTGGGGCCGTGTCGAAAACCCAGCGGGCTATCGAAGCAGGTCGCCACCGCGCCGTTGGTGAGCTCGCCAAGCTTGAGCGTGGCTTCGCGTGCCAGGCCCTGCAGCAGGCCGCTGCCGAGATAGACCACACGCTCGCAACCGCTCGCCGCCAGGGTCCGCAGCGCCGGCAGATGCTCGGCGATGACCGCTTCGGTGGCCGCCGCCAACGGGCCGACCCGCGCATCCAGCGCGCCGGCCGGGCTCAAGGCCTGCAACGTAGCGAACAGCATGCAGGTGAAGCTCGAGGTCATGGCGAAACTCTCGTCATGCGTTTCTTCCGGCAACAGTACCGTCAGCGCGTGACGTGCGCCGGTGCGGTTGAGCGCACCGGCGGCATTGCAGGTCACCACCAGGTGGCGCACATTGCGCACGCGCGCTTCGGCCAGTTCGACCGCGGCCAGGCTTTCCGGGCTGTTGCCCGAGCGGCCGAACGACACCAGCAGCAACGGCTGGTCCGCATCCAGATACAGCTGCGGGCTGCTGACCAGGTCGGTGGTGGCCACCGCATCCACGCGCGCGGCGAGTTGGCGATCCAGCAGCGGGGCCAGGCATTGGCCGATGTAGGCCGAGGTGCCGGCACCGGTCAGGATCACGCGGGCACGCGGATCGTGGATCAGTGGTGCCACGAACTCGGCGACCTGCGCATGCATCCCGGCCACCAGCGCGTGGGTGCGCTGGAGCATGCGCGGCTGCTGCGCGATCTCGCGCGCGGTGCACAGGGCGCCGGCGGCGACGAGGTCGGGTTCGGAAAGGCCGAGGTAGTTACTGCTGTTCATGGAGCTCGCTTGCGTGGGTCGCGTGGTGGTAGTCGTCGAGGACCGCATTGAGGTGGGCCATGGCCAGTGACGCCGGATCGGCGTCGCAGCGGCCATTGCGCAAGGCGTGCAATGCGTGGGGGAGATATTGGCCAACCAATGGCAGCGGCGGCGGATCGGTGCGCAGGTTGGCGAACAACTGTTCGCGTGCCTGCTCGATGGCCGGGTCGGGCCAGTAGTAGCGGATGCGGTCGCTGAGGCTGTACTGCAGGTCGGTATGCAAGCCGCGGGCGTCGCCGTGGTAGTACTTGCGCCAATGCTGTGGCTGCGCCTGCATGCGTTCGAGCACGACCTCGCGCAGGCGCGCGCGGCGTTCGGGCGCGATCCATTCGGCCTCGATCGCGTCCAGCGCCCACAGCGCTTCGCGCAAGGCGAAGGTCAGCCCAGGGCCGACCTTGAGGATGGCGAAGTGATCGCGCACCAGCGCGGCGAGGGCATCGCGAGTCTGGTAGTCGGTGGAGTGGGCTTCGAAGACCAGGCCGGGCACGGTGGTGATCGCCTGGCTCAACGCCTGGGCCTTGGCCGGGTCGTAGTCGATGACATCGTGGTGGTCGAATTCCACGCCCGGCTGCACCACCGAGGCGATCACCCGCTGCCACGCCGGGGCGAGGCCGGCGGCCTCGAAGGCAACGCGGTGGGCCTGGATGGTCGCAAGTGCGGCCTGCGGCGTGGTCACGGCCAGGCCTTCGATGGATTCGTGCGCGCCACCGGGCACCGGCACTTCGGTGCCGATCACATACACCGGGGCTTCGCCACCGGCCTTGGCCCAGGCGGCTTCGGCGGCGCCGCACAGGCGCACGGCGCGGCGCACGATTTCCGCTTCCGGCAGTGGTTCGGGGTCGCCGGCGCAGGCCATCGAGCAGTCGAGGTGGATCTTGCGGAAGCCGGCGGCGACGTAAGCGGCGACCATGACTTCGGCCTTGTCCATCGCTGCGTCGGCCGACAGCGCGGTCCAGGGGTTGGGGCCAAGGTGGTCGCCACCCAGGGCGATCCGCGTCGGGTCGACACCGACGCGCTTGGCGATGCCGTGGACGAAGGCGACGAAGTCGACCGGCGTCATCCCGGTATAGCCGCCGTCCTGGTTGACCTGGTTGCAGGTGGCTTCGAACAGCACCGGCGCCACGTCGTGGGCCAGGGCGTGGCGCAGGCTGGCTTCGATCACCAGCGGATGCGCCGAGCAGATCGAGGTCACGCCCAGGGGCTGGCCCTGGCGGTGGCGTGCGACGAGATCCAGGAGTGCGTGCATGGAAATTCCGTCAAGCAGTGGGGGAGGTGATTGGTCGTTCCGGCTCCAGCACCAGCAGCAACGAAGCGACCAGCGCCAGCAGCAGGCCGACGATCTTCAGCGGTCCCGGCACCACGCCAGCGAACAGCAGCGAAAGCGCAGCGGTGACCAGCGGCGCGCCGGCATTGGTGAGCGGGGCGACCACGATCGCCTTGCCGTAGCGGAAGGCATAGACCAGGGCGAGCGCGCCGATGGCGTTGAGGATCTGGATCGCGGCGGTCATCCACGGCCCGTCCAGGCCGGTGTTGATCGGCTGTTGCCAGTCGGTCATCGACCAGGCCACCGGCACCAGCACCAGCGCGCCGACGGTCATGTAGAAGAAGATGCTGTCGGCGTTGACGGTGTTGTTGGCCAGCTTCATGAAGTAGGCCTGCAGGCCCCAGGCCAGCATGATCAGCAGCGACAGCGCGAACCAGCCCAGGCCTTGCGCGCCGCCACCGAAGGACAGGTCCAGCAGCGGCAGCGACAGCAGCGCCAGGACAATCCCCAGTGCGCCGAGCTTGCCGGTGCGCTCGCGCAGCAGCAGGAACGACAGCACGATGGTGATCACCGGCGACAGCGAAATGATCGGGAAGATGAAATACGCCGGGCCCAGGGTGAGCGTACGGAACAGCAGCATCTGGCCACCGGCACCGAGCAGGCCGATCAGCAAGCCGTAGAACATCGCGCGTGGCGTGCGGTCCAGTTGCCAGCCGCCGCGCCACAGCACGAACAGCGCCGGCGGGATCATGGTCAGCGCCCAGACGCAGTACACCAGCGTGTCCGGGAAGCCGTGTTCGGCCGACAGGCTCGACAGCGAGCCCCACACCCCCCAGAGCGCCACTACTGCCAGCGCATAGAACAGCCACAAGCGGCGGCCGCCGTTGCCCTGGGCGGCACTCATGCCGGCACCGCCTGCAGCATCAGGAAGCGCTTGAACCGCGCCGGCAGGAGGTTGTTGCGCGCATCGACGTGACCCAGTTCGGTGTCGTTGAACAGATCGCGCACCACGTAGCGGCCGCTGCCGAGCCCGCGCAATTGCACCGGGCCATCCCAGTCGGCGGCATAGAAGGTGTAGTACATGGCGCGGTCCTTGGCGATGGCGTGGGCTTCGGGTTTGTCGAAGCCGATGTCGTAGAGCTCGCCGCGGTATTCGCCCTTGGGCAGCATGTGGGTCTTGTAGATCTCCAGCCAACGACCCCAGAGCTGTTCCTTCTCCGGGGTCAGCACGAAGCCGCCCGGCGGCAGCGGCTGGGTCGGGCGGTCGGTGTCGCGCGGCCAGGTGAACTTGGTCGAGATCACCGCGCCGATGCCGACGCTGGAAGCGAAGTCGTCACCGCCATCGCTGAGTTCGACATGGTCGCCGGCATAGCTGCTGCTGTCGCCGAACAACGCCTTGACCGACTTGCCCTTGTGCCGCACCTGCCACGACGAGGTCGGATCGGAAGCAGGGTATTGGTCGGTAGCCGGAAGATTGTGGAAGGCGAACGCAGTGCCGCAGGGGCACAGTTCGACGACGGCCTGCGGGTTCTCCTCGCGCGCGGCGCGGTGGATGGCGGCCCAGAAATCGGCAAGCTTTTCGAACGAGTCGGTGGGGTGGGCGTGCTTGTGCGCCGGGTTGTAGCAGGGCGCCACCGCGTTGAGGTGCTGGCCGTCGAGCTTGAGGCCTTCGAAGCCCCAGTCGCCGATGGCCTTGCGGGTCAGGGCGACATAGAAGTCGATGGTGGGCTGGTAGGCCGGGCACTGGGTGAAGGCGTTCCACCAGCTCACCTTCTGTACCGACCCCTCCTTGTCCAGCAGCAGCATGTCCGGGTGGTCGTGCAGCACGTCGCTGCCCGGGTCGCACGCAAGCGGTGCCAGCCACAGGCGCGGGCGCAGGCCCTGCGCCTTCACCGCCTGGACGAAGGCGCGCATGTCGGCATCGCCGCGTGGGAACTTGCGCGGGTCCAGCTTCCAGTCGCCTTCGTTGGTCTGCCAGCCGTCGTCGAGCACGGCCCATTCGAAGCCCATCTCGCGCACCTTGGGCAGGGTGGCGATGATCTGCTCGGTAGTGAAGTCGCGGTCGTAGCCCCAGGCGCACCAGATCGGCGCGAACGCCGATTCCGGCGGCTGCGGCCCGGTGATGCCCTGGTCGCGCATGAAGCGCTGGTACTGGGTGAGGGCGGGATAGAAATCGCCGCGATGCACGCACAGGAAGGTGCGGTCGGTCACCAGGGTGGCGCCGGGTGCCAGGGTCAACGGCTGCTGCGATTCGATCGCGATGACCGCGCCGTCTTCGCTGGCGTGGACCGGCAGGTCGAGCAGGCGCGGTACGGTTTCGACATGGCCCACGGCCAGCCCAACGTCGCGCCGCCACACGTTCGCCACCGGGGTGCCGCCGCCGTAATCGGAGGCGTCCATCGCCAGGGTATTGCGCTGGTCGAAATCCTTGCCGAGCGGCTGGACCCAGTCGCGACGGTCTTCGTGGGTGGCACCGGAGAAGGTCCAGAAGCCGCCTTCGCGGGCGGCGAGGGTGTGGGCGGCGTTGCGCCAGCCGGTCACCGCCAGCGGCGCGTTGCCACTGTTGCGGTAAGCCACCTGCAACAGGACCAGTCCCGGATAACGCTCGAACACAGTGGCGCTGACCTGCTTTTCCAGGCCATTGGCAGCCACGCCTGCAACCACGGTGCGCTTGCCGGCGCCTTGCTTGCCGCCGCGCACGCGCTCGCTGCGCTGGTCGCGATAGGTGAAGGACTCCACCGCGCCGTCGGCCAGCAATAGCGCCTCGCTGGCGTCGAAGCCAGTGATGGGCTGGCCAAAAGCGCTGACCTGGGTCCGAAGCGCCGAGTCGAAGGTCAGCGCCACGGTCTGGTCGCCGGCCTGGGCGGCGTGGGCCTGGCCCGCCATCGCGCCGGGGCTGGCCAAGGCCGGCCAGGGCAGGCTGGCACCGGCCACGGCGCCGCTGACGAGCTTGAGGACGGAACGGCGTCCGATCGGTGGCATATAACCTTTCCCGCTACAAGGTAGTCCGATTCTGGTGCAACGACAGCACTGGATGCAACACTTTTGTTGCGATATGTTGTACTTAAGTTTCGTTACATTACCGAGGCACAGGAGGATGACGATGCGCGTGAACCCCGATCCCCGTCCCGCCGCGCTCGCGGCCGGCCTTTGTGCGGCCCTGGCGTGCAGTGCGCTGGCGGCGGCGCCACCCGCCGGCAAGACGGCCGACCCCAAGGCTGAAACCGCCACCTACGGGATGGCCGACTTCACCCGGGTCCGCAAGTACGACGCGCACGTGCACTACAACGTGGCCGACCCGGCGTTCCTGGAGATCGCGCGCGAGGACGGCTTCGAGTTGATGACCATCAACGTCGACTATCCGGACTTCCCGGCGCTGGACACGCAGCGCGAGGTGGCGCTCGCGGAGCACCGCGCCGATCCCGCCCGCATCCATTGGGCGGCAACGTTCTCTATGCACGGCTTCACCCAGCCAGGCTGGGCGGCAAAGGCCGAAGCCAGCCTGCGCGAGGACGTCGGCCGCGGCGCTACCGCGGTGAAGATCTGGAAGAACGTGGGCATGGTGGAGAAGGACGCGCAAGGCAACCTCATCATGCTCGACGACCCCGCGCTGGCGCCGGTCGCCGAGTACGTGCGCGAGCTGGACGTGGCGCTGATCGGCCACCAGGGCGAGCCGCACAATTGCTGGCTGCCGCTTTCGCAGATGACCACCGAGAACGACCGCGAGTATTTCGGCAATCACCCGCAGTACCACATGTACCTGCACCCGGATCAGCCCAGCTACGACGCACAAATGGCCGCCCGCGACCGCTTCGTCGCCGCGCATCCAAAGCTGCGTTTCGTCGGCGCGCACATGGCCAGCCTGGAGTACGACGTCGACCGCCTGGCCGCGTTCCTGGACCGTTTCCCCAATGCCTCGGTGGACCTGGCCGCGCGCATGGGCCAGGTGCAATACCAGTCGCTGCGCGACTACAAGAAGGTGCGCGACTTTTTCATTCGCTACCAGGACCGGCTGATGTACGGCACCGACCTGACCTACGAACCGGGCGGCGATCCGGCTGAATTCAAGCGCAGTGCCGACACGGTGTGGCGTTCGGACTGGCAATACCTGGCCACAGGCGAGACCCAGCGCGTGGATACGGTGAAGGCCGATGTGCCTGGACTGGCGCTGCCGCGCGCGGTCATCGACAAGATCTACTACAACAACGCGGTGCGCGAGTTTCGCGCGCGCAAGCGCTGAGTGTGCCGGCACGGCGCGGCCGATGCCGCGCCAAAACCGCCTCAGGCCAGCCGCAGTTCGAAGCCGAGCTGCTCGCTGGCCTGGCGGATCTCGGCCGGGGCGTCGCGGTCGGTGATGAGCATGTCCAGCTCGCCCAGCGCGATGATCCGGTGCAGGCAGATCTTGCCGAACTTGGAGCTGTCGGTGATCGCCACCACCTGGCGCGCGGCCTCGACCATCTTGCGGTTGAGCATGGCTTCCGGCTCGTAGTGCGTGGTGATGCCGCGCTCCAGGTCGAAGCCGTCCACGCCCAGGAACAGCCGGTCCACGTGCAGGGCATCGAGCGCCTCTACCGTGAGGCCGCCATAGAAGGCCATGTTCTTGCGCCGCAGTTCGCCACCCAGCATCACCAGCCGGATGTTGCTCTTGGGGCTGAGCACGCTGAGCACGCCGAAATCGTTGGTGACCACGGTGACTTCGACATTGGCCAGGGCTTCGGCCAACTGCATCGCGGTGGTGCCGGAGTCGATGGCGATGGTGTCGCCGGGCTTGACCAGGGTGGCGGCGAGCTGGCCGATGCGGCGCTTTTCGTCGAGGTGGACGGTGCGCTTGGCTTCGTAGGGCGGCTCGGCCGCGGTGCCGCCGACGGCGAGGCTGTCGATCGCGCCGCCATAGGCGCGCGCCATCACGCCGCGCTCGGACAGGTAACGAAGGTCCTTGCGCACCGTTTGCATGCTGACGCCGAAACGGCTGGCCAGCGCGGCGACCTGCACGCTGCCGTGCTGGCGGACCAATTCGCTGATCTGCAGACGTCGTTGGCTGGTGTCGCGGGTTACGGACATGGGGTCCCTCCTTGTCGGGCGCGAGTATGAGTCATTTCGTTAAATTTCGCTATTGCTACAAAACGAAACATCCGATACGCTCGGTTTCGTTGTCTTAGCTAGCAAGTTATCACCGTCTTGGGAGGAGAGACCCGTGGAGACTGCACCGCTACACCGCACGATGCTTTGTCGAGGCATCACCCTGGCCCTGCTGATGCCTTTTGGCGCCCTCGCGCAGACCGCCCCGGACTCGGCGCCCGCCGATCCCGCCCCCGCCACCGATGCGACCACGCTGGATGCGGTCACCGTCACCGGCGTACGCGCCAGCCTGGCGCGTTCGGTCGAACTCAAGCGCAGCGCCTCGACCGTGCAGGACTCGATCACCGCGTTGGAGCTCGGCAAGTTCCCGGACGACAACGTCGCCGATTCGCTCAGCCACATCACCGGCGTGGCGATCAGCCGCACCGCCGGCGGCGAGGGCCAGTCGGTCAGCGTCCGCGGCCTAGGCCCCGAATACACGCTTACTACTTTCAACGGTCGCATCCTGGCGACGGATGGGCCCGGCCGCGACTTCGCCTTCGACGTGCTGCCGGCCGATGTGATCAGCGGCGCCGACGTCATCAAAGGTGCCGAGGCCGGGCTGACCGAAGGCGCCATCGGCGGCCTGGTCAACCTGCGCTCGGCCAGTCCGTTCGACGACAAGGGCCAGCACGCGGTCCTGCGCGTGGAAGGCGATCGCAACACCATGTCCGACCTCAACGGCACCAAGTACTCGGGCGTCTACAGCAACACCTTCGCCGACGACACGGTCGGCATCCTGCTCGGCGCGGTCTATGCCGACCGTACCGACCGCACCGACGTGGCCGGCAACGACGGCGGCTGGACCCGCAACCCGGATCCGAGCGACCCGAGCTGGGGCGGCAATGCCTGGGGCGGCAACATCGACCTCAACGACAATGGCGAACTTGACCCCGACGAATACGGCCTGATCGCCCCCGGGCAGTTCCGGGTTGGTTCGATCATGGAAGACAAGAAGCGTCGTGCCTACACCGGCAAGTTCGAATGGCGACCCAGCGACAGCTTTCGCCTGACCATCGACGGCCTCAAGACCAAGCTGGATTCGCCGCAGGTCAGCTACCAGCAGTCCTACTACCCGCTGTTCTCGCCCGGCCGCTGGTCGAACATCCAGGTGAACAACGGCATCGTCACCAGCTTCGACATGACCAACCCGGACCCGGAGATGCGGCTTAATCCGGAGCTGCTCAACCAGACCACCTACCGCGTGGTCGACACCGACCTGTACGGCGCCAACGCGCGCTGGCAGGTAAGCGACGACTTCGCCATCACCGGCGACTTCTACCGTTCGACCTCGCAGCGTACTTCCGGCGGCCTGGATACCTACGTCGTGCTGCGCATGAACCAGCCCAACAGCGCGCATATTTCGCTCAGCGGCCAGGCCGTGCCGAACGTCGGCATCAATTTCGACGATGGCCGCGAGTGGATCCAGGGGCTGGAGAACGGCGACTTCAACGAGAGCGATTTCGACACCCACTACTTCGGCTTGTCCGGTGACAATATCCAGGACGAGATCAACGGCGGTACGTTGAGCGGCGACTTGTTCCTGGGCAAGTGGAACGTGGATCACGTCAAGTTCGGCGTCAGCCTGACCGACCGCCGCAAGACCCGCGACCTGGTCAACAATGCCTTCAACGGCGGCGA
>DATCVI010000077.1:0-63514 GCA_036566925.1 Stenotrophomonas sp.
GAAAGCGGCGCGTTCACCCCGGAAGTCGTGGCCGGCCTGCGCAAGCTGGGCCACAACGTCGATGTACCCGGCGACAGCGCCGCCGGCGGGCGCGGTTCCAGCCACGTCTGGGGCAACATGCAGACCGTGGAGTGGGACCTGCGCGGCAATGTCCTGCGGGGCGGCAGCGATCCGCGCAACCCGGTCGGCAGCGCGCAGGTACAGGCGGCGGCCACGCGCTGAGCGTGGTGGCGGCAACGGAGGCAGCGATGAAATTGTGGTCGATTCGCGGCAACAGCCAGAAGCTCGATGGCGGAGCGATGTTCGGCAATGCGCCGCGCGCAATGTGGTCGCAATGGGCGCCGCCGGACGAACACAATCGGATCGAGCTGGCCTGTCGCGCGCTGCTGGCCAGCCCGCTGGGCGGCAAGACGGTGCTGTTCGAAACCGGCATCGGCGCGTTCTTCGAACCGAAACTGCGCGAGCGCTATGGCGTGCAGGAAGCGCGGCACGTATTGATCGATTCGCTGCGCGAGGCCGGCTTCGAACACGAAGACATCGACGTGGTGGTGCTCAGCCACCTCCATTTCGACCATGCCGGCGGCTTGCTGGCACCGTGGAGCGAAGGCCGGGAACCCGAACTGCTGTTCCCGAACGCGACCTTCCTGGTCGGCGCCGCGCATTGGCAGCGGGCACTGCAGCCGCATCCGCGCGACCGTGCCAGCTTCATTGCCGAACTGCCAGGATTGCTCGAGCGCAGCGGCCGCCTGGAGATCGTCGATGGGCCTCATTCGCGCGCGCTGGGCGAATCGGTGCGCTTCAGTTTCAGCGATGGCCACACGCCGGGCCTGATGCTGGCCGAGATCGTCGGGCCGGAGCGGGGCGATGGCGCCGCGCATGGCGGGGTGGCGTTCTGCGCCGACCTGATCCCCGGCCGCTCCTGGGTGCACGTGCCGATCACTATGGGCTACGACCGCAACGCCGAATTGCTGATCGACGAGAAGCGTGCCTTCCTCGAAGACAAGCTCGCGCGCAACGTGCACCTGTTCTTTACCCACGACCCGCAATGCGCCCTGGCGCAGGTAGTGCGCGACGAGCGTGGGCGCTTTGGCACCACGCACGAAGTGGCCGAGCTGCGGGCGCGGACGTTGTTCACGCCGTTGCTGGCGTGACGATTGGCGTCGCGGGCTGTCGGATGGCAGCCGCGGCGAGCGAAGTGGACCGGTTGCAACCGCCGGCCACCTCCGGGCAGGATCGGGTTTCTCCGGTCGCTTTTCGCCAATGTCCAAATTCTCCCGCCGCACCGCTGTCGCCTGCTGCCTGCTCGCCGCCGCCGGCCAAGCCCTCGCCGCACCGGCGGCCATCCGTCTGGACCAGCTCGGTTTCGCGCCCGGCGCGCGCAAGCTGGCGATCGTCGAGGGCGATGACGCCCCTTCCACCTTCAGCGTCGTGCGTGCAGACAACGGCCGCGTGGTGCTGCGCGGTCAAACGAGCGCGCCGGCAACTTGGGAACCAGCGGGCCGCAGTGCCGCGGTCGCCGATTTCAGCGCGCTCGTCGCTCCGGGTCGCTACCGCCTGCAAGTACGCGGCCTGCCAGCCTCCGATCCTTTCAACATCGACCCCGGCGCCTACGCCGGCCTGGCCGACGCCGCGCTCAAGGCCTACTACTACAACCGCGCCAGCTTCGCGCTCGACGCCGCGCATGCCGGCCCCTACGCGCGCGCCGCCGGACATCCCGACACCGAGGTCGAAATCCATCCTTCGGCTGCTTCGCCCGGTCGCCCGGCCGGCACGGTGGTGTCGGCGCCGAAGGGCTGGTACGACGCCGGCGACTACAACAAGTACGTGGTCAATTCCGGCATCTCCACCTGGACGTTGCTCACTGCGTTCGAGCATTACCCGGCGTTCTTCCGCGGCCGCGACATCAATATTCCGGAAAGCGGCAACGCGGTGCCCGATATCCTCGACGAGGCGCTGTGGAACCTGGAATGGATGCTGGCGATGCAGGACCCGGGCGATGGCGGGGTCTACCACAAGCTCAGCAATCTCAGTTTCGACGGCAGTGTCATGCCGGCGCAGGCCACCGCGCGCCGCTACATGATCGGCAAAGGCACTGCGGCCACGCTGGATTTCGCCGCGTTGATGGCCAAGGCCAGTCGCGTGTATGCGCCCTACCAAACCCAGTTCCCGGGTCTGTCCGCGCGCATGCGCAAGGCGGCCGAGGCGGCCTGGGGCTGGGCGCTGGTGCATCCGGCCGTGGCCTACGTGCAGCCGGATGACGTCAAGACCGGCGGCTACAACGACGACAAGTTCGCCGACGAATTCGCCTGGGCGGCGGCCGAGTTGTATTTGCTCACCGGCGAAAAGACCTATTTCCAGACCTTCGAGCGCTACGCCGCAACCCCCGATGTGCCTTCATGGGCCAACGTCGGCAGCCTGGGCTGGATTTCGCTGGCCGCCGCCGCCGAGCGCCTGCCCGACGATGCGGCGCGCGCGCGGGTGAAGACGGCCGTGGGATCGACTGCCGCGGCACTGGCGGCAAAGTGGCAGCTATCGCCGTGGCGCGTGGCGACGCAGAAGGAAGACTTCCGCTGGGGCAGCAATGCGGATGTATTGAACCAGGCGATGATCCTGTTGCAGGGGTATCGCCTTGGCGGTGGGCGCGAGCAACTGGATGCGGCGCAGTCGCAGCTGGACTATGTGCTCGGGCGCAATCCGCTGGGGGTGTCGTTCGTTACCGGGCAGGGGGTGCGCACGCCGATGCATATCCACCATCGTCCTTCGGAGGCCGATGGGGTCGATGCGCCGGTACCGGGGTGGTTGTCCGGCGGGCCGAACCCGGGCCAGCAGGACAGCAAGGAGTGCGGTGCGGTCCGCTACCCGAGCAACTTGCCGGCGTTGTCCTGGCTCGACGATACCTGCAGCTACGCCAGCAATGAGGTAGCGATCAATTGGAATGCGCCGCTGGTGTATGTCGCGGCGGCGCTGCAATCGCTGACGCCGCCAGCCGCGCCGAAAACCAATTAAAGGCGCGTGCCGAAGATCCGGTCGCCTGCATCCCCCAGGCCCGGCAGGATGTAGCCCTTCTCGTTGAGGCGCTCGTCGATCGCCGCGGTATACACCTCGACGTCCGGATGCGCCGCTTCCAGTGCCCGCAAGCCTTCCGGCGCGGCGACCAGGAAAATCCCCTTGATCCGCCGTGCGCCGGCGCGCTTGAGCATCGCCACGGTGGCGATCAACGTGCCGCCGGTGGCCAGCATTGGATCCAGGATCAGCGCATCGCGCTCTTCCAGGCGGCCGGTGAGGCGTTCGAAGTACGGCACTGGTTGCAAGGTTTCTTCGTCGCGCTGTAACCCGACCACGCTCACCCGTGCAGCCGGGATCAACGCAAGCACGCCCGGCAGCATGCCCAGGCCGGCGCGCAGGATCGGCACCAGGGTGATCTTCGCGCCGGCGATGCGCTGCACCTGCACCGGGCCGGCCCAGCCTTCCATCGTGTAGGCCTCGGTGTCGAGATCGGCCGTGGCCTCGTAGGCCAGCAGCGAACCGAGCTCGGTCACCAGCTCGCGAAAACCCTTGGTGCTCAGCGATGCGTCGCGCAGCAGGCCGATCTTGTGTTGGACGAGCGGGTGGCGGACTTCGACGGTCTTCATGGCGGATCGATGACGGAAGGATGCCCACAGTGTGCCGGAGAGTGCGCCGAAACTGCCAGACGGCGCACACCGGCGGGCGCCAGTCGTCCCGGTGTCATGGCGCTGCAACCTGGTGGAAATAGCGTGCACACCCATTCTTGACACCTCTGGGGATGCACAGTGCCTACCAACCGCAAGCCGTTGTTCCTCGCCATATCGGTGACCTTGTCCGCGATCGCGGCACCGGCGCTGGCGGCCGCTGCGGGCGCGCCCGCGGCGACCGACCTGGACCGCATCGAAGTGCGCCCGCAGGCGGAGTCGCAGGCACGCGCGGTGGAGCTCAAGCGCGATGCGCAGGCCATCCTCGATGCGGTCTCCTCCGATGCCATGGGCGATTACCCGGACAAGAACGTGGCCGAGTCGCTGCAGCGCCTGCCAGGTGTCAGCGTCACCCGCGACCAGGGCGAGGGCCGCTATGTGGTGATCCGCGGCCTGGATGCGGCGCTCAACAGCGTCACCATCGACGGCATCGCCATGGGCACGCCGGAGGATTCCAGCCGTTCGGCCCCGCTGGACGTGATTCCGTCCGACTCCACCGAACGCCTGAAGGTGATCAAGGCACCGACGCCGGACATGCCGGGCGATTCGATCGGCGGCGCCATCCAGGTCGAGTCGGTCTCGGCGTTCGACCGCGATGGCCGTAGCCTGCGCGGCAGCCTCGAGGCCAGCCACCAGTCGCTCAGCGGCAAGACCAGCCCGAAGGCGGCGTTCAACTACAGCGATATCTTCAACGACAGCTTCGGCATTGCGGTGGGCGTGAACTACCAGGACCGCGAGTTCCAGTCCGACAACACCGAGGTCGAATACGACGAGTACGACGAAGACCGCCCGGACGACCTGGTCGCCACCGAGGTGCAGCGCCGCAAGTACTACATCGAGCGCACCCGCATTGGCGCCAACCTCAACCTGGACTGGCGCCCGGACGCGGACAATCGCTATTACCTGCGCACCCTGTACAGCAAGTTCGAGGACGCCGAGACCCGGCAGAACACGGTCTTCGGCCTCGGCGACGGCGACATTGCCAGCAATGGCGATGGCAGCTTCACCGTCAGCGACCTGCCGGCCGATGCGATCACCAAGCGCGTGCGCTACCGCACCAAGACCGAGGACACCCTGGCCGCCAGCTTCGGCGGCGAGAATCGCCTGACGGCGGCGACGCTGGACTACAAGGTCGGCTACACCAAGACCCGCGAGCGCGTGAACGACGAAAAGGAAGCGCGTTTCGAATATGGCGGCGACGACATCGATTCGGTCGTCATCGACCAGAACCATCGCATCCCGACCCTGGATTTCTCCGATGCCGGCTGGGAAAGCAACGACAACTTCGAGTTCGACCGTTTCGTGCTGTCGCCCAAGCAGGTCGACGATAGCGAGCGCAGCGCGCAGATCAACGTGCGTTTCGATGCCGACCAGGCCAGCTACAAGTTCGGCGTGCTCGGGCGCTGGCGCGAGCGCGAGGTCAATTCCGACGAGCAGGAGCTGCGCAACGGCCCGGATATCGACATCGGCCCGTGGACGACGGCCGCGCCGGAACACCGTGGCGGCACCCTGGGCGAAAGCCTGAGCTCGGCCGAGATGCGCCGTTTCTGGGCCGCCAACGGTAGCCAGTACAGCCAGCGTCCGCAGGACGTGGGCGCCAATGCCGTTACCCGCCTGTCGGAGGACTACCAGGCCAGCGAGGATGTGCTGGCCGCGTACGCGATGGGCACCTGGGATATCAATGCGCTGCGGATCATCGCCGGCGTGCGCATGGAGAACACCCAGTTCCGCGCCAGCGGCAATGCGGTCGATGTGGCCGATGGCGGGCGCAGCTACACGGTGACCCCGACCCGCGCCAGCAGCAGCTACACCAGCGTGCTGCCGGGCCTGCACCTGCGCTACGACGCCGGTGAAGACTGGGTGCTGCGTTTTGCCGCGACCAAGACCCTTTCGCGTCCGGCGTTCGGCGATATCGCCCCGCGCCTGACCGTCAACCGCGACGACGAAGAGGTCGATGTCGGCAATCCCGAACTCGACCCGTACAAGTCGACCAACCTGGACTTCTCGGTGGAGAAGTACCTGGGCCAGACCGGCATCGTCTCGCTGGGGCTGTTCCACAAGTCGATCGACGACTACATCGTGCAGACCTTCAGCAACGACGATCCGCAATACCCCGGCTTCGACGTGACCCGCGTGATCAATGGCGACCAGGCCAAGGTCTATGGCGCCGAGTTCAACTGGCAGCAGCAGCTCGCGTTCCTGCCCGAAGGCTGGGACGGCCTGCTGGTCGGCCTCAGCGCGACCTGGCTGGACACCGATTTCGATCCGGGCCTGGCCGAGCGCGCAGGCGATGACTTCACCTTGCCGCGCGCCTCCAAGAACCTCTACAGCGCCCACCTTGGCTACGAGAAGTACGGCTTCAGCGCACGCGTGGCTGCCGTGCATCGCAGCGAGTACCTGGACACGATCGGCGACAGCAGCGCCTACGACATCTACGTCGCGCCCAATACCCAACTGGATTTCAGCATGGATTACCGCATTACCGACGCGGTCAGCGTTTACTTCGAAGCGCAGAACCTGCTCGACGAACCGCTCGAGCTCTACCAGGGCGTGCGCTCGCGCACCCTGCAGAACGAGGAGTATGGCCGTACCTACGCCCTCGGCCTGAAGGTGGCCCTGTGAGGGCGGCTTACCGGCGCAGCGCCGGGGTGCTGGTGCTGGCCGTCATGGCGCTGGCCGCCGGCTGCGCATCGACACCGCCTACGGCGGCCGATCGCGAGCCGGACGAGCAGGGTGGCGACGCCTTGCTGGCCAAGGCCGGGGTGGCGCACGCGGTAGTCAGCGAAGTCTTCGTCACGCCTTCCACGCCGGCCGAGAACCTCGATTCGCCCGCCTCGTGGCGCGCGCCGGACGGCCGCCGCTGGTTGATCGCTACCGCCAAGGGCACGCACCAGTTGGCGGTGTTCGACGGCAATAGTGGCGTGCGCATGCGCACGATCGGCGGCAAGGGCGTCGCGCCCGGCGAATTCAACCGGCCCAATGGCGTGGCGGTGATCGACGACCTCCTGCTGGTGGTCGAGCGCGACAACCATCGCGTGCAGCTGCTTGCGCTGCCGACCTTCGAACCGCTGGCGACATTCGGCCAGGACGTGCTGCGTGAGCCGTATGGGCTTTGGGTGCGCGCGCTGGACGGTGGCTACGAGGTGATCGTCAGCGACAACTACATGTCGTCGGGCAACAAGGACGTACCGCCGCCGCTGGCCGCTCTCGGCGAGCGCTTCAAGCGCTTCCGGCTGGAGCGTGCCGGCGGGCGCTGGCAGGGCAAGCTCGTGGGCAGCTTTGGCGACACCGGCGAGCAGGGCGCGGTGCGCATTGCCGAGTCGGTGTTTGGCGATGTGGCCAACGACCGCCTGATGATTGCCGAGGAAGACGTGGCGGTCGGCACGCAGCTGCGCGAGTACGGCCTGGACGGGCGCTATCGCGGCCGCAATATCGGCGCCGGGTTGTTCCGGGCCCAGGCCGAGGGCATGGCGCTGCTGCAATGCGCCGATGGCAGCGGCTACTGGATCGCCACCGACCAGTTCAAGGACCGCAGCCTGTTCCATGTGTTCGACCGCCGTACCCTGAAGCACCTCGGCGCCTTCAGCGGCCGGGTCACCGCCAATACCGATGGCGTATGGCTGGACACGCGCGGCGACGCGCGTTTCCCCAAGGGCGTGTTCTACGCCCTGCACGACGACCAGGCGGTGGCCGCGTTCGATTGGCGGGATATCGCCAAGGCGTTGCGGTTGAAGGATTGCGCGGAGTAGAGGGATCGCCGCGATCTGCCGGATTGCGGTCGCGGCTGAAGCCGCTCCTACAGTGCACGCAGTTGCCTCTGTAGGAGGGGCTTCAGCCCCGGGGAGCGAAGCCGCCCATCGTCAGGCCGCGGCCGCCTGGGCCACCCGCGGCCCTTCGCGCAAGGCCTTGCCGACCATCTCGACCAGCAGGTCAAGCTCCTCGGCTTCCATGGCGAAGTGCGGGGTGAAGCGCAGCGAATTCTCGCCACCATGGATCACGTTGATGCCGTGCTCGCGCAGCCACTCTTCGGTCGAGCCAGCGCCGTAGCACTTGAACTGCGGCGATAGCTCGCAGGAGAACAGCAGCCCGGTGCCCTGGACCTTGGTGATCAGCCCACCGAGATCGGCGCGCAGCTTTTCCAGTTTTTCCATCGCCTGGATGCCGCGCTCGCGGATATTGGCGCGGATGGCCGGGGTCAGCATGGCCAGGGTGGCGCAGGCGACGTCCAGCGCACGCGGGTTGCTGGTCATGGTGTTGCCGTAGCAACCCTTGCGGTAGATCTGCGCGGCATGCGCGGTCAGCGCCAGCACCGACAGCGGGTACTGCGCGGCATTCAGCGCCTTGGAGTAGGTCTCCATGTCCGGCGCTTCCAGCGATTCGAAGCCCGGGTAGTCGGTGACCGAAAGCACGCCGTGCGCGCGCAGGCCGGCCTGGATCGAATCGACCAGCAACAAGCTGCCGTGGTCGCGGGTGAGTTCACGCGCTGCGGCATAGAACGCCGGCGGCAGGGCGCGGCCGGGGTCGCCTTCGCCCATCACCGGCTCCAGGAACACTGCTTCGATGAACCAGCCATTCTGCGCGGCTTCGCCGAACGCCCGGCGCAGCGCCTGCTCGTCGTAGGGAGCGATCGCGATGACGCTGTCTTCGTCGCGATAGCTGGCCAGGTGCTGCACGTAGGTGCGACGGCTTGAATCCGAGTACAGCCCGGGGCGGTCGGTGCGGCCATGGAAACTGCCCTTGACCACCACGCGCTTGATCGTGCCGCCGGCATGCCGCGCGCCGGGGTCGGTCTGCAGCTTGGCGTTGATGTCGACGATGCGCGCGGCCAGGCCCACGGCTTCGGAGCCGGAGTTGAGACACATGAAGTGGCTGTAGGGGCAACGCGCGCGGCGCTGGCCGATTTCCGAACGCATGGCCAGGTCGAAGCGACGTTGCGACAGGCTCGGGGTCATGATGTTGGCCATCATCTGCGGCCGCGCCATGGCATCGAGCACCGGCGCTGGCGTATGCCCGAAGCCGAGCATGCCGTAGCCGCCGGCGTCGTACAGCACCGCGCCCTTGAGCGTGACCACCCACGGACCGCGCGCGGCCAGGGCGATGTAGGGGGTGATCGCGTCCTGCGCATAAAAATTGACGAAGCCGCCTTGTACGGCCTCGACCTGGGCGCGCTCGTCCAGGTCCAGCAGGTCGGCGAATTCGAGCTTTTGCCGCGCGTACTCGGCGGCGGCCGCGGCAATGGCCTCGCCCAGCAGGGGCTGCGACTCGGCCAGGCGCTCGACGGTGGCGTCGTCCAGGCCCTGGGTCAGGCGGGCGCCGGCGTGGGCACGCAGTGGGGCGAGGGGGGCGGTCTTGAACACGGCAGCACTCCTGCAAAGGCGGTATCCCCGTAAGGTAACGGCTGGGGATCGTCGTTTGGCAGTTGTGAATCGGGCATACTTGTGCCGGAATTTGTCGGTTCGACGAAGGAGATCGGCATAATGAAACTCACCGAGGCCGATGAAGCCCTGCTGGCCCTGCTGCGCGAAGACGCCCGGGCCTCGACTGCGCAGATTGCCCGTCGCCTGGGGGTGTCGCGCACCACCGTGCAGAGCCGGATCGAGAAACTCGAACGCCAGGGCGTCATCGGCGGCTATACCGTGCGCTTGCACGACGAGATCGACCGCGCCTACATCCGCGCCCATATCCTGATCACGGTGCTGCCCAAGCAAATGGCGCAGGTGGTCAAGGCGCTGCAGACGATCGCCGAGGTGCGCGAGTTGCACTCGGTCAGCGGCCCCTATGACCTGGTGGCCCTGGGCGTGGCCGCTACCGTGGGCGAAATCGACGTCCTCACCGACCGCATCGGCGGCATCGATGGGGTGGAGCGGACCCAGACCGCGATCGTGCTGGCGACCAAGTTCGAGCGTTGAGGGTCGCGCCTGGACACCAGTAGTTTTCCCGATGCACGGCCGCGACCGGCCGGCGCATCATCGCGGCGAACCCCTCGGAGCACGGACATGCGGACCGCCAGGATCGTCGTGATTGGCCTGTTCACCAGCCTGCTGGCCTTCACCAGCCAGGCAGCGCCCTCTAATAAGTGGCGCATCGAAGTCGATGGCAATGCCTCCACCGCCGGCAGCATCCAGTTCGGCATCACCGCCGAAGGCGCCAGCACCCGGCAGGTCGATGTTCCGGTCGCCAAGGGGCTGCACGAAAACCACGTTGCCCGGCTTATCCGCGATGCGCTCAAGGCCGCGCTGGGCAAGGGCTACCACGTCGAGATCGACGATGGCGAGGATGTGCTGGTCAAGCGCCGCGGCAGCCATCCCAAGCTGGACATCGTCATTGCCGGCAATTCGGTCCAGGGCATCAAGGTGAAGGAACACACCGAGTAGCGGCCGGGAGGCGGCGCCTGCGGGGGAGGGCGGGGTCGGTACAATAGCCGGTCCATTCCCCGCCTTGCCCCGTCCTTGAAGAAGTCGGATTTCCATTACGAACTGCCCGAGGCGCTGATTGCCCAGGCGCCGCTGGCCGAGCGTTCGGCCAGCCGCCTGATGGTGGTACCGCCGGCCCCGGCCGCATTGCAGGACCTGCAGGTTCGCGACCTGCCCGAGCTGCTGCAACCCGGCGACCTGCTGGTGTTCAACGACACCCGGGTGATCCCGGCGCGGTTGTTCGGCCACAAGGCCAGTGGCGGGCGCGTGGAAATCCTGATCGAACGCCTGCTCGGCGCGCAGCAGGCACGCGCGCAGGTGGGCGCCAGCAAGTCGCCCAAGGCCGGCAGCCGAATCTCACTGGATGCGGGCGGCGAGGCCGAGGTGCTCGGCCGCGACGGCGAGTTCTATGTGTTGCGCTTCATCGTCCCCGAGCCGCTGGAACAATGGCTGCTGCACGCCGGCCGGCTGCCGTTGCCGCCGTACATCCGCCGCGAACCGGGGGTGGACGATCGCGAGCGCTACCAGACCGTGTTTGCACGCGAGGCCGGTGCGGTCGCTGCGCCCACCGCGGGCCTGCATTTCGACGAGCCGCTGCTGGCGCGCCTGCGCGAGCGCGGGGTCAACTTCGGCCACGTCACCTTGCACGTTGGCGCGGGAACGTTCCAGCCGGTACGGGTGGAGGCGCTGGAAGAGCACGTCATGCACCGCGAATGGCTCAACGTCGGCGCTGAACTGGTCGAGCAGGTGCGGCGCACGCGCGCGGCCGGCGGCCGGGTGATCGCGGTCGGCACGACGGTAGTGCGTTCGCTGGAAAGCGCCATGCGCGACGGCGAGCTGCAACCTTTCGCTGGCGAGACCCAGATCTTCATCCTGCCCGGCTACCGCATCCGCAGCGTCGATGCGATGGTCACCAACTTCCATTTGCCCGAGAGCACGCTGTTGATGATGGTCTCGGCCTTCGCCGGCCGCGAGCGCATCTTCGAGGCCTATCGCCACGCCATCGCGCAACGCTACCGCTTCTTCAGCTATGGCGATGCCATGCTGCTGTGGGCCGCGCAAGCCTGATCCAGGCGCCACCCCTTTCTCCGAATTCAGCACGGCCCACCATGTCCCGACTCCAGTTCCAACTCCAGACCACCGATGGCCACGCCCGCCGCGGCCGCCTGACCTTTCCGCGCGGCACGGTGGAAACGCCGGCCTTCATGCCGGTGGGCACGTACGGCTCGGTCAAGGGCGTGTTCCCGCACCAGATCCGCGAGCTGGGCGCCGAGATCATCCTCGGCAACACCTTCCACCTGTACCTGCGCCCGGGCCTGGACGTGATCGCCGACCACGGCGGCCTGCATGGCTTTACGCGTTGGAACGGCCCGATCCTCACCGACTCCGGCGGCTTCCAGGTGTTCTCGCTGGCGCACCGGCGCAAGATCACCGAGCAGGGCGTTACCTTCGCCTCGCCGACCGATGGCGCGCACGTGTTCCTCGGCCCGGAGGAGAGCATGCAGATCCAGAAGGTGCTCGATTCGGACGTGGTGATGATCTTCGACGAATGCACGCCGTACCCGGCCACTGAGGACGTGGCGCGGCGTTCGATGGAGCTGAGCCTGCGCTGGGCGCAGCGCTCGCGCCAGGCGCACGACGACCTCGGCAACGATGCGGCGCTGTTCGGCATCGTCCAGGGTGGCGTCCATCCGGACCTGCGCAGCCGCTCGCTGGACGGGTTGCAGGCCATTGGCTTCGACGGCTATGCCATCGGCGGCCTGGCGGTGGGCGAGCCGGAGCACGAACGCAACGCCATGCTCGAGCACCTGCATCCGCGCCTGCCGGCCGACCGCCCGCGTTACCTGATGGGCGTGGGAAGGCCGGAGGACCTGGTCGAAGGCGTCGCCCGCGGCGTGGACATGTTCGATTGCGTCATGCCGACCCGCAACGCCCGCAATGGCCACTACTTCACTGCCTTCGGCACGGTGCGCATCCGCAACGCCAAGTACGAGCGCGACCTGGAGCCAATCGAACCGGGCTGCGGCTGCCCGGCCTGCAGCGGCGGCTTCACCCGCTCGTATCTGCGCCACCTGGACCGCTGCAACGAGATGCTGGCGCCGATGCTCGGCACCCTGCACAACCTCTGGTACTACGAGAAGCTGATGGCCGACATGCGCGCGGCGATCGCAGCGGGAACCTTTGCCGCATTCAGGCAGTCCTTCTATGCGGCTCGCGGTGCGCAGGCCCCGGCGCTGCCGGGGCAGGGCGGCTAGCGGGAACAGGCGCCACGTGCCCGCGCCCGGGCGTGCGGCTTGCCGGCCCCGTGGCATAATCGGGGGCTCTGCGCCTGGAAGGGCGCATTCGATTGAACGCGGAGCCGGATGGACCGGTGCCGCGCCCAACCTTAGGAAGCAAAGATGAACCTGCTCGATTTCCTCATTCCCGCCGCCCAGGCGCAGACCGCCGGCGCCCCGGCTGCCGGTGGCGGCAGCTCGCTGCTGACCTTCCTGCCGATGGTCGGCCTGCTGGTGGTGATGTACTTCCTGATGATCCGCCCGCAGATGAAGCGGCAGAAGGAACACCGCGCCATGCTCGACAAGCTCAACCGTGGCGACGAAGTGATCACCTCCGGCGGCATCGCCGGCACCGTCGCCGAAGTGGGCGACAACTTCATCACCATCGAAATCGCCGACAACGTGCGCGTGCGCGTGCAGAAGGGTGCCGTCGGCAACGTGCTGCCCAAGGGCACGCTGAAGTCCGCCTGATCCCATCCTTTTTCCTGATGCGTGGCGCCGGGGAGGCGCCGCGCGGGGTTCCGCAATGCTTGAATTTCCTCGCTGGAAATATTTCCTGATCCTGGCCGTATTGCTCTTGAGCGTGCTGTATGCGCTGCCCAACGCCTACCAGAAGGATCCGTCGGTACAGGTCACCGCCCAACGCGAAGGCGCGCTCGACGAAACGCTGCGCTCGCGCGTGCAGGACGACCTCGCCAAGGCCGGCATCCCGGTCAAGTCGGTGGCGGTCGAAGGCAACAGCCTGATGGTTCGCCTGGCCAATCTGGACGCCCAGAACAAGGCCAACAACCTGCTGCGCACCACCCTGGGCGAGAACTACACCGTCGCCCTCAACCTGGCATCGACCGTGCCCAACTGGTTGGCGCGCCTGGGCGGCAAGCCCATGGTGTTGGGCCTGGACCTGCAGGGCGGCGTGCACTTCGTGCTCCAGGTCGACCAGAAGGCGGCGCTGGAAAAGCGCATCGATGCCTATGCCGAGGACATCCGCGTCACCCTGCGCGACAACCGCATTGGCTACCAGTCGGTCGAGCGTCGCCCGGACAACAGCATCGTGGCAAACCTGAGCCCGTCCGGTGGCGCCGATGCCGCCGAGCGTGCCCGTGTCGCGCTGGCTAAGATCCAGCCGACCCTGAGCTACGACGTCAGCGGCAACCGCATCACCGTGACCATTCCGCAGGCCGAGTTGCAGCAGATCGCCGGCAGCGCGCTCGAACAGAACATCACCACGCTGCGCAACCGCGTCAACGAGTTGGGCGTGGCCGAGCCGATCATCCAGCGCCAGGGTGCCGACCGCATCGTGGTGCAGCTGCCCGGTGTGCAGGACACCGCCGAGGCCAAGCGCCTGATCGGCGCCACCGCGACCCTTGAGTTCCGCCCGGTGGTCGAGGGCGACGCCCAGGACGCCGCGCGCACCGGCCGCGTGCCGGCCGATGCCAAGCTCTACCACGTGCGCGGTACCGACGCGCCGGTGCTGCTGAGCAAGCGCGTGCTGGCTTCCGGCGACCAGATGGTCAACGCCACCGTCAGCGCCGACCAGAACGGCATGCCCGCGGTGAGCATCACCCTCAACAGCGCCGCCGGCCAGCGCATGTTCGACTTCACCAGCGCCAACGTCGGCAAGCTGATGTCGGTGGTGTACATCGAGCGCATCCCGACCGTGAGCATGGTCGATGGCCAGGAAGTGCGCAGCGTGCGGGTCAAGGAAGAAGCACTGGCGCCGACCCGTATCGCCGGCGTGTTCGGCAAGAACTTCCAGACCACCGGCCTGGAGAAGACCGAGGCCGAGAACCTGGCCAAGCTGTTGCGCGCCGGTTCGCTGGCCGCGCCGATGGATTTCGTTGAAGAACGCATCATCGGCCCGAGCCTGGGCGCGGAGAACGTCGAGCGCGGCATTACCGCGGTGCTCTACGCCTTCGTCTTTACCCTGGCGTTCTTCACCGTCTACTACCGCATGTTCGGCGTGATCACCTCGGTGGCGCTGCTGATGAACCTGCTGATCGTGGTGGCGGTGATGTCGATGTTCGGCGCGACGATGACGCTGCCCGGTTTCGCCGGCCTGGCGCTGTCGGTAGGCCTGTCGGTCGACGCCAACGTGCTGATCAACGAGCGTATCCGCGAGGAGCTGCGTCACGGCGTACCGCCGAAGGCGTCGATCGCGGCCGGCTACGAGAAGGCCGGCGGCACCATCCTCGACGCCAACCTGACCGGCCTGATCGTGGGCGTGGCGCTGTATGCCTTCGGCACCGGCCCGCTGAAGGGCTTTGCCCTGACCATGATCATCGGCATCTTCGCCTCGATGTTCACCGCGATCACCGTGTCGCGTGCGCTGGCCCAGTTGATCTACGGCTACCGCAAGAAGATCAAGGCCGTGGCCATCTGACCGGGTGAGAACGAATCAATGAAAATTTTCCCGCTCCATCTCATCCCGAACGACACCAAGATCGACTTCATGCGTTGGCGCCACCTGGTGCTGTGGCTGATGTTGGCGGTGTTCCTGGTCTCGCTGGTGGTCATCGGCGCCAAGGGTTTCCGCAAGGAGGCCTACGCGCTGGAGTTCACCGGCGGTACCGTGGTCGAAACCCGTTTCGACAAGCCGGCCAATATCGACCAGGTGCGCGAGAAGCTGTCGGTGGCTGGCTTCGAGAATGCCCAGGTGCAGGGCTTCGGCGGCGGCAACGAGGTGATGATCCGCCTGCAGCCGCACGGCGAAAGCAGCAATGCCGAAGGTGACCGCACGGTATCGGCGCAGGTGCTCAAGGCGATCAACTCGCCCGAGAATCCGGCCACCGTGCTGCGGACCGAGTTCGTCGGCCCGCAGGTCGGCGCCGACCTGGTCCGCGACGGCATCTACGCCACGCTGTTCATGCTGGTGGGCTTCCTGATCTACATCGCCTTCCGGTTCGAGTGGAAGTTCGCGGTGGTGGCCAGCCTGACGGCCTTCTTCGACCTGGTGGTGACCGCCGCGTACATCTACGGCACCGGCCGCGAGTTCGACCTGACCGTGCTGGCCGGCTTGCTGTCGGTGATGGGCTTTGCGATCAACGACATCATCGTGGTGTTCGACCGCGTGCGCGAAAACTTCCGCGGCCTGCGCGTGGAGCCGCTGGAAGTGCTGAATCGCTCGATCAACCAGACGCTGTCGCGTACGGTGATCACCGCGGTGATGTTCTTCCTGTCGGCCTGGGCGCTGTACCTGTATGGCGGCACCTCGATGGAAGGCCTGGCGCTGACGCACATGGTCGGCGCGGTGATCGTGGTGGTTTCCTCGATCGTGGTGGCGGTGCCGATGTTGTCGGTCGGTCCGTTCAAGGTGACCAAGCAGGACCTGCTGCCGAAGGCCAAGGATGTGGAGGCGCTGGCGCGTCGTCCTTGATTGGTTGTTGGGTTCTGTAGTTTTGGAAAGCCGCGCTGATGCGCGGCTTTCTTTTTGGCGGCGTTGGCGGTCCTCTCCGCAGACCTGCTAACCCCCGGAAACTGCAACCATCGTCAATGCCATCGCCGCCAGCACGCACCACGCCACCGCCCACAGGGCGTGCAGGCGCCAACGCATCACCAGCAGCAGGCCAACGGCAACGATCGCCAAGTCTTTCCAACCCGTGATCGCCTGCAACCACAGCGGGTCGTACAGCGCAGCGGCCAGCAGCCCGACCACCGCGGCATTGATGCCGGCGACGATGCCGGCGCGGCGGCGATCGGCCAGCCAGGCCGACCAGTAGGGCAGCGCGGCGATCAGCAGCAAGAATCCCGGCAGGAACAACGCCAGCAGGCAGAGCAGGGCACCGGCCAGCGGCGGCACGCCGTCGACACTGGCGCCGAGGAAAGCAGCGAAGGAGAACATTGGGCCGGGAACGGCCTGAGCGGCGCCGTAGCCGGCGAGGAAGCGCTCGGCCGAAACCCAGCCGTTGCCGACGAAGCTGCCCTGCAACAGCGGCAACACCACATGGCCGCCACCGAAGACCAGGGTGCCGGCACGAAAATCCGCCGCGGCCAGGGCCGCCAGGCTGGCGTTGCGGCCGCCGAACAGGGAGAGCGCAAAGCCCGTGGCAAGCAGCGCCAGGCAGGCCACGGCCACGCGCCGCGAAGGCAGGTGCGCGCCTGGCAGCGGTGCAACGGCGACCTGCGCCGTTGCAGGCAACCACAGTCCGGCGAGGGCGCCGACGCCAATGGCAGCCAGTTGCCATGCCGGCGCTGCGCCAAGCAGGACGATGGCGGCGGCCAGCAAAGCCATGGCCTGCCGGGGCAGGTCCGGGGTCAATGAGCGCGCCATGCTCCACACGCCTTGCGCGACCATCACCACGGCGACCAGCTTCAGGCCGTGCAAGGCGGTGATCCCCAACGGAGCATGCAGCAATGCCGGCAGATGCAGGGCCGCAGCGAACATGAGCAGGGCCGAGGGCAGGGTGAAACCGCAGAACGCGGCCAGGCCGCCACGCCAACCGGCGCGGCGCAGGCCCAAGGCGAAGCCGAGCTGGCTGCTGGCCGGTCCCGGCAAGGCTTGGCAAATAGCCAATAGCTGGGCGAAGGCCGGCTCGTCCAGCCACCCGCGCCGCTGCACGAATTCGCGCTGGAAGTAGCCGATGTGCGCAATTGGGCCGCCGAAAGACGTCAGCCCCAGGCGCAGGAACGCGCCGAATACCTCGCTTGCACTGCCTGTGGCTGTCGGCATGGCTGGGGGCGTTCCATGGGAGCTTGGGGGCGGGAGGCCAGAGTGTGGCGGCGGCCGCGCGGCCGCCGCAACGCCAAAAAAAAACCCCGGCCGAGGCCGGGGTTTTGCGGTTGCGCTGCAAACCGGATCAGCGATCCGGTCGCGCCGCTGCCTGCTCGGTCTGCGCTTCCAGGAACTCCCTGGAAGGCTCGTCCAGCTTGTCGCCCAGCATCCGCCGCACCACCACGAAGAACAGCGGGATGAAGATCACGCCGAGCAAGGTGGCGAACAACATGCCGCCGATCACGCCGGTGCCGATCGAGTGGCGGGCGTTGGCGCCGGCGCCGGTCGAGATCGCCATCGGCAACACGCCGAGGATGAAGGCGAACGAGGTCATCAGGATCGGCCGGAAGCGCAGGTGCGCCGCTTCGATCGTCGCCTCGCGCAGGGTCTTGCCCGCGGCACGTTGTTCGACCGCGAACTCCACGATCAGGATCGCGTTCTTCGCCGCCAGGCCAATCACCGTGATCATGCCGATCTTGAAGTACAGATCGTTCGGCAGGCCGCGCAGCAGCGAGAAGGAGATCGCGCCGAGCACGCCGATCGGCACCACCAGCAGCACCGCCACCGGGATCGACCAGCTTTCGTACAGCGCCGCAAGGCACAGGAACACCACCACCACCGAAAGCACCAGCAGCAAGGTGGCGGCGTTGCCGGCGATGATTTCCTGGTACGACATGCCCGACCAGTCGAAGCCGAAGCCCGCCGGCAGGTCGGTGCGGACGATCTCTTCCATCGCCGTCATCGCCTGGCCGGAGGACTTGCCCGGCGCCGAGTTGCCGACGATGTTCACCGCCGAGTAGCCGTTGTAGCGGTTCAAGGCGGGCGAGGCGTAGATCCACTCGGACTTGATGACATTGCTCAGCGGGATCATCGCCGGCTGGCCATCGACATCGGTCGCGGTGCTGCTGGGCGTGTAGAAACTGCGCAGCGATTCGGGACCGGTACGGAAGGCGTCGTCGGCGCGCACGTTGACGCGCTTGATGCGACCCTCGTAGAAGAAGTCGTTGACATACACCGGTGCCAGCATCAGCTGGATCGCGCTGTAGATGTCGGTGACCGACAGGCCCATCGACTCGGCCTGCACGCGGTCCACGTGCAACTGCAACTGCGGCGAGTTTTCCAGGCCGTTCGGTCGCACGCCCACCAGGGTGTCCTGGCGCTGCGCGGCCTGGCCGAGCAGGATGTTGCGGGCATTGGTCAGGGCTTCCTGGCCGGCACCGGAGCGGTCCTGCAGCCACATGTCGAAGCCGCCGAACTGACCCAGGCCATTCACCGTGGGCAGGTTGACCACGAAGATCTGCGCACCCTTGATGCCGTAGAAGGCGCCATTGAGTTGCTGGATCAGTTCGGTGGCCGTGGCCTTGCGGTCGCCCCAGGGCTTGAGGCGGATGAAGCCCATGCCCACGTTTTCGCCCGAACCCAGGAAGCTGAAACCAGCTACCTGCAGCATGCCTTCGACCGCGTCCTGCTGCTGCAGCACGCCGCGCATCTGGGCGAACACTTCGTTGGTGCGGTTCTTGGTCGCGCCCGGCGGCAGCTGCACGATCGCCAGCGCGAAGCCCTGGTCTTCTTCCGGCAGGAAGCTGCCGGGCATGCGCGTGAACAGGAAGCCGCACAGCGCCACCAGCACCACGAACAGCACCATCCAACGCGGGGCGCGCTTGAGGGTGTGGCCAACCACCGCGACGTAGCGGTGGGCGACCTTGTCGTAATACTTGTCGAAGGTGCGGAACACCCAGTTCTTCTTCTCGGCATGGGTCGGCTTCAGGAACGCCGCGCACAAGGCCGGAGTGAAGCTCAGCGCCAGGAAGGCGGAGAAGCCCATCGCCATGGCAATGGTGATGGCGAACTGCTTGTAGATCGCGCCCGCCGCGCCCGGCTGCATCGCCGAGGGAATGAACACTGCGGCCAGCACCACCGTGATCGCCACCACCGCGCCGGTGATCTGGGTCATCGCCTTGGTCGTGGCGGCCTTTGGCGCGAGGTGCTCCTCGGTCATGATGCGCTCGACGTTCTCGATCACCACGATCGCGTCGTCCACCACGATGCCGATGGCCAGCACCATTGCGAACAGCGTCAACTGGTTGATGGTGAAGCCGATGATGTACATGCCCAGGAACGTACCCAGCAGCGCCACCGGGATCACCAGCGTCGGAATGACGGTGGCGCGGAAGTTCTGCAGGAATACCAGCATCACGAGGAACACCAGCACGATCGCTTCGATCAGCGTGTGCACGACCTCCTCGATGGAGATCTTCACGAACGAGGTGCTGTCGTAGGGCGAGAACCAGGTCACGCCGTTGGGGAAGCTCGGCGCCAGTTCGTCCATCTTCGCCGTGACCGCCTCGGCCACGCTCAACGCGTTGGCACCGGGCAGCAGCTGGATCGCGAAAGCGCCGGTCGGCTTGCCGTTGTACTGGGTGTCGAAGCCGTAGTTCGAAGGACCGAACGCTACCCGGCCGACATCCTTCAGGCGCACGGCCGCGCCGTTGGCGTCGGTGCGCAGGATGATGTTCTCGAACTCTTCCGGCGAGCTGAAGCGGCCTTCGGCCGAGACCGTGGCGGTGAAGCCGGTGCCTTCCGGTGCCGGGTCGGCGCCGATCGCGCCGGCGGCGAACTGCACGTTCTGGTTGGAAATGGCCTGGTACACCTGGGTTGCGGACAGGTGATAGCCCTGCAGCCGCTCCGGGTTGAGCCAGATGTTCATCGCGTACTCGGCACCGAACTGCTGGGTGCTGCCGACGCCGGGCACGCGCGAGATCTGGTCGAGCACGCGCGAACCGACGATGTCGTTCAAGGCGTCACGGTCGACCGCCGGATTGTCCGAGTTCAGCGCCACCACCATCAGGAAGCCGGCGTTGGCCTTGGCTACCACCACGCCCTGCTGGGTCACCTCGGTGGGCAGGCGCGGGGTGGCCAGCGCCACCTTGTTCTGCACCTGCACCTGGGCGATGTCCGGGTTGGTGCCGGTCTCGAAGGTCAGGGTGATGCTGACGCGGCCGTTGGAGGCCGAGGACGAGTTGAAGTACAGCAGGTGGTCGATGCCGGTGAGCTGCTGCTCGATCACCTGGGTCACCGCTTTTTCGGCGGTGTCGGCGCTGGCACCCGGATAGGTGGCGCTGACCGTGACCTGCGGCGGGGCGATGGAGGGGTACGACTCCACGCCGAGGCTGAGGATCGAGATCACGCCGCTGAGCGAGATCAGGATCGCCACCACCCAGGCGAAGACCGGGTGTTCAATGAAAAATTTTGGCATGGCCGGGTCCCGTCACTTCTTCTCGGCAGGCGCGGGCGCGGCGGCGGGCTTGGCGCCCGGCTGCTGCTGGCCCGCATTCGGATCGAACGGCACCGCCTTGGCCGGGGCGCCTTCCTTGACCTTCTGCTGGCCGCTGACGATGACCTTGTCGCCGACCTCCAGGCCGCCGGTGATCACCCACTGGCCTTGCTGCTGGCTGTCGGCGGTGACAGTGCGGCGAACCACGTTGCCGTCCTTGCCGACCACCAGCGCGAAGGCGCCGTGGGCGTCGCGCTGGATGCCGGCCTGCGGCACCAGGAACGCACCTTCGCGCTGGCCGAGGGTGGCGCTGAAGGAAACAAACGAGCCGGGCAGCAGCACATGGTCCGGGTTGGGCAACAGGGCGCGCAGCGAAACGCTGCCGGTGCTCGGTTCGACCGTCACCGAGGTGAAGTCGAGCGTGCCCGGATGCGGATAGACGCTGCCATCGCCCAGCTGGACCTGCACGGTGGACTGGCCGTCGCCGCTCAGGGCGACATTGCCCTGGGCCTGCGCCTGGCGCAGCCGCGCCAGCTCGTCGCCGCTCATGGAGAAGTTCACATACAGCGGGTCGAGCTGGTCGATGGTGGTAAGCAGGGTCGAGTCGCCCTGGCCGACCAACGCGCCTTCGGTGACCTGCTGCTTGCCGGCACGGCCGCTGATCGGCGCGGTGACGGTGGCGTAGCCGAGGTTGATGCGCGCCGATTCAACCGATGCGCGGGCCTGCTGCACGGCGGCGGCCGACGTGCGTTCGGTCGCCTCGGCGGTGTCCAGGTCGGACTTGGACACGTATTTCTGCGGTGCCAGGCTGCGTGCGCGCTGCGCGGCGATCTTGGCGTTGGCATAGGTGGCCTCGGCGGCCGCCAGCTCGCCCTGGGCCGCCGACAGCGTGGCCTTGAGCGGTGCCGGGTCGATCTGGAACAGCGGCTGGCCTTCCTTGACGTCGGTGCCTTCGGTGTACAGGCGCTTGAGCAGCACGCCGGCGACGCGGGCGCGTACGTCGGCGGTGCGGAAGCCGGACAGGCGGCCCACCAGTTCGCGCTGCAACGGCAGGGTTTGCGGCTTGGCTTCGACCACGCTGACTTCAGGCGGCGGGGGCTGCTGCTGTTCCGGCTTCTTGCAGGCGGCCAGCGCCAGCGCGACAGCGCAGGCCAGGGCGAGGGTGCGGAGTGGGGCGGTCATCGGTGAAAACTCCGTTTTCAGTTGTTTTTGATCTGGGGGAGCGCGGGGGCGCTCAAGGCGCGAAGGCGCGCAGGAAGCTGTCGATGGTCTGTTCCGCCCACCGGCGCCGCGACGGGGCGTCGGATCGGTGCGGCGTGTGGAACCGCTGCCTTTCGAAATCCAAGCCGACGATCATGCCCAGGAGCAACTCGGCCATCACGTGCGGATCGTCATGCCTGAGCTGGCCGCGCTCGCTGGCCCGGCGCAGCCATTGTGCCAGCCGATCCTGCAGTGCGGCGATCCCATCCTCGTAGATCTGCCGGGCCTGGTCGGGAAACCGGTGTGACTCGGCATCTATCAGGCGGCAGGTCTGGATTACGTGAGGGCGGTTCAATTGCTCCAGGTGGCGCTCGGCGAAGCCGAGCAGGCCGCTGCGCACATCCTGGCCGTCCTCGTCGAGATGGTCGGTGGTCAGCGCGATCTGGTCGCGCATCACTGCGCTCAACAGGTTCTGTTTGCAGCCGTAGTGGGCGTAGAGGGTCTGCTTGGAGCAACCGGCGCGCGCGGCCACCGCTTCCATGGTCAAGCGCATGCCCTGTTCTGCGAGCAGGGCGTTGACCGCCTCGTGCACGGCTTCGTGGACACGGTTGTCGCGAGCCTGGCGTGCACGCACGGGAGTGAGGGTCGACATCATTGGAGTGGACTATACCGTCCAGTTCAGTTTTAAAGTAGCCTTGACGAGACCCCTCCGACCGTGTGCAGCCGGCGCGGTTCTTGCGCGTTGTGGCGGTTCGCCGGCTTGCACACGGTGGCGCATGGCCACTGCCGTGCGTGCATCGAACTGGCGCTATCACCGCTGCAGCGACCGCTTCGCTGCACGTTCTGCGTGGTCGTGGCGATACGCCTGGCTGCTTGAACGCAGTAGAAACCCGATCTCGGGTTTGCGCTATGCAGCAAGGCACTGTCACGGCGCATCGTTACAATTTGCAACTTTCCCGTCGGGCACTTCGCTCCTGTCATGAAACCCAAGAAAGCTGCTTCGAAATCGACCAAGGCCACTGCGTCCAAAACCGGCGGCCAACGCGTAGTTTCCCAGGCGGGCACCGAGGTGCAGGCCTTCAGCCTTGAACCGGTGTTCGCAGCGTTGCGCAAGCGCTACCCGGCCGCGCGCCAAACCGAAGCACAGGCTTTTGCCGGCGATTTCTACCGCCGCATGGAGTCCGACGAGTTTCCGCACCACAGCGCCGAGGAATGGGCTGCGCTGGCCGGCGACATGCTCGAGTTCGCGCGCACGCGCAAGCCCGGCACCGCCAACGTGCGCGTGTTCAATCCCACAACCAAGGCCAATGGCTGGGAATCGCCGCACACGGTGCTGCAGATCGTCAATGACGACATGCCGTTCCTGGTCGATTCGGTCAGCATGGCGCTGGCCGAAGCCGGCGTCGGCGTGCACGTGCTCGGCCACCCGGTGCTGCAGATCAGCCGCGACCGCGCCGGCAAGCTCGGCGCGGTGGGCGAGGGCAAAGCCGAGTCGATGATGGTGCTGGAGATCGACCGCCAGCCGGCCGAGGACATGCAGAAGATCGAAGCGGCCGTGCGCAAGGTACTGGCCGAGGTCCGGGCGATCGTCGGCGACTGGACGGCGATGCGCGAGAAAATGGTCGGCGTGGCCGATGCCCTGTCCACCCGCCGCCTGCCGGTGGACGAGGACAGCCGCAACGAAGCGCAGGAATTCCTGCGCTGGGCTGCCGCCGACCACTTCACCTTCTTCGGCTACCGCGAATACCGGGTCGAGAAGCAGAACGGCGAGGACGTGCTGGCGCCGGTCGAGGCCAGCGGCCTGGGCCTGATGCGCGGCAAGGACAAGTCGCCGGCGCGCCCGATCAAGACCCTGGCGGCCAACGCCATGAGCAGCGGGGATGGCCCGAAGGAAGCGCTGATCCTGACCAAGACCAACGCCCGTTCGCGCGTGCATCGCGCCGGCTACATGGACTACATCGGCGTGCTGGAATACGACGGCAAGGGCCGGATCGTCGCCGAACAGCGTTTCCTCGGCTTGTTCACCTCCAGCGCCTACAACCGCCGTCCGTGGGAAATCCCGCTGGTGCGCCGCCGCCACGACTATGTAATGAAGCAGTCCGGCCTGACGCCGAGCAGCCACAGCGGCAAGGCACTGCGCCACATCCTGGAAACCCTGCCGCGCGAGGAGCTGTTCCAGTCCAACGAGCAGGAGCTGTACAACACCGCGATGGGCATCCTCGGCTTGCAGGAGCGCGTGCGCAGCCGCTTGTTCCTGCGCCGCGACAAGTACAGCCGCTTCATTTCCGCGCTGGTGTACCTGCCGCGCGACCGCTTCAACACCGACGTGCGCCTGCGCATCGAGTCGCTATTGAAGGAAGCGCTGCACGGCGAATACATCGATTCCAACGTGGTGTTGGGCGAATCGCCGTTGGCGCAGCTGCACCTGATCGTGCGGCCCAAGGCCGGCGAAGCGCTGGAGTTCGATACCCGCGAGCTGGAACAGCGCCTGGCGCACCTGCTGCGCAATTGGCAGGATGACCTGCGCGAAGCCCTGGTGGCCCGGCATGGCGAGGCCGCCGGCCTGCGCCTGGCCGCGGCCTACGGGCGCGCGCTGCCGGCCGGCTATATCGAGGAGTCCACCACCGAGGCGGCGGCCAGCGACGTCGAGCACCTGGCTGCGCTGAGCGGGCCCGATGACCTGCACCTGAGCCTGCAGCCGGTACGCCGCGAAGGCGTCGATGGCCTGCGCCTGAAGCTGTACCGCCAGCTCGACGACATCCCGCTGTCCGACGCGCTGCCGATGATGGAGAACATGGGCCTGCGGGTGATTTCCGAACGCCCGTATCGCCTGCAGGTCGCCGAGCACCCGCTGTACATCCAGGATTTCGAGGTCGAGTCCACTGCCGGCCCGATCGATGCGAACAGCGCCGACGCTGCCTTTGGCGAAGCGTTCGCGCGCATCTGGCATGGCGATGCCGAGAACGATGGCTTCAACCGCCTGATCCTCTCCGCCGGCCTGCATTGGCGCCAGGTCGCGATGCTGCGCGGCTACTGCAAATACTTGTTGCAGACCGGCGTGCCGTTCTCGCAGGCCTACGTCGAACAGACCTTCCAGCACTACCCCTTGCTGGCGCGGTTGCTGGTGGAGCTGTTCGAAGCCCGCTTCGACCCGGCTACCGGCAATGAAAGCAAGGCGCAGATCGCCGAAGGCCAGGCCAGCCTGAAGGCGGCGCTCGACGTGCTCGCCGGCGGCGACGAAGCCACCTTGAAGACCCTGCAGGCCGTGGTCGAAGCACGCAAGAACGATCGCGCCACGCAGCAGGAGGCCACCCGCGCCGCGCTGCTCAAGTTGATGGACCGGGTCTCCAGCCTCGACGAAGACCGGATCCTGCGCAGCTTCATCGGCGTGATCGATGCCACCCTGCGCACCAGCTACTACCAGACCGATGCGGCCGGCAATCCTGGTCATTGCATCAGCTTCAAGTTCGACTCGGCCAAGGTCCCCGACCTGCCCAAGCCGCGGCCGTACCGCGAGATCTTCGTCTATAGCCCGCGGGTGGAAGGCGTGCACCTGCGCTTCGGCGCGGTCGCCCGTGGCGGCCTGCGCTGGTCGGATCGCCGCGAGGACTTCCGCACCGAGGTGCTGGGCCTGGTCAAGGCGCAGATGGTGAAGAACACCGTGATCGTGCCGGTCGGCGCGAAGGGCGGCTTCTTCGTCAAGCGTTCCCCGGTTGGCGGCGACCGCGACGCGGTAATGGCCGAAGGCATCGCCTGCTACAAGCTGTTCATCCAGGGCCTGCTCGACATCACCGACAACATCGTCGGCGGCAAGATCGTGCCGCCGCCGCAAGTGGTGCGCCACGATGTCGACGACCCGTACCTGGTGGTGGCCGCCGACAAGGGCACCGCGACCTTCTCCGATATCGCCAACGGCCTGGCCATCGCGCACGGTTTCTGGCTGGGTGACGCCTTTGCCTCCGGTGGCTCGGTCGGCTACGACCACAAGGGCATGGGCATCACCGCGCGAGGCGCATGGGAGTCGGTCAAGCGCCACTTCCGCGCGCTCGGCCGCGATTGCCAGAGCGAAGACTTCACCTGCGTGGGCGTCGGCGACATGTCCGGCGACGTGTTCGGCAATGGCATGCTGCTGTCGCGCCACATCCGCCTGCTGGCGGCGTTCGACCACCGCCACATCTTCCTGGACCCGAACCCGGATGCGGCCAAGTCGTTCGCCGAGCGCGAACGCCTGTTCAAGCTGCCGCGTTCGAGCTGGGCCGACTACGACGCCAAGCTGATCAGCAAGGGCGGCGGCATTTATCCGCGCACGCTCAAGGCCATCGAGATCACGCCGCAGGTGCGCGATGCGCTGGGCCTGGACGCGGCGGTCAAGAGCCTGTCGCCGAACGAACTGATGAACGCCATCCTCAAGGCGCCGGTGGACCTGTTCTGGAACGGCGGCATCGGCACCTACGTCAAGGCCGCAAGCGAGACCCACGCCGATGTCGGCGACCGCGCCAACAACGGCTTGCGCGTGAACGGTGGCGAGCTGCGCTGCAAGGTGGTGGGCGAGGGCGGCAACCTCGGCATGACCCAGCTCGGCCGCATCGAGGCCGAACAGCAGGCCGGGGTGCTGCTCAATACCGACTTCATCGACAACTCCGCCGGCGTGGATACCTCCGACCACGAGGTCAACATCAAGATCCTGCTCAACGCCGTGGTGCAGGACAAGAAGCTCACCGTCGATGCCCGCAACAAGCTGCTGGCCTCGATGACCGACGAAGTCGCCGACCTGGTGCTGTGGGACAACTACCGCCAGAACCAGGCCATCAGCCTGATGGAGCGGATGAGCGTCAAGCGTCTCGGCTCCAAGCAGCACTTCATCCGCACCCTGGAGCAGCAGGGTCTGCTCGACCGGCAGATCGAATTCCTGCCGTCCGATGCCGAGCTGTCGGCGCGCAAGGCCCGCGGCCAGGGCCTGACCCGGCCGGAATTGGCGGTGCTGCTGTCCTACTCCAAGCTGGTGGCGTTCCAGCAGCTGCTGGAATCGGACATCCCCGAAGACCCGTACCTGTCCAAGGAACTGCAGCGCTACTTCCCCAAGCCGCTGCAAAAGAAGTATGCCGAGGCGATGGAGAAGCACCGCCTGAAGCGCGAGATCATCGCCACCGCGGTCACCAACACCACCATCAACCGCATGGGCGCCACCTTCCTGATGCGCATGCAGGAAGATACCGGCCGCAGCATTGGCGAGGTCGCCAAGGCCTACACCATCAGCCGCGAGACCCTCGATGCGCGTTCGTTGTGGACGCAGATCGACGCGCTCGACGGCAAGGTGCCCGAACAGGTGCAGATCGACGCCCTGGAAGTGATCTGGAAGCTGCAGCGCTCGTTCGTGCGCTGGCTGCTGTTCCGCCCCGGCGCGATGCCGGGCATCACCGCCGCGGTCGAGCGCTATCACGATGCCTTCAACGACATCCGCGTCGCCTCCGGTGTGCTCGGTGATTCGCAGCGCCCGGCCTACCTGGCGAGCGTGCAGGAGTGGAAGGACAAGGGCCTGCCGCCGGCGCTGGCGCAGCAGTTGTCGGAATTGCGCTACCTGGAACCGGCGTTCGACATCATCGAGCTGGCCCGCACCCGCAAGTTGAAGCCGGTGGAAGTCTCCAAGGTCCACTTTCGCCTGGGCGAAGCGCTGCAGTTGCCGTGGTTGTTCGAGCAGATCGACGCGCTCGAGGTCAACGGCCGCTGGCATGCCGTGGCCCGCGGTGTCCTGCGCGACGAACTGGCCGCCCACCAGCGCAACCTGGCCGGGCAGGTATTGTCGACGCCGGGCGCCAGCGCCGAAGCCAAGGTATCGCGCTGGCTGGAGCGAGACGATTCCAGCCTGCGCTTCACCTTGTCGATGCTGCAGGAGCTGGCGGCACAGAAGACGCTGGATTACCCGACAGTGTCGGTCGCGGTACAGCGCCTCGGACAACTGGCGGCGCACGGGGTGTAATCCGCCCAGAGGGCGGATCACGCCCGGGCCACGCGTGGCCCGGGCGCCCAAGGTTGTGCTGCGCAAAACCTTGGGTCCCATTCTTGGCTGCCTATCCCCCGCGGCTTTCGCCGCGCCCCCCTTAACAGAAGGGGGGCTTTGCTCCAGAAGCATCACGGGGGGCGCGGGCGAGACCTGAAAAGCCTGTGGCCTGTATGCTTCGACTGGTTCTACGGAGCCGCCGATGACCGCATCCCCCCGCATCGCTTTCCTTGCCAGCAATACCGACGCCGCCCAGCGCGCCCGCGCTGAGCTGGTGTCGCGCCATGGCGACCATGCCATCGATGAGGCCGAGGTGCTGTGCGCGCTCGGCGGCGATGGCTTCATGCTGCAGACGCTGCATCGCCATGCCAGCGCCGGCAAGCCGGTGTTCGGCATGAAGCTGGGTTCTATTGGTTTCCTGATGAACCAGTTTCGCGATGACGACCTCGTCGATCGCCTGGCCCGGGCCGAGCCGGCCCACCTGCGGCCGCTGGAAATGCTGGCGCAGACCGAATCGGGCACCACCACCGGCTCGCTGGCCTATAACGAGGTCTCGTTGCTGCGCCAGACCCGCCAGGCCGCCCACCTGCGCATCGATCTCAACGGCCAGACCCGCATCGAGGAACTCATCGGCGATGGCGTGCTGGTTTCCACTCCGGCCGGCAGCACTGCCTACAACTACTCCGCGCACGGCCCGATCCTGCCGCTCGGTTCGCATACGCTGGCGCTGACGCCGATCGCGCCTTACCGGCCGAGGCGCTGGCGTGGTGCCATCCTCAAGGCCGATACGGAAGTACGGATGCAGGTGCTGGACCCGTACAAGCGCCCGGTCAGCGTCACCGCCGATTCGCACGAAACCCGCGATGTGGTCGAAGTGACCATCCGCGAATCGCGCGATCACCGCGTCACCCTGCTGTTCGACCCCGAACACAACCTCGAAGAACGCATCCTCAGCGAACAGTTCGTGGTCTGACCGCCGGCGGCCGCCGCCGGCACCACCCCGGCTGCGGCACAATGCCCGGTGCAGTCACCCGTACGTTCCGTACCCGCAGGACCCCAGAGACCCATGGCCGACAACACCCCCCGCCTGCTGACCGTCGCGGTGACCTCGCGCGCGCTGTTCGACCTGGAGGAGGGCCACAGCCTGTTCGAGCGCGAAGGCGTGGAAGCGTATGCGGCCTACCAGCGCGCCCACGAGGACGACATCCTGCGTCCGGGCGTGGCCTTTCCGGTGGTGCGCAAGCTGCTGGCGTTGAACGAGGGCGCGCCGCCGGAGACGCCGCGGGTCGAAGTGATCCTGCTGTCGCGCAATTCGGCCGACACCGGCCTGCGCATCTTCAACTCGATCCAGCATTACGGGCTGGACATCGTCCGCGCTACTTTCACCTCGGGTGAGGCCACCTGGCCCTACGTCAAACCGTTCGGCACCGACCTGTTCCTGTCGGCCAACCCGGAGTCGGTGCGGCGGGCGCTTGCCCACGGCGTGGCCGCGGCCACCATCCTGCCGCGCGCGCACGATGAGGTGGTCGAAGCGGCCATTGCGCCTGACGCCGACCGCCACGCCCGCCAGCTGCGCATCGCTTTCGATGGCGATGCGGTGATCTTCGGCGATGAGAGCGAGCGCATCTCGCGCGAACAGGGCGTGGAAGCCTTCGGCCGGCACGAGCGCGAGAACGCGCGCGAACCGCTGACCGGCGGCCCGTTCCGCAATTTTCTCTCGGCCCTGCACGCGCTGCAGGCGGCGTTCCCGGCCGGCGAGGCTTCTCCGATTCGTACTGCGTTGGTCACCGCGCGCTCGGCGCCGGCGCATGAGCGGGTGATCCGCACGCTGCGCGAGTGGGGCGTGCGGCTGGACGAGGCCTTGTTCCTCGGTGGCCGGCACAAGGGACCGTTCCTCGCGGCGTTCGGCGCCGACATCTTCTTCGACGACTCGCAGCACAACATCGACAGTGCTCGCCAGCACCAGCACGTGGCCGCCGGCCATGTGCCGCATGGCGTGGCCAACGATCCGCGCCCGCAATGAGCGCCGCGCCCCGGTGACCGCCGGCCAGGCCAGCGGCAACGCCGGTGCCTACGTGCGCCAAACCTGGCGCCATCTGGAACTGCGCTTCACCGGCGCCGTCACCCAGACCCGAATGCTGCGCTGGGCGCCGGACTGGCTGTGCATCGGCTATACCCGCAGCATGTTGGCCGCGTTGTGGCTGCATCCGGCGCCATGCAGGATCGGCGTCGTTGGCCTCGGCGGCGGTGCGCAGGCCAAATTCTGCTACCGGCATTGGCCGCAGGCACGGATCGAAGTGGTAGAGAGCGATCCCGGCGTGCTGGCGCTGCGCGAGCGCTTTCGGATTCCCGCCGACGAGGCGCGCCTGGCGGTGATGCAGGGCGACGGTGCGGCCTGGTTGCGGCAGCAGCGTGGGCGCTTCGATCTGCTGCTGGTCGATGCCTACGATCCCCGTGGCTTGCCGCCGCAGCTCGATTGCCAGCGCTTCTACGACCTTTGCCGCGATGCGCTGGGCAGCGATGGCGTGATGGCGATCAACCTCTACGACACCGATCTGTTCCTGCATCGCACCTGGTTGCGCGAAGCCTTCGGCGAGCAGTACCTGTTGCTGCCCGAGCCGGGCATGAGCAACGAGGTCGCCTTTGCCTGGCGCGGCTCACCGCGGCCGCCTTCGGCACAAGCCTGGTTGCGCAGGCTGCCGGTGTCGGCGCGCTTGCAGTTGCGCCAAGGGGTGGAGCGGCTGGCTTCGTCCTTACTCGGCGCGAAGCAGGCCTAGCGGTCAATTCGGCGTTGAAGTCGCCAGCGGCAGGCGGATATCGGTCAGTCGCCAGCGCAGGCCCTGGCGGTCCAGCACGAACACGACCGGGTCGCCGGCATCGGTCCGCACCGTGGCGGTGAAGCGCGAGGTCGATTCGAAACGCTTGCGGGCCTCGTGCAGCGGTCGCGCCGGCATTGGCGCCGACCAGGTGTCGCCATCCACGGTCTGGCCGCTGCTCCGCTTCCACAGTTGGTGGCCCTGCAGCAGCGCGCCGATCCCGAGCGGGGTGACCAGGGTGTCGACCCCGGCGCCGGTGAGGCCGCCGGCGATTTGCAGGGCAATACCGCCGAGCAGGCTGGATTGCGTCTCCACGCCGACGCGGCGCACGACATAGTCGTCGAGCTGCGCCTTGAGGTTGGCGCGTAGCCGTGGAAAGTCGACATGGCGTTCGAGCGCAGCGGTGTCCTGTTGTTCGATCGCCTGGCTGATGCCGCGGATCGCCAGGTAGGGACCGGCGACGACATGGGCGACCAGCGCGCAAGCCGCCAGCAGCGGGACGATCCACCAGAGCTTCTTCATGCCGGACTCCTGCCTTGCGATGGGGTACCGCATGCGCGGGACGTTAGAACTCCAGATCCAGCGCCGCGCACAGATAATCCACGAACGGACCCAGCGTCGCCAGGTCGGCGGCCACTGTCTGGCGCAAGCGCGGGCCAGTCATCGTGTCGTCGTCCAGGCTGCGCCACATCACCCAGTTGCGGTGCTTGAGGTCTTCGATGAATTCGAACTCGGCCGGGAAACCGCGCGGCGCGCGCACCAGCTTCTCGGTCTCTTCCAGGTCGAAGCGCCGGCGCAGCTTGGCCTCGTAAGCGGCGGCCTTCCAGCTGCCGGGGTTCTCGAAGATGAACTGCCGTACCTTGCGCTGCGTGTCCGGCTCGGGGTGCCACAGCCCGGCACCGACAAAGCTCTCGCCCGGCTGCAAATGCACATAGAACGACGGCGCCGGCACCTGGCGGCGGCGCTCGTGGAAGAAGCGCGCGCCCTGCCAGGTCTTGTAGGGCGACTTGTCGTTGGAGAAGCGCGCATCGCGATAGATGCGGAACAGCGAACCGCCATTGCCGCGCGGATCGGCACGGAAGTGCCCGCTCACCTCGGCCAGGGCCGGCTGCAGGTCGGTGATGAGCTGCAGGAACGGCTGCCGCACGTGGGTGTCGTATTCGGCGCGGTGGGCTTCGAACCAGGCTTTTTCGTTGTGGCGCGCCAGCCCGCGCAGGAACTTGAAGCTGGCGGGGGTGAAATAGCTACTCATAGACTCCTCTGCAAATCGGCGCCCCAGGCCGCGAGCTGGTCCAGCAGCGCCTGCCGTCCGGGGTCGTCGGCGTTGGCCAGGCGCAGCTCGGCGATCTGCGCCCAGAACTGGTCGAAGGTCACTTCGGACAAGCCATTGTCGGCGACCAGGCGGCGGCGCCGATAGTCGTCCCAGCGGGCTTGCTCGTCGGCGCTGAGCGAACCGGGCCAGTTGCGCGCGCGATAACGGAACAACAGCTCGGGCAGGCGCGGATCGACGAAGCGGTCCTCCAGTGTGGACAGTGCCTCGGGCGTGCTGGCGCGCACGGCCGGAAACAGCCGGCGGTCGCCATCGCCGAGGAAGCCGTCGTAGAGCGAGGCATCGACATCGGCCGGCACACTGGCGCGTTCGTTGCCGTAGACCTGGCGCACCTTCTCGGCCAGCTGCGGCCCGTGCTCGCGCAACAGTGCGGCATTGGCCTCGATGCGCGCCGGATCGATCCCCAGGCGCTGGAAGTCCGGCGCCCGCAGGTGCGCCCACGAGACCAAAGCCGGGGACTTGTTGAGATGTACTTCTTTCAGGCCGATGCGTTGCTCGCCTTCGGGCAGGGCACTGGCGGGGGTGTACAGGCGGTCGGCGATATCGCCGGGCGAAAGCCGCAGCAGCGGTTCGATGTCGCTGTCCAGGTCGAACACGATCACCCGGCTGTCCACGCGCGGGTGCCGGGTCAGCGGGAGCACCGGCGCGGCGCACAGGCGCGCGGCCGGATAGCGCTGCGACACATGCAGGACCGGCTGCATCGCGATCACGTCGAGCAGGCCGGCGACGTAGCGCTTGTCGCGCAGCTTCAGCGCGTAGTCCCACAACCTTGGCTGATGACGGCGGAACAGCCGCGCCATGCCGATGGTGGCGAATACGTCGGACAACGCTTCATGCGCCTCACCCTCGCGCACCTGGTTGGCGGTGGCCAATTGTTCGAGCTTGAACGAGGTGGCGCCGTCCTCGCGCTGCGGCCAGGCCACGCCGTCCGGGCGCAGCGCATGCAGCAGCCGCAGCATGTCTAGCAGGTCCCAGCGTGAATTGCCGTTGCGCCATTCGCGCTCGTAGGGATCGTGGAAATTGCGGAACAGGCCATGGCGGACGAACTCGTCGTCGAAGCGCAGCGAGTTGTAGCCCAGCGTGCAGGTCTGCGGCCGGCCCATCTGCTCGGCAATGCGCGAGAACGCCTCGGCCTCGTTCACGCCCTCGCGCAAGGCGTGCTGCGGGGTAATGCCGGTGACCAGGGTGGCGTAGGGCGAAGGCAGCAGGTCGTCGGCCGGGCGCACGAAGAAACTGATCGGCTCCTCGACGACATTGAGTTCGGCATCCGTACGCACCGCGGCGAACTGGGCGATGCGCGTGCGCCGGGGGTCCTGGCCGTAGGTCTCGAGGTCGTAGAACAGGAAGGAATCGGGCATGCGTGTCAGTGTATCGGCTCGCGGTGCGGGCTGAATCAATGCGCCCCGGGCAGCGGCGCCAACCGCTCATGCACCAGCCGCTCCAGCGCCGCCCAGTCCAGCCCGTCCAGGTCGCGGCGCCCACGCGTGGCCTCCACCAGGATCTCGCGCTGGATCTCGCTGCGTGCCAACGCCACCGCATATGGCGTGCGCAGGAAGGTGACCATGGTGTAGTGCGGCACGAACACCGTCGGCCAGCGCGTTTGCAGCTGCTGTTCGAGCTGGCGCTGCAGCAGGAAATCCGGGTCATCCACACGGTCGCGCATTTCCAGGTAGTTCTCCAGCGCCATCTGCTGGATCGCCGCGGCATTGGCGTGGCGACGGGTCTGGAACAAGGCGTAGGCGCAGGCGAGATCGTCGTGGGCATCCAGCGCCTCGGCCAGCGCCACGCAATCTTCGAACGCGCAGTTCATGCCCTGGCCGTGGAACGGCACCATCGCATGCGCGGCGTCGCCCACCAGCACGGCGCGGCCGTCCAGGTGCCAGCGGTCCAGGTACAGCGTGCCGAGCAGGCCCGGCGGATGCGCTTCCCAGTCTTCGCGCAGCCGCGGGATCAGCGGCAAGGCGTCCGGGAAGTCGCGCGCGAACAGTGCCTCGGCCTCGGCGCCGCTGTTGACCGTGGCAAAACTGGGCCGGCCCTCGTTGGGCAGGAACAGGGTCACCGTGAACGTGCCCTCGGCGTTGGGCAGGGCGATGCACATGTAGCGGCCGCGCGGCCAGATATGCAGGGCGTTGCGCTCGATGCGGAAGCTGCCGTCCGCGTTAGGCGGTATCTCCAGCTCCTTGTAGGAGTGGTCGAGGAATTCGATGCGTTCGCCGAGCGCGGACTTGCGCTGCATGGCCGCACGCAAGGCCGAGCCGGCGCCATCCGTGCCGACCAGGCTGTCGAAATGGATATCGTGCGGCTGGTCGTCGCGGTCGTCGATGAAGCGCGCGTAGCTGGCTTCGAAATCAACGGTGTGCAGGCGGCGGTGGAAATGGATGGTCGCGCCGGCCTGCTCGGCCAGTTCCAACAGGGCGACATTGAGGTCGGCGCGGTGGATCGACCAGATCACCTCGCTGTCGTCGCGGCCATAGCGTTGCAGCTGCGCCGGCGCGCCCGGCGGATGCACCATGCGCCCGCGCATCATGACCGCGCGCGCCATCACCGCCTCTTCGGCCCCGGCCACGCGCAGGGCATGGCGGCCGCGTTCGGCCAGGGCGAGGTTGATCGAACGGCCCGATTCATAGCCCTTGATGCGCGGATCGCCGCGCCGCTCGTACACGGTGACGCGCCAACCACGGCGCGACAGCAGGATGGCCAACAGGCTACCGGCCAGGCCGGCGCCGATGAGGGTGAGCGAACGCGGGGCGGAAGAATTCAATGCATTGGCCACAGGGGGAGGAGGGGCGGGGCTTACAGCCCGGCCCAGTGTTCCACTTCTTCGACCAGGTGATGCAGGTCGGCGAAGCGGTTGTAGAGCGGCGTCGGCGCGATCCGGATTACATCGGGCTCGCGCCAGTCGCCGAGCACGCCAACCGATTGCAGGTACTCGAACAACGCCCGTCCCTGCGCGCGCCCACCGGCCACGCGCAGCGACAGCTGGCAACCGCGCTGTTGCGGATCGGACGGGGTGAGCACCTGCAGCACCTGCGGCACGCGCGCATGGATCAGCGCCTCCAGCGTGGCGGTGAGCTGTTCGGACTTTTGCCGCAACGCCGGCATGCCGGCGCGCTCGAACAACGCCAGCGAAGCGCGCAGCGGCGCCAGCGCCAGCACCGGCGGATTGCTCAGCTGCCAGCCTTCGGCGCCCGGCGTGGGCACGAATTCCGGTGCCATGCGGAAGCGGCTTTCGCGGTCATGGCCCCACCAACCGGCGAAACGCGGCAAGGTGGCGCGCGCGTGGCGCTCGTGCACGAAGCAACCGGCAACCGCGCCCGGCCCGGCGTTGACATACTTGTAGTGGCACCAGACCGCGAAGTCGGCGCCATCATCGTGCAGCGACAGCGGCAGGTTGCCGACCGCATGCGCCAGGTCGAAGCCGACATGGGCGCCCTGCGCACGCGCCAGTTCGACGATGCGCGCCAGGTCGAACGCCTGGCCGGTTCGATACTGCACACCCGGCCACAGCACCAGCGCCAGGCGCGTGCCGTGGGTGTCGATGGCCTGCTCGATCGCCGCCATCGACACCGTGCCGTCGGCGGTATCCGGCTGTACCTCGATCAGGTCGGTCGCCGGATCGAAACCATGGAAGCGAATCTGCGATTCCACTGCATGGCGGTCGGTGGGGAACGCCCCGGCCTCGATCAGCACTGCCGGCCGCTCGCGAGTGGGTCGGTAGAAACTGACCATCATCAGGTGCAGGTTGACGCTCAGCGTGTTCATCGCCACCACCTCGGCCGGCTGCGCACCGACCAGGCCGGCAAGCGGCTCGCGTACCAGCTCGTGGTAGGTGAGCCACTGTTCGGGGCCGGTGAAGTGACCTTCGACGGCGAGCTGCGACCATTGATCGAGCACCTGCAACACCATCGCACGCGCGCCGCGCGGCTGCAGGCCGAGCGAGTTGCCGACGAAGTAGGTCTGATCGCGGCCGTTGTGCTGCGGGAACAGGAACTCCGCGCGCAGGGCGCGCAGGGGATCGGCGGCGTCCAGGGCGGTGGCTTGCAGGCGCGTCAGGTTGGACATGGCGTGGAAGGTGTCGTCTGGCAGTGGCGACATTGTAGGTGGGTGTCGGTCGAATCGGGTTTGTCGTTTGGAACGGACTTTTTGTTTTTGCGTGCGGCGTTTGGGGCCGTGCCCTTGCCCGGGGGACGCCAAGTACTGCATCCATGCGGGGCTCGTTGGGCGACGTCCATGTCGCCCAACGCCCCCGGGCAAGGGCACGGCCCCAAACACCCGAGGGAAAGTCGCGTTTGTGTGGGAGAGAGCACCCTCATCCGCCGCTGTCGCGACACCTTCTCCCGCAAGCGGGAGAAGGACGGCATGCAGCTATACAAGCTTCAATCAATCGACAACAGCGCCTGCTGTCCTTCTCCCGTTGCGGGAGAAGGTGGCCCGTCAGGGCCGGATGAGGGTGCTTTTTCTCTCCCCCACAAACCAGGCTGATCTATCGGGCGTTCGGGGGCTGGAGCCTTTCGGGACAATCGGCGACATGGATGTCGCCGATTAGCCTACAAGGACGTATTCACGGCGTGTCCCGAAAGGGTTCAGTCCCCGGACGCCGCACGCAAAAACCAAACCATCAAGCTCGCCCAGGATGCACAACCCCACAAACCGAACAAGTCCGCCGCTCCAGCGACCCATAAAACCGCTCAAAAACCGGCGGCAAATCGCGCTCGATATCCTCCAGCGCAAAAAACTCCTCGTACAGCAGGTGGTTGCAAGCCGGGCAATACCACATCAGCCCGTCGCGCTCGGAAGCCAGCCGCTTGCGCTCGACTACCAACCCGACCGAACCGGCCATCCGCCGCGGCGAATGCGGCACCTTCGCCGGCAGCAGGAACATTTCGCCGGCGCGGATCGGGATGTCGCGGACCTGGCCCTCGTCCTGCACCTTCAGCACCATCTCGCCTTCAAGCTGGTAGAACCACTCCGGGCCTTCGTCGTAGTGGAAGTCGGTGCGCGCATTCGGCCCGCCCACCACCATGACGATGAAGTCGCCGTCGTAGATACACTTGTTGCCGACCGGCGGCTTGAGCAGGGCGCGGTGTTCCTCGATCCACGCTTGCAGGTTGAGCGGAGCGGTCAGCATCGGCGGTCTCAGCGTTCCTGGTGGTCGCCCTGGATCTTCGCCAGGGCTTGGCTGTAGCGCGCGTCGAGATGGTCGTTGGCACTGACATCGATGCCGAGGTCGTGGACCAGGCCGTCGCGCAGGCTGTAGACCCAGCCATGCACGGTCAGCGGCTGGCCGCGGCTCCAGGCGTCCTGGACCACCGTGGTGCGAACCACGTGCACCACTTGCTCGAGCACGTTGAGCTCGCACAGGCGCGCATGCTGCATCGGCAGGTCGCCGGCAGCGTGCAGGCAGCGTTCGTGCTTGTCGGCGACGTCGGTAACATGGCGGATCCAGTTGTCGACCAGGCCCATGCGCGCCTGGGTCAGGCTGGCGAGCACGCCGCCGCAGCCGTAGTGGCCGACGACCAGGATGTGACGCACCTTGAGCACGTCCACGGCGAACTGGATGGTGGACAGGCAGTTGAGGTCGGTATGGACGACGACGTTGGCGACATTGCGATGGACGAAAACTTCGCCCGGCGCCATGTCGATGATCTGGTTGGCCGGCACGCGTGAGTCGGAACAGCCGATCCACAGGTACTCGGGATTTTGCTGCTTTGACAGGCGGGCGAAGAACTGCGGGTCTTCCTGGTTGATGCGGTCGGACCAGGCGCGGTTCTTTTCGAGCAGTTCGGTGAGCGAGTTCATGTCCGCCATTATCTTTCATCTCCCTGCACAGTCGCTGCAGTACGGTGCATGAGCGCCGCGGTGGCGCGGGCGTCGGCATCGGGTTGGCGTTGGAGCGCGGCGATCACCGCATCGATGTTCGCCGCCGGGTGGTTCTGGCTCAGCTTGAATTTCATCTCGATGCGCGCCACGACGAAGCGGAAGCCAATGATGCCGCGCAGTTGCGTGCGCTCGCGTGGATTGTCGAAGTCGAAACGCCAGTCGCCGCCGACGCCGGCTTCGAAGTGTTGGCTGAGGCGATCGACCAGGTCGGCCAGCGACGCTTCGTCGTCGTAGATCTGCAATTGCCCGTGCAAGTGCGCCACGGCGTAGTTCCACGTTGGCACGCGCGCGGCCGCTGCCTTGTCCGGATACCAGCTCGGCGAGACATAGGCATGCGGCCCGTGCACGATCGCCAATGCCGGGCCACCGGCCGCCTGCGGGTTGGGTCGCGCCCAATGACCTTCGAGCAACACCTGTTCGCCCTGGCGCCGATACAGCACCGGCAAGTGGCTCACTTCCGGCACGCCGCTTGGCGTGGTGATGACGGTGACGAAGGGATCGTGGGCGATCAGTCCATCCAGCGCGGCCAGGTCGGTCTCGACGAAGGCGCGCGGCGTGTACATCAGGCGCGGCCGCCGAGTTGCTGGGTCATCCGCGCCGGTAGCGCTTCGTCGCTGCCCTGGGGCGGCACGATTTCTTCCAGCGAAAAGCCGCGCGCCAACGCGTCTTCCTCGTCCAGCCCGTCGAAGGCCACGAACTCGGCGTCGAACAGGGCCGCGCGGGCGCTGTCTTCACTGTCGTAGGCCAGCGTGTTGCCGTCGCTGTCCAGCACTTCGGCGGTACCGGCGTCATTGATCCGCAGGCGTGCCCACACCAGCAGGCGGCCGAGGCTGGCCAGCCACCATTGGTCGTGGGAAGAGGAGGAATCCGGTTCGTTCATGGCATCACCGTGGAGAGCAGGCCGAGCAGGGCGGCCATGCCCAGCCCGGCGAAAAGGGTCAGCAGCGACAGCCAGGCCGGCGTAGCCAGGCCCGAAAGCGCGCGGTCGCCGGTGGCGCGGTAGCGCCGGCCGAGCAGCCACTGCAGCGCCGCCGGCCGCAGGAAGGCGCCAGGCCCCAGGGCCTCGGCGATGGCGACGTGGCGATCGCGCAGATGCACCAGGGTCAGCGGCCAGAAGATCACGAACGCGCAAAAGGCGGCGACGGCCAGGCCGACGAAGCACAGGGCGAAGAACAGGGTCATCCGAAAGTTGCTCCCATCAAGGCCGGTGCGTGCTGGCAGGGCCGCTGCATCAGAACTCCGCGCTGCCCGGCGCGCGCGGGTAGGGGATCGCGTCGCGGATGTTGCTCAGGCCACAGACGTAGACCACCAGGCGCTCGAAGCCGAGGCCGAAGCCGGCGTGCGGGACGGTGCCGTAGCGGCGGAAATCGCGGTACCAGCCGTAGTGCTCTGCATCCAGGCCGAACTGCGCCATGCGCGCGTCGAGCACGTCCAGGCGCTCTTCGCGCTGGCTGCCGCCGATGATCTCGCCGATGCCCGGGGCCAGCACGTCCATCGCCGCGACGGTCTTGCCGTCGTCGTTCAGGCGCATGTAGAAGGCCTTGATGTGCTCGGGGTAGTTGGTCACCACCACCGGGCGGCCGACGTGTTCCTCGGTCAGCCAGCGCTCGTGCTCGGTCTGCAGATCCAGGCCCCATTCGACCGGGAAGTCGAACTTCTTGCCCGAGCCCTGCAACAGGCGGATCGCCTCGGTGTATTCGATGCGCTCGAACGGCGCGTTGACGAACGCCTCCAGCTTGCTGATGGCGTTCTTGTCCACGCGCTCGGCCAAAAAGGCCATGTCGTCGCCACGCTCGGCCAGCACCGCGCGGAACAGGTACTTGAGGAATTCCTCGGCCAGGCGCGCGTCCTCGGCCAGGTCGGCGAAGGCGATCTCCGGCTCGATCATCCAGAACTCGGCCAGGTGGCGAGTGGTGTTGGAATTTTCGGCGCGGAAGGTCGGGCCGAAGGTGTAGACCTTGCTCAGGGCCAGGCAGTAGGCCTCGACGTTGAGCTGGCCGGACACGGTGAGGAAGGTTTCCTTGCCGAAGAAGTCGCGGCTGAAATCGACCTCGCCGGCGGAATTGCGCGGCAGGTTGGCGGTATCCAGGGTGGAGACGCGGAACATCTGCCCGGCGCCTTCGGCGTCGGAGGTGGTGATGATCGGCGTGCTGATCCAGTTGAAGCCGTTCTCGTGGAAGAAGCGGTGCACCGCCTGGGCCAGGCAGTTGCGGATGCGGGTGACGGCGCCGAACAGGTTGGTGCGCGGGCGCAGGTGGGCGACCTCGCGCAGGAACTCCGGGGTCATCGGCTTGGGCTGGATCGGGTAGGTCAGCGGGTCTTCGACCCAGCCGACTATCTCGATCGCGCTGGCCTGGATCTCGAACGCCTGGCCCTTGCCCTGCGACCTGACCAGGGTGCCGGTGGCGACCAGCGAGCAGCCCGGGGTCAGGCGCTTGATCTCCTCCAGGTTGGCCAGGGCATCGGTGGCGACCACCTGGATCGGCGCGAAGCAGGAGCCGTCGGTGACATTGACGAAGGCCAGGTTCGCAGACCCGCGCACCGTGCGCACCCAGCCCCGTACCGTCGCCTCGCCGCCTTCCGGGATCTTCCCGGCAAGCGCATGTTCAACGCTGACCACCGTCATGATGCTTCTTCCTCGCCGCAGCGACCTGTCCAATGAACGGAGAAGTGTAAATGCGGGGCGCGTCACTTGCGAGGCGAGCGCGCCCCACGCCGGCGCTTGTGAAGCGCGCCGGTTGGCCCCATCCAGCAGGGCACCCGGGCCAAGACGCAGTGTCGCGTGGCGGTCCGCGGCCCGGCCGGTGACAAGGCCTATAATTCAGCGGTTCGCTTGGAGTTCTCCTCATGGCAGTCAGCCTTACCCCCATCGCCCTGGAACGTGTCCAGCGCTTCGTGCAGCAGACCCCGGGCGCGCTCGGCCTGCGCTTCGGCGTGACCCGCACCGGCTGTTCGGGCTGGGGCCACGTGACCGAGCTGGCGCGCGAGCAGCGCCCCGACGACGCGGTGTTCGAGCAGGAAGGCGTGCGCATCTACGTCGATGGCGACAGCCTGGCGCTGGTGGACGGCACCCTGATCGACTTCGGCAAGCACGGGCTGAGCGAGACGTTCACCTTCTCCAACCCGAATGCGACCGCCGAGTGCGGCTGCGGCGAGAGCTTCACCACCGAGGCCGACAAGGCCTGATTTACCGGGAGGGGCATTGCGCCTAAGTCCCTGAACTGCCATACTTTCCCGCTTCCTGCCCGGTTCTCGGGCGGGAACCCTTGCTCCACCGGCACTCGCCGGGGAGCTGTCCGGCCCCCTCGGGGCCACATCCGAAAGGTATGAAAAACATGAGTCGTCATTACGAAGTCGTGTTCCTGGTCCATCCGGACCAGAGCGAACAGGTCCCGGCCATGATCGAGCGCTACAAGTCGCTGGTCGAGAATGGCAACGGCAAGATCCACCGCCTGGAAGACTGGGGCCGCCGCCAGCTGGCCTACCCGATCCAGAACCTGGTGAAGGCGCACTACGTGCTGCTCAACATCGAAGCCGACCAGGCCGTGCTGAGCGAGCTGGTCGAGAGCTTCCGCTTCAACGACGCAGTGCTGCGCAACCTGGTCATCAAGCGCGACGGCCCGGACACCGAGCAGTCGCTGATCATGAAGAGCAAGGACGAGAAGGGCGACAAGCCCGAGCGTGGCGAGCGTCGTCGTCGCGACGATGAAGAAGGCGACAGCCCTGCCGCTGCCGATACCGACGGCGACACCGCCGAAGCCGCCTAAGGAGCACACCCATGTCCAAGTTCTTCCGTCGCCGCAAGTTCTGCAAGTTCACCGCCGAAGGCGTCAAAGAGATCGACTACAAGGATCTCAACACCCTGCGCCAGTACCTGACCGAGAACGGCAAGATCGTGCCGAGCCGCGTCACCGGCACCAAGTCGAAGTACCAGCGCCAGCTGGCCACGGCCGTCAAGCGCGCCCGTTTCCTGGCCCTGATCCCGTACACCGACAACCACGATGTTTGATTAGGCAAGCTGCCTTCGGGCGGCTTCCTGACGTTTCCACCGTCCTATTCGGACAGCCACCGTTGCAGCGGCGCCATGCCCTTGCTAACGAATAACGGAGCAACACCATGGATCTGATTCTGCTGCAGAAAGTCACCAACCTCGGCGGCCTTGGCGACAAGGTCACCGTGAAGCCGGGCTACGGCCGCAACTTCCTCGTGCCGCAGGGCAAGGCCGTGCCGGCCACCGAGGCCAACGTGGCCCAGTTCGAGGCCAAGCGCGCCGAGTACGAAGCCAAGGCCCAGGGTCACCTGGACGAAGCCAAGTCGCGCGCCGCCAAGTTCGAAGGCGCCAGCGTCACCGTGTCGGCCCACGCCTCGACCGAAGGCAAGCTGTACGGCTCGGTCGGCCCGCGCGACATCGCCGAGGCGTTCACCGCCGCCGGCCTGCCGCTGGAGAAGAGCGAAGTGGTCCTGGGCGAAGGCTCGTTCCGCAACATCGGCGAATTCGAAGTCATCGTGCACCTGCACGCCGACGTCGAAGTGCCGGTCAAGGTCGTGATCGAAGCCGACGCCTGATTCCAGGCCAACGCTGCAGTACCTGCGACGGGCGCCCTGGGCGCCCGTCGCTTTTTGCGAGCGCCGGCTTTTCCTGATCGCCGCCTCTGCGCGGCCCGCGGTGCGCCCGCTATACTCACAGGCCACTGCTGCGCCCGCCCCACGGTTATCCAGCCAGATCAAGGGCTTGGGCGCGGGAATCCCCGTAATCCTGCTGGCGACGCCCCCGCACAGCGCCCGGAATCCGACGCCACATGCGCCTTTCCACGATCAAGTTGTCCGGTTTCAAGTCGTTCGTCGACCCGACCACCCTGCATCTGCCGACCAACATGACCGGCATCGTCGGTCCCAACGGTTGCGGCAAGTCGAACATCATCGACGCGGTGCGCTGGGTCATGGGCGAAAGCTCGGCCAGCCGTCTGCGGGGCGACTCGCTGACCGACGTGATCTTCTCCGGCTCCTCGGCGCGCAAGCCGGTCTCGCAGGCCACGGTCGAACTGATCTTCGACAACAGCGACCACGCCATCAGCGGCGAGTACGCCGCGTTCAACGAAATCTCGGTCAAGCGCACCGTCAGCCGCGACGGCTCCAGCGCCTACTACCTCAACGGCACCAAGTGCCGCCGCCGCGATATCACCGATCTGTTCCTGGGCACCGGCCTGGGGCCGCGCAGCTACTCGATCATCGAGCAGGGCATGATCAGCCAGATCATCGAGGCGCGGCCGGAAGACCTGCGCGTCTACCTGGAGGAAGCCGCCGGCATCTCCAAGTACAAGGAGCGGCGCAAGGAGACCGAGACCCGGATTCGCCACACCCGCGAAAACCTCGATCGCCTCGGCGACCTGCGCGAAGAGATCACCAAGCAGCTCTCGCACCTGCAACGCCAGGCCAAGCAGGCCGAGCAATACCAGGCGCTGCAGGAAGAACGCCGGGTCAAGGATGCGGAGTGGAAGGCGCTGGAATACCGTGGCCTCGATGGCCGCCTGCAAGGGTTGCGCGAGGCCCTGGCGCGCGAAGAGACCAAGTTGCAGCAGTTGATCGCGGAACAGCGCGAGGCCGAGTCGCGGATCGAGACCGGGCGCGTGCAGCGCGAGGAAGCGGCCGAGGCATTGGCCAAGGCGCAGGGCGAGGTCTACCAGGTGGGCAGCACGCTGGCGCGGATCGAACAGCAGATCCACCATCAGCGCGAGTTGTCGCAGCGCCTGCACAAGGCTCGCGACGAAGCGCAGAGCCAGCTGCAAGAGCTGACCCAGCACATCAGCGGCGACGCCGCCAAGTTGTCGGTATTGCGCGAGGCGGTGGCCGCGGCCGAGCCGCAGCTCGAACAGCTGCGAGAGGAAAACGAATTCAAGCAGGAGGCCCTGCGCGAGGCCGAAGCGCGCCTGGCCGATTGGCAGCAGCGCTGGGAGCATCACAGCCGCGACACCGGCGAAGCGTCGCGTGCCGGCGAAGTCGAGCGCACCCGCGTCGATTATCTCGACCGCCAGGCGCTGGAAGCCGAGCGTCGGCGTGAAGCACTGGTCAGCGAGCGTGCGGGCCTGGACCTCGATGCCCTGGCCGAAGCCTTCGAGCAGGTGCAGGTCCAGCACGAGACCCAGCGGGCCGCGCTGGACGGCCTCAACGAACAGGTCGAGGCGCGCAAGCAAGCCGTAGGCGCGTTGCAGGAACAGCAGCGCAGCAGCCAGGGTGAACTGGCCGAAGTGCGCAAGCAGGCGCAGGCCGCGCGCGGCCGGCTGTCTTCGCTGGAAACGCTGCAGCAGGCGGCGCTGGGCCAGGAGCAGGGCGCGGCCGTGGCCTGGCTCAAGGCGCGCGGCCTGGATTCGGCCGCCCGCGTTGGCGAGCGCATCAGCGTCGAGAACGGCTGGGAAACCGCCGTCGAGAGCGCGCTTGGGCAACTGATCGAAGGCGTACTGGTCGATGACCCGGCGGCGCTGGTCGATGCCCTCGGCGAACTCGGCGACGGGCGCATCGCGCTGGTTGCCGATGAGGCGGGCGAGGGCGATTTCGCCCCGACCTCGCTGGCCGCCAAGGTCCGCGGCCCGCTGGCGATCCGTCGCCTGCTGGCGCGCCTGCATGGCGCCGACGACCTCGCCACTGCGCGCACGCTGCAGCGCCAGCTGGGCGACCAGGATTCAGTCATTACCCGCAGTGGCGAACGTCTCGGCGAGGGCTGGGTGCGGGTATCGCGCTCGGGCGCGGCCAAGCAGGGCGCGCTGCTGCGCGAACGCGAGATCCAGGACCTGCGCGCGCAGATCGATACGCTCAGCGAACGCGAAGCCGAACTCGAACACCGCCTGGCCAGCTTCCGCGACCAGCTGTTGGCAGCCGAGCAGCAGCGCGAGGATGCGCAGCGGCAGTTGTACATGGCCCATCGCAGCGTCTCCGAACTGGCCGGGCAATTGCAGAGCCAGCAAGGCAAGGTCGATAGCGCGCGTGTTCGCATCGAGCGCATCGAGGGCGAGCTGGCGCAGCTGATCGAAACCCTGGACAGCAGCCGCGAGCAGGCCCGCGAGGCGCGCGCCAAGCTCGAAGACGCGGTCGGCCGCATGGGCGACCTGGAAAGCACCCGGCAGGCGCTGGAAGCCGAGCGCCGCCAGCTCACCGAAGCGCGCGACCTGGCGCGTGATGCCGCGCGCAGCGTGCGCGATGCCTCGCACGCGCTCGCCCTGACGCTGGAATCGCAACGCACCCAGATCACCTCGCTCAGCCAGACCCTGGAGCGCATGGACAGCCAGCGCGGCCAGCTCGACACCCGCCTGGAAGACCTGGTGGCCCAGCTCAGCGAAGGCGACACGCCGGTGCAGACGCTGGAGCAGGAGCACCAGGCCGCGCTCAGCGAGCGCGTGCGTACCGAGCGCGCCTTGGCCGAGGCCCGCGCCCAGCTCGACGGTATCGACCACGAACTGCGCAGCTTCGAGCAGACCCGCCACCAACGCGACGAGCAGGCGCTGGCCCAGCGCGAGCGCATTTCCCAGCGCAAGCTCGACCAGCAGGCGCTGGTGCTCAGTGCCGAGCAGCTGTCCAGCGCGGTGGTCAAGGCCGGTTTCGCGCTCGAGGACGTGATCAACACGCTGCCCGAAGACGCGCGTGCGTCCGATTGGGAGCAGGCCGTGGGCCAGATCGACGGCCGCATGCGCCGGCTGGAACCGGTCAACCTGGCCGCGATTCACGAATACGGCGAGGCCGCCCAGCGCGCCGAGTATCTCGAAGCGCAGAACCTGGACCTCACCACCGCACTGGAAACGCTCGAGGACGCGATCCGCAAGATTGACCGCGAAACCCGCGGCCGCTTCAAGGACACCTTCGACCGCGTCAACGCCGGCGTGCAGGCGCTGTACCCGCGCTTGTTCGGCGGTGGCCATGCCTACCTCGAACTGACCGGCGAAGACCTGCTCGACACTGGCGTGGCGATCATGGCGCGGCCGCCGGGCAAGCGTGTGTCGAGCATTTCGCTGTTGTCCGGCGGCGAGAAGGCGATGACGGCGGTGGCGCTGGTGTTCGCGATCTTCCAGCTGAACCCGGCGCCGTTCTGCCTGCTCGACGAAGTCGACGCACCGCTGGACGAGGCCAACGTCGGCCGCCTGGCCAACATGGTCAAGGAGATGAGCGAAAAGGTGCAGTTCCTGTTCGTCAGCCACAACAAGGCGACGATGGAAGCCGCACGCCAGCTCTCCGGCGTGACCATGCGCGAGCCGGGCGTGAGCCGCCTGGTCAGCGTCGACCTCGAAGAAGCCGCGCGCCTGGCCGGCGCGGCCTGAGCCACGGTTGCAATGCAGCATGGCGCCCACCGGGCGCCCGGTGGCCGATGACCACCCAGGGTTTCAATTTTGCCGCTTAGCTGACAGGCTTATGGCAATCCCCTTCCTGACCCATTGCCGGAGAGCCTGCTGATGTCCGACATGGCCATGATGCGACTTGGCATCTTCATCGCCGGCGTATTGCTCGTCGTTGCGATCTTCCTGTTTGGCCGCCCGAAGAAACCGCCGCAAGGCCGCCGCGTAGACAACGAACCGGCGCCGACCACCGCGCGCGATCGCCGCGAACCGGTGATCGCCGGGCAGGCGCCGGGCGAGGACGGCGACTACAGCAGCGAGGCGGTCTCGCAACCGGAGCTGGGCCTGGAAGCGGCCGACGCCGCGGCCATCAGCGACCTCGGCAAGCGCCCGACCCAGGACTTCGACAAGATCGTCTCGTTGTTCGTAGCGGCCAAGGCCGGGCAGGTATTGCGCGGCGAAGACATCGTGGTGGCGGCCGAGAAGACCGGCCTGACCTTCGGCCACATGGGCGTGTTCCACCGCTTGGTGGAAGGCCATCCCGAGCGCGGGCCGATCTTCAGCATGGCCAGCATCCTCAAGCCGGGCAGTTTCGACATGGCCAATATCCGGACCATGGAAACCCCGGCGATCGCCTTCTTCCTGACCTTGCCGGCGCCGCTGACCGCGCTCGACGCCTGGGAGAAGATGCTGCCGACCGTGCAGCGCATGGCCGAACTGCTTGAAGGCGTGGTGTTGGACGACAGCCGCAACGCGCTGGGCCGGCAGCGGATCGCGCATATTCGCGATGAGCTGCGGGCCTATGACCGCCAGCACCAGGCTCCACCGCTAACAAAAGCCCCGCGCTGGTAGCGCGGGGCTTTTGTTAGGGCGCATGGCCCGCTTTGCGGGCCATGACCCGAGGCCTGCTGCGCAGGCGTCGGGTGCGCCCCTCTTGCCTGCCTATCCCCCGCGGCTTCGCCGCGCCCCCCTTAACAAAAGGGGGGCTTTCCACCAGGGAGTGGGTCGGCTTTTGATCTCTCCCCCGATCCCGCGGTCTGTCGGGTGTTCGGGGGCCATGCCCTGTCGGGGGCGTTGGCGACATGGATGTCGCCATACGAGCCACGCAGGGATGCAGTACTTGGCGTCCCCCGACAGGGCATGGCCCTCGAACGCCGCGCGATAGCAAACGAAAAGCCGCGCAGCTTCACCCCGATAACTTCATCGCCTCATTGAACGCCTGTCGAAACCGCTGCATTTCCGCTTCGGTGCCCACGGTCACGCGTACGCGTTCGGGCCAGATCGGCCAGCTGCGGCCAATCACGACGCCCTGCGCTTCCATTGCCTTGGCGAAGGCGCGGCCATCGCTGCGCACATCGACCATGAAGCAGTTCGATTCGCTCGGGATGCTGGCGTAGCCCTGGGCCTGCAACCAGTCGATGGTCTGCTGGCGAATGCGCGCGTTGGCGGCGCGGCGGGTGGGAACAAGGCCGCTGTCGCGCAGGCTGGCGTCGGCGGCGAGCATCGCCGGCACCGCCAGTGGGTTGTCGCCTACCTGGGCGAGCCGCGCGATCAGCGCCGGCGAGGCCACCGCGGCGCCCAGCCGCAAGCCGGCCATGCCGTAGAGCTTGGAGAAGGTGCGCAGCACGATCAGGTCGTCGCGCGTGGCCGCCAGGTCGATGACCGACGGCTGCTCGCTGTAGTGGATGTAGGCCTCGTCCACTAGCACCACCGCGCCGGCCGGCTTGTTCGCCAGCAGCCATTCGATGCGCGCACGCGGGGTGATCGAGCCGGTCGGGTTGTTGGGATTGCAGACGTAGATCAGCCCGGCCTTGGGATCGGCCGCGGCCATCGCCTCGACGTCGTGGCTGAAGTCGGCGGCCAGGGGCACCTTGCGCACGGGCGCACCGCCGGCGGCGGCAACCTGGGCCACGGCCTCGAAGGTGGGGTCGGGGACCACCACCGAGGCCTGCGCCGAGGTGAACAGGTGGCCGGCGCGGTTGAGCGGGTCGCTGGAGCCGGGATACAGCGCCAGCCGATCGCCCGGCACACCAAGCTGGCTGGCCAGCAGCGCGTGCAGTTGCTCGGCCAGGTCGAAACGGTAGCGACCGCTGGCGGGCAGGCCGCGCGAGATTGCCTGCAAGGCGGCCGGCGAGGGACCCAGGGGACATTCGTTGAAATTGAGGAAGACCTTGCGCTCGACCACCGTCGCTGGCGCGGCAGCCGCCGTGGCCAGGGCGGCGGGCGTTGCACCGAGGGAGGAAGCGGCCAGGCCGGCGCCGGCCAGTTGCAGGAAGGAGCGGCGGGAAACGGTCGAGGACACGGCGGCACTCCGGACGGTGACAACGCACGCTAACGGGGCCGCCGCTTGCCGGCAAGGGCACGCCGGCGGCCTCATGCCACCTTTGCCGGCCGCTCGCTAGAATTGCGCCTCCGCATCCCTGCTGTTGGACCCGATGACCGCTCGCCCGGATCCCGCCAAGCGCGGCGCGCAGCTGCGCCGCCAGCTCGAAGACGCCAGCTACCGCTACCACGTGCTCGACGAGCCGCAGATTCCCGACGCCGAGTACGACGCCTTGATGCGCGAGCTCGAAGCGCTCGAAGCCGCACATCCCGAACTGGCCAGCGCCGATTCGCCCACCCGGCGCGTCGGCCATGCACCGGCGCCGGGGGCGGGGTTCGCCGAGGTTCGTCATGCCGTGCCGATGCTCTCGCTGGGCAATGCCTTCAGCGACGAGGAGGTGCAGGAGTTTGTACGCCGCATCGACGAGCGCCTGGACATCCGGGCGCCGGAATTCTCGGCCGAGCCCAAGCTCGACGGGCTGGCGATCAACCTGCGTTACGAGGATGGGGTTTTCGTGCAAGGCGCCACCCGCGGCGACGGCAGCACCGGCGAGGATGTCAGCGCCAATCTGCGCACCGTCAACGCCATTCCGCTGCGTCTGCGTGGAGAAGGCTGGCCGCGCGTGCTGGAAGTGCGTGGCGAGGTCTACATGTCGCGCGCCGATTTCGAGGCCTACAACGAGCACGCGCGCCTGCATGGCGGCAAGGTCCTGGCCAACCCGCGCAATGGCGCGGCCGGTTCGCTGCGCCAGCTCGATCCGCGCATCACCCGGCAGCGTCGCTTGAGCTTCTATGCCTACGGGCTCGGCGAGGTCGAGGGCGGCGGCTTGCCCGGGCGGCATTCGCAAATCCTGGCGCAGCTGCGCGAGTGGGGATTTCCGGTCAGCGACCTGGTCGAGGTGGTGCAGGGCGCCGACGGCCTGCTCGACTACTACCGCCGCATCGGCGAGCGCCGCGATGGCCTGGCGTTCGATATCGACGGCGTGGTGTACAAGCTCGACGACCTCGCCGGGCAACGCGAGATGGGCTTCGTCGCGCGCGCGCCGCGCTGGGCGATCGCGCATAAATTCCCGGCGCAGGAACAGTCGACCACGGTCGAGGCGATCGAAATCCAGATCGGGCGCACCGGCGCGGCCACGCCGGTGGCCCGGTTGCAGCCGGTGCATGTGGCCGGCGTCGTCGTTACCAACGCTACGCTGCACAACGCCGACCAGATCGCGCGGTTGGACGTGCGCGTGGGCGATACGGTCATCGTGCGCCGCGCTGGCGATGTCATTCCCGAGGTGGTCAGCGTGGTCGCCGAGCGCCGCCCCGCGGGCACTGTTGAGTGGCAGATGCCGCGGCAATGCCCGGTGTGTGGCTCGGAGATCGTGCGCGAGGAAGGCGAGGCAGTGTGGCGTTGCTCGGGCGAGCTGAGCTGCCCGGCGCAACGCAAGGAAGCCATCCGCCACTTCGTCTCGCGCCGCGCCATGGACGTGGATGGACTGGGCGAGAAATTCATCGAAGTACTGGTCGACAGCGGCGTGGTCCAGGGCGTGGCCGACCTGTACCGGCTCGACCTCGACACCTTGCTGGCGCTGCGCCTGGTGAGCGCGGCCGAATCACCGCAAGCGTTCTTGCGCGAGGCCCGCGAGCACCTGGCCGAGGCCGCCTACCGCAAGCTGGACACGCGCGTGGAAGCGTTGGCGACTGAATCGGACTGGCAGGCGGCGCTATTGCGCGATGGCCTGCCGGCGTTCGACTGGAACCGCAAGAAGATCGCCACCAAGTGGGCTGAAAACCTGGTCAGCGCCTTGGACGCCAGCCGCAACACGTCGCTGGAGCGCTTCCTGTATGCGCTCGGTATCGAGCACGTGGGCGAGAGCACGGCCAAGGCCCTGGCATTGTGGTTTGGCGACCTGGCGTTGATCCGCACGTTGCCCTGGCCATTGTTCAAGCGGGTGCCGGACATCGGCGGCGAGGTGGCGCGTTCGATTGGCCACTTTTTCGACCAACCCGGCAACCAGGAGGCGATCGATGCGTTGCTGGAACGCCGGGTGGCGCTCGCCGATACCCACGCGCCCAGCGCCAAGCTGCGCGGCGAGCTGTCATTCGCGCGTCTGTTGGAAGACCTTGAAATTCCCAAGGTCACCGCGGTGCGCGCGGCCCAGGTCGCCGAAGCATTCGCGGATTTCGACGCCTTGCGCGCCGGCGATGCCGAGGCGCTGGCCGCTGCCGGTATACCGGCCACCGTGGCCGAGGCCCTGATTGAGTGGCTGGGCGCGCACGACGCCTTCGCGCAACGAGCTCAGCAGGCGCTGCAGGCGGTGCTGGACAGGTTGCCTGAAGCCGCTGACGTCGCCGCTGCGCCCCTGGAAGGCCAGACCGCGGTGTTGACCGGCACCCTGGTCGAATTGACCCGCGACCAGGCCAAGGAGCGCCTGGAGGCGCTCGGCGCCAAGGTCGCCGGCAGCGTTTCGAAGAAGACCAGCTTCGTCGTCGCCGGCAGCGAGGCCGGCTCGAAGCTGGACAAGGCACAGGCGCTCGGCGTGCCGGTGTGGGACGAGACGCAGCTGTTGGAACTGCTGAAGAAGCACGGCGGATGAGCGAGCGGATCGATATCGCCGCGCTGCAACGGCGTGCGGCATTGAACGCGGCGATCCGCACGTTCTTCGCCGAGCGCGGCGTGCTTGAAGTGGAGACGCCAATCCTCTCGGTCGCCGGCAACACCGAACCGAACATCGAGAGTTTCCAGGCCCGATTCAGCGGCCACGTCGATGCTGGCCCGGCATTGCGGTGGCTGCGAACGTCACCGGAGTATCCGCTCAAGCGCCTGCTCGCCGCCGGCGTCGGCGATTGCTACGAACTGGGCCGGGTGTTTCGCAACGGCGAGGCCGGTGGCCGCCACAATCCCGAGTTCACGATGCTGGAGTGGTACCGGATTGGCTGGGACGACCGTCGCCTGGCAGAGGAAAGCGTCGAGCTGGTGCGCATGGCGCTGGCCCAGGTCGGGCGCCAGGCTGAGCTGCGGGTGACCAGCTACCGCGAGTTGTTCTTCGATGCATTGGCGCTGGACCCGCACCAGGCCTCGCTGGAACAGCTGCAGGCGCCGTTGGCGGAGGTGCGGATCGACGGCGAAGGCTTGAACCGCGACGACTGGCTGGACCTGCTGATGACCCATCGCCTGCAGCCTGCCTTCCCGCGCGACCGCATCACCGTCGTCCACGACTGGCCGGCGAGCCAGTGCGCGCTGGCGCGCATTCGCCCCGGCATGCCGGCGGTGGCCGAGCGCTTCGAGCTGTACCTGGGCGGCTACGAACTGGCCAATGGCTATCACGAACTGAACGATGCCGCCGAACAGCGCAACCGGTTCGAGCGCGACAATCGAGTGCGTGCCGGCCGGGGCCTGCCGCAGCCGCCGCTGGACGAAGCCCTGCTGCAGGCCCTGCCGCGGTTGCCTGACTGCGCCGGCGTCGCGGTCGGCGTGGATCGCCTGCTGATGGCGATGGCCGATACCGCGCGCATCGCCGACGTACTGGCCTTCGAGTTCTCCCGCGCCTGAGCGGGTCAGGCACCGATCGTGCCCGTATTGCTTTCTTCACGCTCGGAATGCTCTGATCGCGCCGCCGGAACACCGCACGCGCGGGTTCCTCCAAATGGGGTGGTCGTGCGATGAGGCGGGCGGTCGGCCGAGGGAGCAGGCGGGTGCGGACAGCGGTCGGCGCGATCGCGTTGCCGGTGGCATTGGGCTGGTCCCTCTGCGCCCCGAGCGCCGCGCAGCCGGTCGCCAGCGATGCGGTGGTGCGCTGCGAATCGCGCGACATGGAGCGCGTGCACTGTGCCATGGACACCCGCAGCGGCGTCGAGCTGGTGCGGCAGCTGTCCGACAACAGCTGCATCCGCGGCAGTGAATGGGACATCGAACGCGATGGCATCTGGGTGTCGCTCGGCTGCCGTGCCGAGTTCCGTGCCTTGCGACCGGGCGGCGGCGCCGGCGTGCAGATGCGGCGGGTGCTGCGGTGCGAGTCGGATGGGCGCCAGAATAGTTGCCCGGTAATGCTGCGCGGCGCGCCGGTGCGGCTGCTGCGGCAACTGTCTTCGTGGCCGTGCAAGGAGGGCCGCAGCTGGGGTGTTAGACGCAACGAGATCTGGGTTTCGCGCGGCTGCGATGGCGAATTTGAAGTGGGCGCCGAAGACGGTTCGGGTTTCGTCGATCTGCCGCGGCCGCTGGTCTGCGAGTCGAAGAGCAAGATGCGGCGGATGTGCGGTATCACGATCGAACATGGCGCGCGCCTGCAGCGGCAACTGTCCAACACCGCCTGCGTGGAGGGCCACAGCTGGGGCTGGAGTCGCGACGGTGTGTGGGTAGACGACGGCTGCCGCGCTGAATTCGTGGTCGACTGACCGCGGCGCGCGCCGCGCTTACAATGGCGCCATGAACGACGCCGCCATCGATTACGCCCGCTACGACCATATCCGCCCGATCCTGTGGACCGGCGACACGTTGGAACTGCTCGACCAGCGCAAACTGCCTTTCGTGGTCGAGCACGTGCATTGCCACGACAGCGACGAGGTCGCCCAGGCGATCCATACCCTGGCCGTGCGCGGCGCGCCGGCGATCGGGATCGCGGCGGCCTGGGGCGTGGTGCTGGCGGCACGCGCGATCGAGGCCGAGGATGGCCCGGACGCGGCGCGCAAGCTCGAACCGGCGCTGCAGCGGCTCAACGCCGCACGGCCAACGGCGGTCAACCTGGCCTGGGCGCTGGCGCGGATGCGACGCGCGCTGGAAGGCAGCGGCAGCGACTGGCGGCAGGTGCTGGAGCGCGAGGCGCAGGCCATCGCCGACGAGGACCTCGCCGCCAATCGCCATATGGGCGCGCTCGGCGCCGGGCTGATCGCCGCCGGCAGCGGGGTGCTCACCCACTGCAACACGGGTTCGCTGGCCACCGCCGGCTTCGGCACCGCGTTGGGTGTGATCCGCGCCGGTATGGCGCAAGGCCGCATCGGCCGCGTGTTCGCCGGCGAAACCCGGCCCTGGCTGCAGGGCGCGCGGCTGACGGTGTGGGAACTGCAGCAGGACGGGATCGACGCCACCCTGATCGCCGATTCGGCCGCCTCGCACCTGATGAAGACCGGCGCGGTGCAGTGGGTGGTGGTCGGCGCCGACCGCATCTGCGCCAATGGCGACACCGCCAACAAGATCGGCACCTACCAGCTGGCCATCGCTGCCCGCCACCATGGGGTGAAGTTCATGGTGGTGGCGCCGTCCTCGACCGTGGACATGGACACCGCCGACGGGGCGCAGATCGAGATCGAGCAGCGCGACCCGGGCGAGTTGTTCGGCATTGGCGGCACCCGCACCGTGGCCGAGGGCATCGCCGCCTGGAACCCGGTATTCGACGTCACCCCGGGCAGCCTGATCGATGCCATCGTCACCGAGCGCGGGGTGATCGAGCAGCCGACCCTGGAGAAGATGCGCGCAGCCTTCGGCTGAGGCGGGCCGGGGGGTTCGCCGCTGCGTTCAATGGGTACTGTAGGAGCGGCTTCCGCCGCGACCCGGATCTGACGGTTCGCTGCGCCCAAGTCCTTGTCCGGACAGGGCCGGAGCGGCCCTTCGTGGTACAATTCTTCGGTTGAAGGATCGCCCCCGCGCAGCTGCGCGCCATGGGCTTTCCGGCCTACAAACTGAACAAGAAACGGGCAGCGAATGGCAGAATCCGCCAAGGAAATCATCCAGGTCAACCTGGAAGACGAAATGCGCAAGAGCTACCTCGATTACGCCATGAGCGTGATCGTGGGACGCGCGCTCCCGGATGCCCGCGACGGCCTCAAGCCGGTGCATCGGCGCGTGCTCTTCGCCATGAACGAACTTGGCGCGCACAGCAACAAGCCGTACTACAAGTCGGCGCGTATCGTCGGCGACGTGATCGGTAAGTACCACCCGCACGGCGACCAGTCGGTCTACGACACGCTGGTGCGCATGGCGCAGCCGTTCTCGCTGCGCTACCTGCTGGTGGACGGGCAGGGCAACTTCGGTTCGGTCGACGGCGACTCGGCCGCGGCGATGCGTTACACCGAGGCGCGCATGTCGCGCCTGACGCACGAGCTGATCGCCGACATCGAAAAGGAAACGGTCGATTTCCAGCCCAACTACGACGAGAAGGAACTGGAACCAACGGTCATGCCGACCCGGTTCCCGAACCTGCTGGTCAATGGTTCTGCCGGCATCGCGGTCGGCATGGCGACGAATATCCCGCCGCATAATCTCACCGAGTCGATCAACGCCTGCATCGCGCTGATCGACAACCCCGAGATCGATGTCGATGGCCTGATGGAGTACATCCCCGGGCCGGATTTCCCGACCGCGGGCATCATCAATGGCACCGCCGGCATCGTCGCCGGTTACCGCACCGGCCGCGGCCGCGTGCGCATCCGCGCCAAGGCCGAGGTCGAAGTGGCCGACAACGGCCGCGAGGCGATCGCGGTCACCGAGATTCCGTACCAGGTCAACAAGGCGCGGCTGATCGAGAAGATCGCCGAGCTGGTCAAGGAAAAGAAGCTCGAAGGTATTTCCGAGCTGCGCGATGAGTCCGACAAGGACGGCATGCGCATCTACATCGAGATCAAGCGCGGCGAGTCGGCCGAGGTGGTGCTCAACAACCTCTACCAGCAGACCCAGATGGAGTCGGTGTTCGGCATCAACATGGTGGCGCTGGTCGACGGCCGCCCCAAGTTGATGAACCTCAAGGAGATGCTGGAGGCGTTCCTGCGCCACCGCCGCGAGGTCGTCACCCGCCGCACCATCTTCGAACTGCGCAAGGCGCGCGCCCGCGCGCACATCCTCGAAGGCCTGACGGTTGCGCTGGCCAACATCGACGAGATGATCGAGCTGATCAAGACCTCGGCCAATCCGCAGGAGGCCAAGGAACGCATGCTGGCCAAGACCTGGGAACCGGGCCTGGTCGGCGCGCTGCTCGGTGCCGCCGGTGCCGAAGCTTCCAAGCCCGAGGACCTGCCGAAGGGCGTGGGCCTGGTGGGCGGCTTCTACCAGCTGACCGAGGTCCAGGCGCAGCAGATCCTGGAAATGCGCCTGCACCGCCTGACCGGGCTGGAGCAGGACAAGCTCACCGAGGAATACAAGCAGCTGCTGGAGACCATCGCCGGCCTGATCCGCATCCTGGAGAACCCGGAGGTGCTGTTGCAGGTGATTCGCGACGAGCTCAACAACGTCCGCGAAGAGTTCGGCGATGCGCGCCGCACCGAGATCCGCCACAGCGAAGAAGACCTCGACATCCTCGACCTGATCGCGCCGGAAGACGTGGTGGTGACGCTGTCGCACGCCGGTTACGCCAAGCGCCAGCCGGTCAGCGCCTATCGCGCGCAGCGCCGCGGTGGCCGCGGCCGCAGCGCGGCGGCGACCAAGGAAGAGGATTTCATCGACCACTTGTGGCTGGTCAATACCCACGACACGCTGCTGACCTTCACCAGCAGCGGCAAGGTGTTCTGGCTGCCGGTGCACCAGCTGCCGGAGGCCGGCTCCAATGCGCGCGGCCGCCCGATCATCAACTGGATCCCGCTGGAAGCCGGCGAGCGCGTGCAGGCCGTGCTGCCGGTGCGCGAATATGCCGAGGGCCAGTACGTGTTCTTCGCCACCCGCGACGGCACGGTCAAGAAGACGCCGCTGAGCGAATTCGCGTTCCGCCTGGCGCGCGGCAAGATCGCCATCAACCTCGACGAGGGCGACGCCCTGGTCGACGTGGCGCTGACCGACGGCGAGCGCGACATCCTGTTGTTCGCCTCCAACGGCAAGACCGTGCGTTTCGCCGAGGACAAGGTGCGCTCGATGGGCCGTACCGCCACCGGCGTGCGCGGCATCAAGCTGGCCAAGGGTGAGGAGGTGGTCAGCCTGATCGTCGCCGAGTCGGCCGGCGGCAGCGAAGACGAGGGCGAGGACGAAGGCCAGGAGGAGATCATCGAGGTCGGCACCGAAGACGCGGTGCAGGTCGAGGTGGACGACGCCGGCACCGCCTGGATCCTCACCGCCACCGAGAATGGTTTCGGCAAGCGCACCGCGTTGGCCGAGTACCCGCGCAAGGGCCGCGGCACGCAGGGCGTGATCGGCATCCAGACCAGCGAGCGCAATGGCAAGCTGGTGGGTGCCGTGCTGCTGGGCACGCGCGACGAAGTGCTGTTGATCTCCGACGGCGGCACCCTGGTGCGCACGCGCGGTTCGGAAATCTCGCGGGTCAGCCGCAACACCCAGGGCGTCACCTTGATCCGCCTGGGCAAGGGCGAAAAGCTGCAGGCGGTCGAACGCCTGGATGCCTCGCTGGACGAGGGCGAGGAAATCGCCGAGGACGTGGTCCAGGAAGCCGCCGCTGAGGCACCGCCGGAAGCCTGAACCCGGTTTCCGCTGTAGCAAGACGCCGGCGCAAGCCGGCGTCTTGCGTTTTGATGCGGCGCCGACGCTAGCCGCGTGCAGGCATTTCTTTCACTTCCCGGGTGCGATAACGGCCGCGCCGAGGCCGCTGTGCTGGCCTCTGAAGGAAGCTCCGATGCCAGCCACCCTTGCCTCCCCGCGTCCCCGGTTCTGGCCGCTATCGCTGTTTGCTGCGGTGCTGTTGCTGCTGGCCATCGTCATGACCGCCGGTGGCGCGTGGCTGGCCGCGCTCGGCGGCTCCTGGTACTACGTGCTGGCAGGCCTGGGCTTGTTGCTCTCCGGATTCTGGTTGTGGCGCGGCCGCACCGCCGGGGCCGGCGTCTTCTTCCTCGTCTTCGTCGCCACCTTGCTGTGGACCTGGTGGGAGTCGGGCAGCCAGTACTGGCGCTGGGTGCCGCGGCTGGGCCTGCTCACGGCATTGGGCATCTGCCTGGCGCTGTTGATGCCGCGCTTGCGAGAACCAGTGGCGCGCGCCATCTCGCGTTCGATCGCAGTGCTCCTGGCGTTGATATTCGTGGTCGCCTTTGCACTGGCGTTCGTTCCACACGGCGTCACCGAGGCCGAAGGCGCGTTCCCCGCCGAATCGGCATCCAGCGAGGAAGCAACGGCGGCGCCTGGCCAGGCAATCACCGACCAGCCGGCCGAAGCGGATTGGACCGCATACGGACGCAGTAACGCCGCGCGCCGGTATTCGCCGCTCAAGCAGATCAACCGCGAAAACGTGAAGCAGCTGCGCCAGGCCTGGGTCTTCCGCACCGGCGATATCCCCGAGCAGCGCTGGGGCGCGGAGACCACGCCGCTGAAGATCGGCGACACGCTGTACCTGTGCACCGCACGCAACCAGCTCATCGCGCTGGAGGCGGCGAGTGGCAAGGAGAAGTGGCGCTACGATCCGAAAGTGCCCGACACGGCCATTCCGTACACCGCTGCCTGTCGTGGCGTTTCCTATTTCGAGCAGCCGGCGACAGCCGACGCTGCTAGCAGTGACTGCCAGCGACGCATCATCGAAGGCACGCTGGATGCGCGCCTGATTGCGGTCGATGCCGACACCGGAAAACCCTGCGCCGGCTTCGGCGACCACGGCCAGGTCGACATCACTGCCGGCATGGGCCAGACCTGGCCCGGCTACGTGTCGATCACCTCGCCGCCGGCGATCGTGCGCGGGGTCGTTGTCACTGGCCACCAGGTGCTGGACGGCCAACGCCGCGATGCGCCTTCGGGCGTCATCCAGGGGTACGACGCGGTCAGCGGCCAGTTGCGCTGGGCGTGGGACATGGAACATCCCGATTGGACCGGCGCGCCGCCCGCCGGGCAGAGTTGGGCCCGTGGTACCCCGAACATGTGGACCACCGCGACCGGCGACGACGAACTCGGCCTGGTCTACCTGCCGATGGGCAACTCCGCGGCGGACTATTGGAGCAGCTCACGCACCCCGAACCAGAACGAGTACGCGACCTCGCTGGTTGCGCTCGACGTCGCCACCGGCAAGCCGGCCTGGCATTTCCAGGCCGTGCGCAAGGATGTGTGGGACTACGACATGGGGTCGCAGGCGACCTTGATCGATTTCCCGACCGCGCAGGGCGCGGTCAAGGCCATCCTGTTGCCGACCAAGCAGGGCGACCTGTACGTGCTGGACCGCCGTAGCGGACAACTGCTCACGCCAAGCGAAGAGCGCGCCGTGCCCAAGGGCGGCGTCGAGCCGGCACAACGCGCGCCGACCCAGCGCTTCTCGCTCTACCACACGCTGCGCAAGCCCGACCTCACCGAGCGCGACATGTGGGGTATCACGCCGATCGACCAGCTGATCTGCCGCATCCAGTTCCGCCGCGCCAGCTACCAGGGCTTCTATACGCCGCCGGAAAGCGCGCGCCATTCGATCGAATACCCCGGCTACAACGGAGGTTCGGACTGGGGCAGCGTGGCAGTCGACCCGCGCCGCGGTGTCATCGTGGCCAACTACAACGATATGCCGAACTACAACCTGCTGGTGCCGCGCGCAGAGGCCGACAAGATGGGCTGGGCGCCGCGCGAGGACGTGCGTGGCGAGATGGGCGGTGCCGAAGGCGCCGGTGACCCGCAAGTCGGAACGCCGTATGCCATCAACGTCAACGCCGGCTGGCGCTTGCCGTTTACCCAATTGCTGTGCAAGCAGCCGCCCTATGGCGGTATCCGCGCGATCGACCTGGCCAGCGGCCGCACGCTGTGGGACCGGCCGTTCGGCAGCGCCCGTGGCAACGGACCTTTCGGCATCCGCTCCGGCTTGCCGATCGAAATCGGCACGCCGAACAACGGCGGCCCGGTGGTGACCGCCGGCGGCCTGGTCTTCATTGCCGCGGCGACCGATGACCTCATCCGCGCCATCGACCTGAAGACCGGCGAGACGGTGTGGCACGCCAAGCTGCCGGCGGGCGGCCAGGCAACGCCCATGACGTACGAAATTGGCGGGCGCCAGTACGTGGTCATCATGGCCGGCGGCCACCATTTCATGGAGACCCCGGCAGGCGATTACCTGATCGCCTACGCCTTGCCCGAGGGCGCGCAGTAGCCGATCGCGGCCGAGGGAAGGACCCCCAGCCGGTACTTCTGCCCCATGTATTTGATCGATCTAATTCGGCACTATGCGGCTACTGCGCGCCTGTGCGCCCTATCCGGTAGGAGTCGTAGATGAAGGTTCGGTACCTGTTGATCGCCAGCTGCCTGCTGGCATTATCGGCGCCGCTGGCGGCAAAGGAACCGCAGGCCGACGGCACGCGCGACCTCGCCGCCGAGGTCAATCCCTTCATCGGCACCACCAATGGCGGCAACGTCTTCCCCGGCGCGATGCGCCCGTTTGGCATGGTGGCCTTCAGCCCGGAGCAGACGCCGTTGCCCGGCAAGCGCTTCCCGATCGCGGCCGCCGGTGGCTATGAGTGGCGTGCCAACGGCGTGCGCGGCTTCAGCCTCACGCATGTCTCCGGCACCGGCTGTGCCGGCGCCAGCGGCGATATCCCGATCATGCCGGTGACCGTGCCGATCACCACCTCGCCCTCGTCGGTCGATGCGGGTCCGCAATATTGGAGCCTGCTGGACCACGCCCAGGAACAGGCCAGCCCGGGGAGCTATACGGTCACCCTCGACAACGGCGTGGCGGTGTCGCTGGGCGCCAGCGAGCGCACCGCCGCCGGCCGCTTCGTGTTTCCGGCCGACAAGCCGGCCAACCTGCTGTTCCGCACCTCCGACAGCGAATTGGGCAGCACCGCTTCGAGCCTGCGCATCGACCCCGCCAGCCGCACCGTCAGTGGCTCGGTGACCAGCGGCAACTTCTGCGGCTATCTGGCCGATGACCGGCGCGAGAGCTATTACACCCTGCATTTCGTCGCCCAGTTCGACCAGCCGTTCGCAGTGGGCGGCACCTGGAAGGACGAGGGGCTGACGCCGGGCGCGACGCGCGGCGAGGGCGGCACCAGCTACGGCACCCGTGGCCATCCGCCGGCCGGCAAGGGCGCCGGTGGCTGGATCAGCTTCGATCCGGCGAAGGCGGCGACGGTGAACGTGCGCATCGGCATTTCATACGTTGACGAAGCCGGCGCGCTCGACAACCTGCGCCGGGAGAACCCCGCCGGCACCTCGCTCGAAGCGATCCAGGCGGCCACACGTACAGCGTGGAATGCGCTGCTCGGCCAGGTTCGCGTCGAAGGCGGCACGCCGGACGAGCGCAGCGTGTTCTACACGGCGCTGTACCACGCGATGCTGGCGCCCAATCTCTACAGCGATGCCGACGGCCGCTATCGCGGCTTCGACGGCGGGGTACATCGCCTGGCGCGCAAGCAGAAGGCGCAGTACGCCAACTATTCGGGCTGGGACGTCTACCGTTCGCAGCTGCAGCTGGTGACGCTGCTGGATCCGCAGCGTGGCTCGGACATCGCGCAATCGCTGCTCAACCAGGCCGAGCAGAACGGCGGCGTGTGGGACCGCTGGACCCATCTCACCGGCGCGACCGGGGTCATGAATGGCGATCCCTCGCCACCCTCGTTGGCGGCCATCCATGCCTTCGGCGGGCGCAGCTTCGACCTGCAACGCGCCTATGCCTCGCTCAAGCAGGCCGCCACCGTGCCCACCGCCAAGGATCTGAGCCGCACCGGCTGCCCGGTCCTGTGCGTGGGCCAGCGCCCGGGCCTGGATGCCTGGCTGCAGTTGGGCTACATGCCCGTGGGTGCGCCTGGCTGGGGCTCGGTCTCCGACACCCTGGAACTGGTCGCCGCCGATTTCGGCCTGGCCGAGTTGGCCACGGCCGCTGGCGATGGCGCTGGCGCCAAGGCTTTCCGCGCGCGTTCGGGCAACTGGCGCAACCTGTTCAATCCCGAGGCCACGGCAAAGGGTGGCTACCTGCAGCCGCGCCGTGCCGATGGCAGCTGGACCGCGTTCGACCCCGCTTCGGACGAAGAATTCGTCGAAGGCAGCGGCGCACAATACCTGTGGATGGTGCCGTTCGATCCGGCCGGCCTGATCGAGAAGCTAGGGGGTCGCGATGCCGCCATCGCACGCCTTGACGCGTTCTTCCGCAACTCCGATGGCAGCTGGGCGGTGACCAAGTCGGGCCCGCTGCATGCCGAACTCGACAACGAACCTTCAATCGCCTCGCCGTGGTGTTACAACTTCGTCGGCCAGCCGTGGCAGACCCAGGCGACCGTGCGCGCGGCGATGCGGCAGATCTGGACCAACACCCCCGAAGGCATTTCCGGCAACGACGACCTCGGGCAGATGTCGTCGTGGTACGTGTGGTCGGCGCTGGGCCTGTATCCGCTGTATCCGGGGCGGGCCGAACTGGTGATCGGCAGTCCGCTGTTCCCGCGCATCACGATCAACCGGCCGGGTGCGCGCATCGAGATTCGCGCACCCGGCGCGGCGATGGACGCGCCCTACGTGCAGGCGCTGCGCTGGGATGGCAAGGCCAGTGACAACGCCTGGTTGCCCGCGGACTTCATACATCGCGGCGGCGTGCTGGAGTTCACGCTGGGCAGCGAGCCCAATCGCAGCTGGGGCACGCGGGCACCGCCGCCTTCTTTCGGTCCGGCTTCCTGAGGCCGGCTGCTACACCGGCACTCGCACCATCCGGTCCATCAACCGCTCGACGATCAGCTCGGGCTGGTCGGTGCGGCCCACATGCGCGGGCGAGACCTGGACGATCGAGCTGCGCTTGGCGGTGAGCCAATGGAAGCGCGCGCGCGGCGGCAACGCCGCGATCGGGCCGGCGTTGGCGTCGCCACGGCAGATGGCCACGATCGCGTCCAGATACGGCCGCAGCGCCGCGATGTCGAGGCTCGGGGCAAGGGCGCGCAGGCGCGCCTCGTCGATCTCGATGCGCGCTTCCAGATGCCGCGCCGTCGGGCAGGAGACGATCACCCCGACGTTGATGAACTCCTCGCGCTCCACCCGCGGTACCACGCGGATGACCGCATAGTCATACGTGTGCGGCGTGGGCACGGAGCGCCTCCTCGACAAACACCTGGCGCTGCGCCAGGCGTTGCAGCAGATGGTCGACATAGGCGCGGCGCTGCGCCGGCTCGTCGGCAAACGCCGGGTCGGGCAGCAGCCATTGCGACGGGATCAGGTCGACGATGGCGGTGATCGCCGCTGCATCGAGCTTCGGCGCCAATTCGGCATCTGCCGCGGCAATGTCGGTGGCGAACGGCAGCAACACATGGTCGCGGATCAGCGCGAACGGCTTGGTCGCGGCATCGCCGGCGCTGGCCCAATCGTGGTGGAAGTAGAGCGAAGCGCCGTGGTCGATCAGGTAGAGCTTGCCGTGCCAGACCATCAGGTTGGTATTGCGGGTGGTGCGATCGACATTGGAGATGCAGGCGTCGAACCAGACAATGCGCGAGGCCAGCGCGGCTTCCGGGCGCATTGCCGCCGGATCGTAGTTGATCGCCCCGGGTAGATAGTCCATCGCCAGGTTCAGGCCCTCGCTGGCGCGGATCAGGTCCTGGATCTCCGGGTCAGGCTCGGTGCGCGCGAACTCGCGGTCCATCTCGGCAAATACCAGTTCGGGCATCGGCAGGCCGAGCACCCGCGCCAGTTCGCCGGAAATCAGCTCGGCTACCAGCGCCTTGGGCCCCTGGCCAGCACCGCGGAACTTCATCACATACAGGCCGTCGTCATCGGCCTCGATGACCGCCGGCAGCGAGCCGCCCTCGCGCAACGGCGTGACGTAGCGAGTGGCGTGGACGGTACGTAGGGAAAGGGGAGGGCTCATGTTGCCGACAAGACTACGCGATTGCGGCCAGCGGCTGTAGCGGCTCGTTGGATTGTTCCCATGGCTCGACGACCGCGAAGTGATGCGTCTCGAACTTCCGAACATGGATGCACAAACACGGCGGCGTCGCATGGAAGCGGCTGGTGCAATCGCCACGCCATCCAGTGGATGAGATGGCGTACCTGCGGGGAACCGCGTCATCAAGGAAGTACGCGTGGCGGAATCACATGTGTTGCGGAGTGTCATGGCCAGCCTGGTGGTTGTCGGTGGCCTTGGCGTAGGGGATGCGCTCGCCGGGAGCTTCTGCAGCCTCAGTGGGTGCGAGGTGAGGCCGCCGATTTCCGTACCGGGATTTGGTGGCATCGGCGGCGGCGGAGGGTGGGGCAATGACGGCAACTCGGGCGACCCGGAGCGCGAGTACCGGGCGCACTGGTGCATGGATTTTCCGCACGAGGTATGGAAGTACGGTTGCGAACTAACCTCTCCGCCGGAGCTGGCGGTGAATGGGTGCGGCACGGCGGGTGGAATGCCGGTGCCGGATTTTTTGGTGAGTCCGGTGATGACGGTGGTGGCGGCGGGCATGGGAACGATATTTAAAGAAGCCTGCGATACGCA
>DATCVI010000078.1:0-6107 GCA_036566925.1 Stenotrophomonas sp.
GCACGTTCGCGCAGCTCGACCATCTTCAGATGACCGACTTTGTAGGAACACGCCTGTCCCGGCTGCACCAGGTAGCGGTAGACCTCGGTGCGCACTTCCGGCACCGACATGCCGGTCTGGGCGTGCATGTAGTCGATCGCCTGCTCCGGCGTCCAGCGCTTGCGGTGCAGGCCGGTGTCCACGACCAGGCGCACCGAGCGGAACAGCTCGGCGCGCAGCCGGCCGATGTCGCCCCAGGGATCGTCCTGGTAAAGCCCCATTTCGGCCGTTAGCTGTTCGGCATACAACGCCCAGCCTTCGGTGAAAGCGCTCGGGTTGAGGCTGCGTCGCAACAGCGGCAGGTCCTTGAGGGTCTGCCCGATGGAGATCTGGAAATGATGGCCGGGCGAGCCTTCGTGATAGGTCAGCGTCGGCAGGCTCCAGCGCGTATTCGCTTCGCGGTTGCCGAGGTTGATGAAGAACAGGCCGCCACGCGAACCGTCCATGGCCGGGGGCAGGTAATAGGCGCCCGGGGCGGTGGCCTGCGATTCCACCGGCACCAGGCGCACTTCCAGCGGCTGGGTCGGCGGATGGCCGAAGTACTTCGGCACTTGCGGCGCCAGCTTGTCCAGCGCGTGGCGGATATCGGCGACCACCTCGGCGCGACCGGCCTCGGTGTCGGCGTACTGGAAGCGCGCATCCTTGGTCAGCGCGGCCATGCGTTCGCCGACGGTGCCCTTGCGCATTCCTTGTGCGCGCAACTTGATGTCCATTTCGCGCTGGATGCGCGCCACTTCGGACAGGCCCAGTTGGTGGATCTGCTCGGCATCCAGGTCGGTGCTGGTGTTCCAGCGTAGCGCAGCGTCGTAGTAGGCATCGCCGCCGGGCAGCGCCCACACGCCGTGGTTGCCGGGATGGGTGGCGATGGCCTGGTCCAGGCGCGCCAGCAGCCGCGCGTAACCGGGGTTGGTGTCGGTTCGCACGGCTTCCGTCGCCTGCGCCAGCAGTTCGTCTCGACGCGCCTGCGGCAACGCGGTCTTCGCCAGCTTGCCGCGCAGGGCGACAACCAGGCGGTTATCGGCCGGTGCAGGCGCGAGCAGGCTGCGGATCTGCGAGGCGGCGCCTTCGAGTGCGACCTGCGGTGGCAGCACGCCCTTGGCCGCTTGCAGGTCGAAATTCGCGCGCACCTGGTCGAGCTTGCCGGCGATGGCGTGCAGGCGCGAAATGTAGGCCAGGGCGCTGGCCTCATCGCGCACGGCGTGCTGGTTCTCCATGAACTGCGGCAGCGTCACCGGAATACTGAAAAGCTGGTCCACCGCATAGGTCGTCGCGCCGGCGGGCAACCAGGCCGGTGCCCAGTCCGGGGCCATCAGGTCGATCTGTGCCTGGTAGAACCAATTGGCCAGGCCCAGGCTCCATCGGTCCTGGCCGGTGGGGGGTACTTGCTTGGCGCGCGCCTGCAGCGCGACCAGGTTGTCTTGCAGCAGCTTGCGCAGCACTTCGCGGCGCGCCAGTGAGACATCGCTCAGCTGGCCGGAGAGGTCGATGCCATCGCCGGAGATGCCCAGGATCGTGCGCATTTCCGGGTCGCGCACGACCACTTGTTGGGTCTGGGCATCGAGCAGGGCGCCGAGCGTGGCCGGAGCCGGCTCTGTGGTGGTTGGCGCGGCGGCGCTCGAGATTGGAAGGGTGGCCGTGGCCAGGCAAGCGAGGAACAGCAACGAACGAGGGTGCATCGGGGCTCCATATCCAAGTCGGTGAGTTCGCTTGGTGGTAGCCCCTTGCGGATGCAGTGACTCGGTGCCGCCCCCCAAGCGGCCGCCGGATTCCTCCAGCGGCGTCATCAGGGTGCGGATGATAACCGCGCAGTATCGCCAACCGCCCCATCTCATGGCATGGATGGGACGATTGATCGCGATCAGTTCGCCCCGGCAGCCTTCTCGATCAGCTGGGCCACGGCATCAGGATGGGAAACCATCACCACGTGCGAGGCGCCCTTGATCTCTTCGGACGCCTTGGCCTGTGCGCGCTTGGCCATGAAGGCCAACGACGCCGGCGGGATGTTCAAATCCGCGCTGCCATAGATGAACCAGGCCGGGATCGTCTTCCACGCGGCCACCGTGCTCGCCTCGTTCAACGCGGCATCGGTAATCGGACGCTGGCCCACGGCCATCAGCCGGGCTTGCGGCACCGGCACGTCGGCGGCGAACTGCGCGCGGAACTTGTCCTGCTGGATGTACAGGTCGTTGCCACCCTGTGCCAGCGCCACCGGCGGGGCGAGCGCCGGGCCCAGGGTGCTGCCCGGGAACTTGCCGGCCAGCTGGGCCGAGCTCTCGCCGACATCCGGTGCGAAGGCAGAGACGTACACCAGTGCCTTGACGTTGCTCAGGCCATCGGCGGCGGTGCTGATGACCGAGCCGCCGTAGGAGTGGCCTACCAGCACGACCGGGCCGGGAATGCTCTTGACCAGGGTCGCGACTTCAGCGGCGTCGCCCTTGACGCTGCGCAGTTCGTTCGGCGCGGCGACCACGTGGTAGCCCTTGGCCTGCAGTCGTTCGATCACCCCGTTCCAGCTGGAGGCATCGGCAAAGGCGCCATGCACCAGCACGACGGTCGGCTTGGTGGCGGCCGGCGGTGCGGCCATCGTCGTCAGCGGCAGGGAAAAGGCCATGCCCAGCAGGACCAGCTTGGCGAGAGTATGGGCAAAACGCTTTGAGGAGCGTGCCATCGAGGACATCCTTTAGTGGGGTGAAAGGGGAAAGTTCGGACGCCGTACGATCAAGCCGTGAGGCTGGCCGATCGGCCGCGCAATATTGCCATGCGCGGCCCGCGAGTTGGCTGGGTCCCAGTACCCCTGGCGCACTTACTTGTCGAGGAACGACACCAGCGCGGGAATCGTCTGCTCGGGCGCTTCTTCCATCAGCCAGTGGCCGGAGCCCTTGATGATGATGCCCTGGACATTCGTGTCCACCAGCCGGCCCTGGTCGATCAGGAACTGGCCGCCGGCCTTCTCGCCCGCCAGCACCAGCATCGGCATCTTCAGCGGGGTACGCGCGAAGCCGGCGAAGTCCTTGGCGTCCTGCTCGAAGTTGCGGAAGTACTCGAAGCCGGCGCGCATGCCGCCCGGCTGGGCGTACTGGGCGGCGTAGAACTGCCGGTCCGCCTCGGACACCGAATGGTTGCGATCGGCGGCGAAATCGTTCCAGAAGTGTTCGAAATAGATGCGTTCGCGGCCATCGACCAGCTTGAGCGGCACCTCGCCGTAGAAGTGGAAGTGCCAGAGATCGCGCAGCAACCAGACCTTGGTCCAATCACCCACGCCCGGCAGGAATGCGTCCATCAACACCACGCTCTCGACCTGGTCGGGGTACTGGGCCGCATAGGCGTAGGCCACCATCAGGCCGATGTCATGGCCGACGATCTTGACCTTGGGATAGCCCAGCGACTGCACGAGGGCATGGATGTCCTGGGCCAGGTTCTTCTTGTCGTAGCCACCTTGCGGCTTGGAGGAGCTGCCGGCACCGCGCAGGTCCGGCGCGATCACGACGTGGTTTGCGGCCAGCTGCTTCATCAGTGGACGCCACATGTGGCTGGTTTCGGCGTAGCCATGCAGCAGCACGACCGGGGTTCCGCTGCCATGGCCGGCCTGCAAATAGTGCAGGGTGACGCCATTGACCTCGGCCGTATGACTCTGGATGGGGTCGTTGGCCGCGTGGGCGGTGGAGACGGCAAGCAAGGCCAGCAGCGCGACGGCGGCGTGCTGGCAGGAACGGAGCAGGCTTTTCATGGGGAGTCCTCTTGGGGATCGGTCGTGAAGGGCACGCGCGCCAGGAACTCACGCGTGGTCAGCAAGGCATGGGCATAGGTGGGCCCGTTGATTTCGTGCGCGTAGAACATGGCGTCGTGGCTAAGCGCTGCGGTGGCATCGGTGACGAGGGTGACGTGGTAGCCCAGTTCGCTGGCATGGCGGGCAGTGGTTTCCACGCAAAGGTTGGCGATCAGCCCGACGATGACGACATGGCTGATGTGCTGTTGCTTGAGCAACAGGTCCAGGTCGGTGCCGACGAAGCCGTTGTTGCCCCAATGCTCGTTGGCCACGGTGTCGCCAGGCGCCGGGATGAAGTCCGCGTGCCATTGCCCACCCCAGCTGTTTTTCAGGAAAGCGTGTGCCTGCGCGGTCGCCTGCTGATAGGGCGTGGGGTGTTGCCAGCGTTCGAAGTCGCGCGGCGTGGCGCGGTGATGGGGGACGAAGAACAAGGGCCAGCGGGCGCAGCGGATGGCCTGGCGGATGCGCCGCAGATTCGGCAACAGATCCACCGCTTCGGCCACTTCGGCCAGGCGCGGCCAAAGCTTGCCGCCGGCAGCGAGCAGGTCGTTGTACGGGTCCACCAGCAGCAACGCGGTGTGCCCGGGTGGATAGACCGGCCCCAATGAATCCATGGCAGCTTCTCCGGGCGCGCGTCGCTGCCGCCCACGACATCAGCTTCTGCCACGCGTTGAGGTTCGGCATCGCGGGGATTGGGTGCGCGCGCGTCCTCCATTTGGGGGATGGCCGGCAGGCCCCGGGTATGCGGTACATTGCAGCGCGTACGACCCAGGCGCCGCGCGGAGTGGGGCATGACCATCCGGATACTGACCATTGACGATCACCCGCTGGTACGGGAAGGCATCTGCGCCATGCTGGAGGTCGAGCCGGACCTGGCCGTGGTCGGCGAGGCCGGCGATGTCGACAGCGGCCTGGCGCAGTTCCGCAGCCTGCTGCCGGATGTCGTGTTGGTGGACCTGCAGATGCCAGGCTGCAACGGCATTGAATTCATCCGCAGGCTGCGCGATGAGTTTCCCGCGGCCAGGGTGGCAGTGCTGACGACCTATGGCGGCGATGGCAATGCGCGCGAGGCGATGGCGGCCGGGGCCCACGGTTATCTGCTGAAAAGTTCACTGCGCGGCGAGTTGATCGACGCGCTGCGCACGATCGCGCAGGGCAAGCGCTGCGTGTCGGCGGCGGTGTCGCAGGAGATTTCCCGCCACATCGGCGAGGAAGCGCTGACCGCGCGCGAACTGACCATCCTCACCGCGCTGGCCCGCGGTTGGGAGAACAAGCGCATCGCCAACGAGATGGGCATTTCGGCCGAAACCGTCAAGTCGCACCTGACCCGCATCTTCGAGAAGATCGATGCCAGCAATCGCACCGAGGCGTTCCAGATCGCGCTGCGCCGCGGCCTGGTGCGGCTCGACGAGTGAGTCTTGGTGCGCTCAGATCACCGAGCGCACCACGCCCCCATCGACGCGTACGGCGGTACCGGTCGTGGCCGAGGCCTGCTCCGAGGCGAGATAGACACTGAGATTGGCCACCTCATCGACGGTGGCCAGGCGCTGGATCAACGAGGTCGGGCGATGGGTGGCGATGAAGTCGCGTTCGACCTCGGCTTGGGAAATGCCCTTTTCAGCCGCAATCTTGCCGAAGAAATCGGCGACCCCTTCGGAACTCGTCGGCCCCGGCAGGATGGCATTGACCGTCACCCCGGTGCCGGCCAACGACTCGGCCAGGCCGCGCGAGACCGCAAGCTGCGCGGTCTTGCTGACGCCGTAGTGAACCATCTCCGCGGGAATCTGCACACCTGACTCGCTCGAGATGAATTGAATGCGGCCCCAGCCACGTTGCGCCATGCCCGGCGCGTAGTGCCTGGCCAGGCGAACGCCGCTGAGGACATTCACCTCGAAGAACCGCAGCCAATCCTCGTCGGGAATGTCGAAGAAGGCCTTTGGTTCGAAGATGCCCAGGTTGTTGACCAGGATGTCGGTGGCCGGTACGGCGGCGATCAATGCCTGTGCGCCCTCGCGCGTGCCCAGGTCGGCGGCGACCCCGGATAACTCGGCATGCGGCATGTTGCGGGAAATACTGGCGATCGCATCGTCCACGCGCTGCTGGGTGCGTCCGCTGACGATCACGCGTGCGCCGGCCGCGGCCAGGCCGGTGGCGATGGCAAGCCCGATGCCGGCGGTCGAGCCGGTGACGATGGCGGTCTTGTGCTTCAGATCGATCTGCATGGGGGTTCCTCTTGGGGGAGTCGGGGCGCTCGCACTCAGTGATGGGTGGCGGGCGCTTCGGCGGGATTCTCGTACACCGT
>DATCVI010000079.1:0-7496 GCA_036566925.1 Stenotrophomonas sp.
CCCGAACGCCCCTCGGCCCCGGCACTGCCCGCAGCCGCCGCGGCCATCCTCGCTCGGGCCAAGGCCCGCGCCGCCGGCCGCGATCCCGCATGAGCAACGCAAACAACCTCGCTCAACCCAGGCCCGCGCGCCGCGGCCGCACCTTGAGCAAGCCGGAAATCCAGGAAATGTTCGCGCGCCTGCGCGAGCTCAATCCACACCCGACTACCGAGTTGGAATACAGCACGCCGTTCGAGTTGCTGGTGGCGGTGACCTTGTCGGCGCAGGCCACCGACGTAGGCGTCAACAAGGCCACCCGGCGCCTGTTTCCGGTGGCAAACACGCCGCAGGCGATCCTCGATCTCGGCGAAGAAGGCCTCAAGCGCTATATCGCCACGATCGGCCTGTACAACGCCAAGGCGAAGAACGTCATTGCGGCGTGCCGCATCCTCGTCGATCAATACGGCGGCGAGGTGCCACGCGAACGTGCGGCGTTGGAATCGCTGCCCGGCGTTGGCCGCAAGACCGCCAACGTGGTGCTGAACACTGCTTTTGGCGAGCCGACGATGGCGGTGGACACGCACATCTTCCGCGTCTCCAATCGCACCGGCCTTGCCCCGGGCAAGGATGTGCGTGCGGTCGAAGACCGATTGCTGAAAGTGGTGCCGAAGGAGTTCATGCATGATGCGCACCACTGGCTGATCCTGCACGGCCGCTACGTGTGCAAGGCACGCAAGCCCGACTGCCCGCAGTGCGTGATCCGCGACCTGTGCCGATACCCCGACAAGACCCCCGGCCCGGCCGAAAGTTGACGCCGCCGGCGCGGCGCACTGTCTCGCCACCGCAACATCCCGGTCATGCGCCGCGCCGATCCTCCGTGCCACCGGGACCGGCCGCCGATGCGGTTCGATGACAGATTGTCATATTTACGCAATCTTCACGCCCTAGCCTGCGCGCATCTTCCAACTGCCCGCAAGGCGCACCCATGAAACTCACCCGCACTCTTCTCGCCTCGGCCGTGTTCATGGCCATCGTGGTTCCGGCCGCGCACGCCGAAATCGCCATCGACGTCATCGCCGGCTCCGAAGTGTCCTTCGAAGGCCTGTTGCAGTACGACGGCAACTGGTACGACAACGACGTGCTGGACCTCAACGGCAACACCGGCAACAACGGCAGCGACTCCGAGTTCGGCCTGCGCCGCGCCGAGCTGGTGCTCAAGGGCAAGGGCCCGGGCAACATCGACTGGGTGCTCGGCTACGACGCCAGCACGTTGAAGGAAGCCACCAACAACGGCACCACCGTGCGCAGCACCGGCAAGTTCCTGGACACGAACATCAAGTACAAGTTCGGCGGCAACAGCAACAACTACGTGATCCTGGGCCAGTACAAGCAGCCCAACAGCCTGGAAGAACTGTCCAGCACCAAGAACAACGACTTCATCTCCAAGGCTTCGGTCACCAACACCTACGCGGTCGCGCGCCGCCTCGGTGCCGGTGTGGGCTTTGGCGACAACAATTGGTCGGTCACCGGTTCGGCCTTCGGCCGCGAGCTGACCCGCAACCTCGCCCACGGCAGCGGCTTCGGTGCGCGCGGCACCTTCGCTCCGATCAACGAGGGTGGCAACGTCCTGCACTTCGGCCTGAGCTACAACGACTACGACACCGACGCTGACACCCTGCGCCTGCGCGCTCGCCCGGACGCCGATCTGGCCAGCGGTCGCCTGGTCGACACCGGCAACCTCACCGACACCGACCGCATTGCCGTGCTCGGTGCCGAAGCGATGTACATCACCGGTCCGTTCAAGGCCCAGGGCGAGTACTACAACGCCAAGGTCGATCGCCAGCTGGCCCGCAGCAACTACACCAGCGACGGTTGGTATGTGAGCGGCGTGTGGAACATCACCGGTGAGAAGTTCGGCTACAAGGCCGGCGTGCCGACCACCGGCCTGCCGGACGAGCCGGCAACCGGCATGTGGCAGGTGGGCGTGCGCTACGACGACATCAACCTGGACGACGGCAGCGTGATCCCGCCGACCACCCCGACCGGCCGTCCGACCGTCGACGGCGTGCTGGGTGGCGAGATGAGCACCTGGACCGTGGGCGTGAACTACTACTGGCGCTCGAACTTCAAGCTCGCCCTGAACTACGTCATGGCCAAGAGCACCAAGTGGAACACCACCACCCGCACCTTCGTCGACGACGACCCGAACATCCTCGAGGCGCGCGCGCAGTTCTACTGGTAAGCCCGAACCACGCAACGGATCCGAGCGCGTCTTGCGCTCGCATCGCCTGCCCCCAGCCGGCGGCGGGCGATGAATCGACCCACGCGGCCACAACGCCGCGCCCCATCCTCCCAGGAGCCACCTCGTGATCCACTCCATGAAAAACCGCCTCGCCGCCGGCCTGATCGCCGCGACGTTCGCCCTGTCCGCGCAAGCCGCCGACCTCACCGGCGCCGGCGCCTCCTTCATCTACCCGGTGATGTCCAAGTGGTCGGCCGACTACAACGCCGCCACCAACAAGAAGGTCAACTACCAGTCGATCGGTTCGGGCGGCGGCATTGCCCAGATCAAGGCGGCGACCGTTGACTTCGGTTCCTCCGACGCCCCGCTCAAGCCGGAAGAACTGGCTGCCGCGGGCCTGGCGCAGTTCCCGTCGGTCATCGGCGGCGTAGTGCCGGTGATCAACCTCGCCGGCGTCCAGCCGGGCACGCTGAAGCTGGATGGCCCGACCCTGGCCAACATCTTCCTGGGCAAGATCAAGACCTGGAACGACCCGGCGATCGCCGCGTTGAACCCGGGCACCAAGCTGCCGGAGCAGAAGATCACCGTCGTCCATCGTTCGGATGGCTCGGGCACCACCTTCAACTTCGTCAACTACCTGGGCAAGGTCAGCGCGGATTGGAAGAGCAAGGTCGGCGAAGGCACCTCGGTGCAGTGGCCGATCGGCATCGGCGGCAAGGGCAACGAGGGCGTGGCCGCCTATGTCAAGCAGATCAAGGGCGGCATCGGCTACGTCGAGCTGTCCTACGCGCTGCAGAACCGCATGTCGTATGCCTCGATGAAGAACGCCGCCGGCAAGTTCGTGCAGCCGTCGGACGAGACCTTCTCGGCCGCCGCCGCCAGCGCCGACTGGGCCAACGCCAAGGACTTCTACCTGGTGATGACCAACGCCCCCGGCGACAACGCCTGGCCGATCACTGCCACCAACTTCATCCTGGTGCAGAAGAAGCCGAAGACCGCCGGCAGCCTGAAGAACACCACCGACTTCTTCCGCTGGGTCTATGCCAGCGGCGACGAGCAGGCCAAGAAGCTGGACTACGTTCCGCTGCCGGACGCGCTGGTCAAGCAGATCGAAGGCTATTGGGCGCAGAACAATCTGAAGTAATTGCGGGTGCGGGAATGGCGCCGGATGCGTTCGCATCCGGCGCGCCAAGGAAACGCGGGCCCATCGGCCCGCGTTTTTTTTGTGCCAGCGATTTTGACGACGTGCCAATACGACGATAAATCCAATTTCAGTGCACTCGAGTCCTGGCCAACATGACCACACTGGCCATGCGGGCGCAAAGGCAAAAAGTTAGTGGATTGCGAACGCTCCAGCAGAGTCAAGCCGATGTATCCGCGAATCCGGGGCGTGCTTTTCGTCCTGTGTTTATCAGCGATCAGCTACCTCCTTGCGCGTCATCTGGCCAATCCACACCCGGCAATTCCACCTTCGCAACCGACGCGCGCCTCAGCGGACTTAGGGAAGCCCACACGAGCCCCCTCAAATTTAGCCTCGCTGCTTCCGACGCAGCGCACTGGTCCGCAACCGCAGTTCTCTACGGCCATCAAGCGAATAGGCAAAAGATCCTTTCTCGTGGACGGGAGCGTCACCGCCCCCGAGGGCGAGGCGCGCCAGGTCATTCAACGCCTTGAGCCCAGCGCCCGGGCTGGCGACAGCCATTCGGCGCTCCTGATCGCGCTCAAACTGATGGATTGCCATGAAATCATCGCGCACCAGGAGGACGAAAACTCGCTGATTGCCGATGCCCAGCGCTTGGGCGGCCTTGAGAACGCGCTGCAGAAGCGAAGCGAGCGCCACGCAGACTGCGTATCCCTTGGCTCGCAGGACTACGAGCGCAGGGGAGAGTGGCTGACGCTGGCCGCGAGCGAGGGCAACATCAATGCACAACTCCTGTATGCATCCGCGGCCGACGTTGTGCTCGGCTCGCCCGCCATGATGCTGAAGCATCCGGAGAGAGTGATCGCCTACAAGGGGCAAGCACTGGAATACCTGAGGAGCGCAGCTGCCACCGGCAGCGTGGATGCATTGACTGATCTGGCCGAGATCCATCAGACCGGCATCCTCGCCCCAACCGACAAATCACTCTCGTACGCCTATTACATGGCAGCGGAGCGCGCCCACCCCGCACCAAGCCAACGCCGGCAGATTGAGTTATTCGATCGCGACCTCTCGGATGCCGAACGCTCGGAAGGCTTGAGTATGTCAAAGGAGATCTACAATGAATGCTGCAGGTAAACGCGCGGCACTGATCCTGTCGCTATCTGCACTCGTCATCGCCGGAGGCACCCTGGCAGTAGCGGTACAGGCTTTCGATAGAGGCCCTTTCATCTGCGATCATTGCCCGCTCCAGACGCCGCGGATTGACGAAGTCACGAAGGATTTTCTGAAGGAAAATATGGCGGCTATCGACCGCGTCCCGATGCTGGGATTCACTTCGAACTCGCGATACATCGTCTGTAGCACCGATCGGTGCGTCAGCTATAGATTCACCTGGAGCGGCAGATTCTACGGCGGACAGGCAGAGGACATAACTCGAGGCAAGGTACCCACGCCACCTACTCCGCTGCCGGGTGCACCTGTAGTGCACCTCATAGAACCACCGCCGCGGCCTATCCCCACACGGCCCTGGATGCCACTACCCGTTCGGCCAGGCTACGTCGGATGTGTGACGGTCGGTACCGCCAAGCCTTGCAGAACGCTGCAACGGTAACGTTGGCCCGCCGCTTTTTGCCAGCAACTCTGACAACGCGCAATCGAGGCGAAAAATCGCATTGAAATACCGCCGGACTTGCCGAGACGATACCCGCGCATTCGTCGAGGCAAGCAGCACATGCGCGACAAGAAGCAAACGGGCAAGCCAGCATCATGGTGGCTGGTGATTCTGGCGGCCCTCGCGGCACTCCTTGCCGCGTGGTTCGCGGGGTCGTCGCGACATTCGGCCGTGGGACCGGAGCGACAGGCGGTCAAGCCAGCGCCCTTACCCGCTAACCGCCCGACTGACAGACCGACAAGCCCTTCGACCCCGCAAGCGACACCAACGACACCCCTCGTCCGACTGGGCGCAAAAGCCTATCTGCTGGACGGATATCCGGAAATACCGGAAGGCCAGGCGAAAGCCGTGATCGACCAGCTGGACGACCGGGCGCGCCAGGGCGACAGCCATGCAGCACTGCTGATCTATTTGAAGATCGACCAGTGCCTGCGTGCCTTTCGCGACCAAAACGATCCCGACACGTTGGTGGTGGCCGCCGAAGCACTCGGCAGTGTCGAGGCCGCGCTCGAAGAACAAGGCAAGCGTCGCTCGCAATGCGAAGGGCTGTCCGAACAGGACTATAGCCGCCGCGGCGAATGGCTATCGCTGGCAGCCGACCTGGGAAACCCTTTCGCGCAACTTACCTACAGCATGTTGCCCGCCAATGTACTTGGGTCGCTGGCTGAAGTCGTTCGCCAGCCCGAACGCCTGTTCGACTACAAGCGCCGTGCGGTGACCTACCTGCACCGGGCGGCGGCGAGCGGCAACGTCAATGCACTGGATCGCCTGGCCCAGGTCTACAGCGACGGCTATCTCGCGCCAGTCGATCCGGTCCTGGCGCGGAGTTACCAGCTTGCGGCCAGGCGGGCCAATCCCGGCACCGAGCGACCGGATGCAGAGGAGGCAGAGAACAAGCTCGATTCGAAGCAGCGGGCCGAAGCCGCCCGCATGGCGAAGGAGATCTACCATGAATGTTGTGAAATCAAATAGGAAATGCATTGTCCTGTTGGTCCTGGTCGCCGTTCTTGCGACCGGTACAACGTATGCGCTCATGGCCTTTAACCGAGGAACGTACTATTGCGATCATTGCGTGCTGCAAACACCTGATGCGGATTCTGGCACCACAGCATTCATTCGGAAGGTCCGCGCACCGATCTCGAAGATTCCATTGTTCGACTTCGCAACTGGCAGCAAGTACACCGTTTGCAATCCGATGTATTGCGCCACCTATGAGGAGCAGTTCAACGGGACCTACCTCGCCAACGAGCCTGCCAAGCGGCGCACCATCTCGCCAGGGCAGCGCCCCAAGGGCGTCATCCTCATCGAGCCACCGCCACCTCAGCCGCCGGCGCGAAACCCGTTGCTGATACCTTCCCCTCGCCCTGTCGGCCCGCCACGAGGTGGCAGCGCCTGCGTCACCGGTCCCGGTGGACGAAGGACCTGCAACCTCTACCCGCATTAGCCAGGAACCCCGCGGCGGTAGTTATCCCGGCTCGCTGGGCGAGTCGGGATCACCCGCTGGGCGTAGTCGGGCACCCTCTACAGCCCAGATGAATGGCCCTCCCCACCCCATGTCATCCGGCTGTAACAAAAACATCATTTCATAGCGTCGTCCGCCGGACCCTGCCGGCACCCGCTATGGAGTTCGCATGAAACTGCACACGGCCGGCCTCGCCGCCCTGTCCCTGGCCATCGTCCTGGCCCTGTCCGCCTGCAAGCCGGCTACCGATTCCCAGCCCGCAGCAGATGCAAGCCCCACTGCCGCCACGGCCGGCGCGCCTGCGGCCGGCGACGCCAAGACCGCCGAAATCTCCGGCGCCGGCGCGTCCTTCATCTTCCCGCTGATCTCCAAGTGGTCGGCCGACTACAACGCGGCGACCGGCAACAAGGTCAACTATCAGTCGATCGGTTCGGGCGGCGGTATCGCCCAGATCAAGGCCGGCACGGTGGATTTCGGCTCGACCGACAAGCCGCTGGATTCGGCCGAGCTGGCGCAGGCCGGCCTGGGCCAGTTCCCGTCGGCAATCGGCGGCGTGGTGCCGGTGGTCAACCTCGAAGGGATCGCGGCGGGCCAGTTGCGCCTGAGCGGCCCGCTGCTGGCCGACATCTTCCTCGGCAAGATCAGCACCTGGAACGATCCGGCGATCGCCGCGGCCAACCCGGGCGTGAAGCTGCCGGCGGGCAAGATCAACATCGTTCATCGCTCGGATGGCTCGGGCACCACCTTCAATTTCTCCAACTACCTGTCCAAGGTCAGCCCGGCGTGGAAGGACAAGGTCGGCGAAGGCACCACCGTGCAGTGGCCGGGTGGCGTCGGCGGCAAGGGCAATGAGGGCGTGGCCTCCTACGTGCAGCAGATCAAGGGCTCGATCGGCTACGTCGAACTGGCCTACGCGCTGCAGAACAACATGCCGTATGCCTCGCTGCAGAATGCCGCCGGCAACTGGGTGCAGCCGAGCGCCGAGACCTTCGCCGCCGCT
>DATCVI010000080.1:0-14026 GCA_036566925.1 Stenotrophomonas sp.
CTGCGCGCCTACCGCGCCGCCCTCGCCCGCGGCGTCGTGCTGCGCCCGCTCGGCGACATCCTGTACTGGATGCCCCCCTACTGCGTGGACGAAGCGCAACTCGCACTCCTGGCCGAAACCACCCTGGCCGCGATCGAAGAAGCCACCGCATGCGCCTGACCCGCTGCCACCTTGAGCACCCCCTGGCCGCCGGCGCCGACCTGCTGCTGCCCGAAACCACCGCCAACCACCTGCTGCGCGTCCTGCGCCTGGGCGAAGGCGACACCTGCATCCTGTTCAACGGCGACGGCCACGACTACCCGGCCACGATCACCCTCGCCAGCAAACGCGAAGCCCGCGTGCAGGTCGGCGCACCACAGCCCGTGCACACCGAATCCCCGCGCCCGATCCTGCTGCTGCAAGGCATCGCACGCGGCGAAAAGATGGACCTGATCCTGCAGAAAGCCACCGAACTCGGCGTCAGCGCGATCCTGCCCGTGAATGCCGAGCGCACCGAAGTCAAACTCGACGGCCCGCGCCTGGAAAAACGCGTCGCCCACTGGCGCAGCGTGATCACCTCCGCCTGCGAACAATCCGGCCGCGCCCGCATACCGACCTTGGCGATGCCGCAATCACTGGCAGCCGCCGCCGCATCCGTGCCTCAAGGCGCATTGAAACTAACGCTCGACCCCCAAGGCGAACACCGCCTGGCCACCCTGCAAGCCGGCCCCGACACACCGGTGGTAGTGGCCATCGGCCCCGAAGGCGGCTGGTCCCCGAAAGACCGCCAGGCACTCACCCAAGCCGGCTTCCAGGGCCTGCAACTAGGCCCCCGCATCCTGCGCACAGAAACCGCCGGCCTGGCAGCCATCGCCGCCCTGCAAGCACGCCTGGGCGACCTGTAGCCTCGCTCTTGATCTTGCTCTTCCCTCCCACCCCACCCGAGCAGCCCCGACGGGCATTCGGGGGCAGGCCCTTTGCGGGACCCTTGGCGACAAGGATGTCGCCAAGGAGCCCCCAGGGATGGGTTCACGGCGTGTCCCGGAAAGGGCCTGCCCCCGGATGCCGCACGCAGCACCAAAAAGGCCGATCAACCTCCCCAGAAAAACAAAAAAGCAGCCTAAAAAGGCCGCTTTTCCGACAAACAAAATCCCATAAAAACTACGCAGCGTAAGACTCCAGCACCATCGTCTCGATAGCATCCAGATCCGGCAGCAAAGCACTCTGCTCGCCCAGCAACACCCGCATATGCACCCCCTGCGGCAAAGCCTCCTCAGAAGCATCGGCCAGCAACCCATCGCGCGGCACAGAGATCAACTGCGGAAACGACACCGTCAGCAGCGCGAAATACGGCAACGCCGCATTCCCACCCAGCGCCTTCAACACCACGATCTTGTTATTGACGGCCGTCGGCTCCTCGCCCAACCCGCTCAAGCGCGCGAACGACAACAGCGGCACCTTCCAACCGTGCCAGGCAATCTGCCCCACCAACCAACGCGGCGCATCGACCACCGGCTCGACCGCAACGCGCGACATCACCTCGGCCACCGTCGCATTCGGCAGCAGCACCCGCTCCTCACCCGCCTGGATCAGGACGCCGCGGATTTCGTCGTTATTGGCGTAGCTCATGCAAACTCCTGTGGACCATCAAACCGGCCAACGCTCGGCCAACGCCTGCGCCAGCTGCACGGGATCACCCGAAGCACGACCGTCCTGGACCAGGCGCATCGCCGCCGCCGGGTCATAGCACCCCTCGGCCGACTGCCCGGCCACCCAGGCACCCTGCTCGGCCAGCGCCAGCACATCGGCCACCAGGGCCTCGCTGGCACCGCTGAGCAACAGCACCGCACTATCTGCCGGCGGCAATGCCGGCACCAACGCCGGCGTGCCACTGCCTTCGACGAACGACAGACCCGCATCGCCGGCCTGCAGGCCCACGCCGTCGGGCAGGATGTAGGCCTTGCCCGCCACCGCCAGCCCCGCCTCCGCCAATTCCACCGGCAACGCCGAGACGCGCCCCATCTGCCGCACGAGGTTGCCGTACTGGCCGCCTTCCAGCGCCATCCGGATCAACACCGCACGCGGGAATTGCGCCGGCAACGCGCCCAGCAGGCGGCGAATCGCATCCGGCCCGCCGATGCCGGCCATCACCAACACGGCGCCGTGCGCCTTGACGGCCTCGGCTTCCGGGTTGAGGTCGACCAGCGACAGGCCGCTGCTGGGAATATGGTCGAACTGGGCTTCGCCGCGCGGACGCTCGACGATCTCCACTTCCTCGACCAGGTCCCAGGTACTGGAATCGCCCAGCGCCGAGGCCGCCGTCGGGGCCGCCGTCGGCGTCGCCACCGGTGCGCGGTCGGCCACCGGATTGTCGACCGCGAAAGGATTATCGATCGGCTCGAGCATCGGCCTGGCGGCCGGCTCGCTGGCGGGCGGCTCGACCTCAAGGCTCAACTCGACCGGCGCGAACAGCGTATCGCCCGGCACTTCATCCAGCGCCTGCGCCGCCGCTTGCAGATGGTGAGCCACCGGCTGCTCGGAATGCAGCTGCGCCGGCGTGGTCGGCAAGCCCGGTTCCGGCGCCCAGCTCGGCTCCTGCTCGGCACCGGGCGGCAACACGTCGCCATGTCCGTGCAGCTTCGCTGCCAGGTGCCTAGCCCAACGCTGCGCATCCCAGCCTTCGCGGCGCGCGGCCAGCTCGGCCTCGTCGAAGATCACCGTCAGGCCAGGCTGTTGCAGCACCGACTCCAACGCTTCGAGCGCTTCCTCAATGGCCGGCTCCAGCGCCACCAGCACCGCGGCGGGCTGGGCGTCGGCCAGGGTGCGCGCATCGATCGCGCCCGGCTCGTCTTCCAGCACCACGCGCGCGCCGATCAGCGACAGCGCCTCGCGCATCCTTTCACGCGCCGGGCCATGACGGCCCAGCAGCGCCACCGGGGTTCCCGGCTCGTTACTCGCGGACACGGGCGATACCCAACAGGTCGTACACGTTTCGCATCAGATCCAACTCTTGGTAAGGCTTGCCCAGGTAGCGCTGTACGCCGATCTCGAACGCGCGCTGGCGGTGCTTGTCGCCGCTGCGCGAGGTGATCATCACGATCGGCACGTCCTTGAAGCGCGCATCGGCGCGCATCGCGGTCGCCAGCTCGTAGCCGTCCATGCGCGGCATTTCGATATCCAGCAGCATCAGGTCGGGCACGCGCTCTTCCAGTTGCTCCAGCGCTTCGACACCGTCGCGAGCGACCGCGACTTCGAAGTTGTGGCGCTCCAGCACGCGACCGGTGACCTTGCGCATGGTCAGCGAATCGTCCACCACCATCACCAGCGGCACGCGGCGCGAGGTTTCCGGCAACGGTTCGGCAGCGGCGCGCACTGGCTGGGCCAGGTGGCGACGCACCAGCGGGGCGACGTCGAGGATCACCACCACGCGGCCATCGCCGGTGATGGTGGCACCGTAGATACCCGGCACCGAGGCGATCTGCAGGCCGACCGGCTTGACCACGATTTCGCGGTTGCCCAGCACCTGGTCGATCGCCACCGCCGCGCGCAAGTCACCGGCACGGACCAGCAGCAGCGGAATCTGTGCGGCGCCGTCGGCATTGGCCGCGGCCTGGCCGACCAGCGAGCCGAGATCCTGCAGCGCGTATTCCTCGCCGGCGTAGTGGTAGCCACCCTCACCCGACTCGTAACGGGTGCGGGCGATGCGGCCGATACCGCTGACCGAGGCGACCGGCACCGCGAAGGTGGTCTCGCCGATGCGCACGAACACCGCCTGGGTGACCGCCAGCGTCTGCGGCAGGCGCAGGGTGAAGACCACGCCCTGGCCGCGCACGGAGTGGATGTCCACCGAGCCGCCGAGCTGGCGCACTTCGTTGCGCACCACGTCCATGCCGACGCCACGGCCGGCCAGCTGGCTGACCGATTCGGAGGTGCTGAAGCCGGCGGCGAAGATCAGCTGGTCCAGCTCGGTCTCGCTGAGCTGCGCGCCCGGTGCGACCAGGCCGCGCTGCTCGCCACGGCGACGGATCGCCTCGCGATCCAGGCCGGCGCCGTCGTCGGACACTTCCAGCACGATTTCCGAACCTTCGCGGCGCAGCTTGATCGCGATGGTGCCTTCTTCCGGCTTGCCTGCCTCGCGACGTGCCTTGGGCTTTTCCAGGCCATGGGCGACCGAGTTGCGCAGCATGTGTTCCAGCGGCGCGACCATGCGGTCCAGGACGTTGCGGTCGAGTTCGCCGTGGGTGCCTTCCAGCACCAGGTGAACCTGCTTGCCGGTGTCGGTGGCGGCTTGTCGAACCACCCGGCGCAGACGCGGCACCAGGCCGTCGAACGGCACCATGCGCGCACGCATCAAGCCGTCCTGCAGTTCCGAGCTGACGCGCGACTGCTGTTGCAGCAGCATGTCGTACTGGCGCGCGAGGTCGTCGAGCACGCCTTGCAGGCCGCTCAAGTCCGCCGCCGATTCGTTCAGCGCGCGGCTGAGCTGCTGCAGGGTGGAGAAGCGGTCCAGTTCGAGCGGATCGAACGCCGGGTCGCCCTGGTCCTGCTCGCGCTGGTAGCGGGCGACGATCTGCGCTTCGGTTTCCAGGTCCAGGCGCCGCAACTGGTCGCGCAGACGCGCGTTGGTGCGGTCCAGTTCGCTCATGGCGCCCCGGAAGGCGCCCAGCTGCTGTTCCAGGCGCGAGCGGTAGATCGCCACTTCGCCGGCGTGGTTGACCAGGCTGTCGAGCAGGTCGGCGCGCACGCGTACCTGTTCCTGCGGCGCGCGCGCCGGGCCCAGTTCCTCGTCGACCACACCTTCGACCGGCACCGGGGCCGACAGCGGCGTGACCGCCACCGGTTCGACTGCGGCACTGATCATGCGCGCCACATCGGTATCGGCCGCCGGCACCGCGCGACCCTGGGTACGCGCCTCGAAGGCGTCGATCAGGTCGTGCGGCATCAGCACCGCGCGATGCTCGCCGGTACGGGTCAGCAGCTGGTGCAGGCGATCGAAACCACGCTCGAACAGGCGCACGTCGTCGCGACCGATGTCGGTGCGGTTGGCGGCCACCTGTTCCAGCAGCGATTCGATGCCGTGGCCGAGATCGCCGATGGCATTGATGCCGGCCATGCGCGCGCCACCCTTGAGGGTGTGCAGGTCGCGCTGCAGCCCGGCCACCAGCTCGCGGTCGTCCGGGGTCTTGCGCAGGCCGGCGATGAGGCCGTCGCAATGGTCGAGCAGGTCCTTGCCTTCTTCGACGAAGATGTCGACCAGCTCGCGATCCAGTTCGCTGAAGTCCAGCGGGCCGGCGTCGACATCGACGGCCTGGGTGTCAGCGTCCTCGGCCACGACGGCTTCGACGGCCGCGACTTCGGCTTCGGCTTCAATTTCAACTTCAACGACCGGCTCGGCCACGCTCTCGGCGACCGCTTCGGCGACGATTTCTTCTTCCAGCTCAGGCTCGCCAGGCGCGGTAGCGTCGATCACCTCGGCGGCGTCGAACGCGGTCTGCGCTTCCACTTCCGGCGCGGTCTCGGCCACTGCGGCGATGATTTCTTCGGCCGCCCATGCCGGCGCCGACGGCTCGGCGGTGGCTTCCACCACGGCCTCGACCTGCTCGGGGCTGAAAGCCACGAGCTCGGACACCTCGGCTTCCGGCGTCGCCAGCTCGACTTCCTCGATCTGCCAGCTCTCTTCGGAAGCCGGTGCCTGGGCGCTGTCGAAGTTCTCCACCGCGAAGGCGGCGATCTCTTCGGACGGCGTCTCTTCGGACGGCGTCGGCCTGCCCGCCGGCTCCAAGGCTTCGAAAGCGGCAATTGCATCGGCGAAACCGTCGTCGGCGTCGTCGCGACCGTCGAACGTCAGCGCTTCGTCGGCGTTCGAATCCGGCGCCACCGGCATCGGCATTTCGATTTCTTCCACCGCCATGCCAGCGAAAGGATCGGCCGGGGGGGGCGCGCTGGCGCCGCCGGACAAACCGGCGATCTGCGGGTCCAGATAGGCGCCCAGGTCCTGCACGCCGGTGAGGTCCTCTTCGCCCAGCGGCAACAGGCCCTCGTGTTCGTCGTCGGCCAGCACGTGCTGCGGCGGCCATTGCGCTTCGGGCAGGGTATCGACCAGGGCGCGCAGGCGCATGGCGAGGTCGGCAAACGACGGAATGCGCGGCGATTCGGCCTGCAGCGCAGCCACCGTAGTGGCGATCGCTGCGGCGACGTCGGCAATGCCGTCCACGCCTTCCACGCCCGGGGTGCGAGCGGCGGCCAGCGAGCGCTTGACGAAGGTTTCGGCCGGCGTGGTGACGGCGGTGATCTCCGGCACGTCGGTCATCGCGAACGCGCCGCTCATGGTGTGCACCGCGCGCAGCAGCTCTTCGCTGACCGGCTGCGGCAGCGGACGCGCGCCGGCCAACCAGGCGTGCACGGTCTCCAGGTGGGTGGCGACCTCGGCTTCGAGGATCTCGCGCAACACCGCATCGACCGACGCCGGCGTGCCTTCGGCAACCACCGCGGCCACCGCGGCCACCGGAGCGACGGGCGCAACCGCAACCACTTCGATCGCCTTCGGCGCGACCGGCACGTACCAGGCCTCCTCGCCGGCAGCGATGCGATCGGCCACGGTCTGCATTTCAATCAGGTCCGCTTCGATGCGGCCGGCGCCACGCAGCGCGGCGTTGAGCTGCGGCAGCACGTGGTAGGCCTGCTCGACCATCGCCACCACCGCCGGGCTGGCGGGGCGCGAGCCATCGAGCACGCGGTTGAGCATGCCCTCGATCTTCCAGCTGAACTCGCCCAGGGTACGTGCGCCCACCAGGCGGCCACTGCCCTTGAGGGTATGGAACACGCGGCGGATCGGGCGCAGGGTCTCGACACTGGCCGGAGCGGCGCGCCAGGCCGGGAGCAGCTGGCCCAGGTTGACCAACTCTTCGTCGAACTCCTCGAGGAAGACGTCGCGGATATCGCTGTCGATCTCGTTGCCGTCGTCCTCGAAACCGCCTTCCAGCGGGGCCGGGACTTCGGCCGCCACGGGCGCGGCAGCTTCGGCAACGGGGTCGGGTTCGGTGCTGAAGCCGGCCGCCGCTGCGTCCAGCTCGGCCAGGAACGCCGAAGAGGCGTCGTCCAGCTCGATCTTGCCGATGGTGCCTTCCTGCACCTGCGAGCGGTCTTCGCCGCTCGTGGCTTCGGCTTCGAGGAACGCCGGCAGCGTGGCTTCGAACGACTCGACGAACGGGCTGTCGGTGTCCAGGGCCGGGTCGGCCGGATCGTAGGCGCGCGGCGCTTCCAGCGCATCTTCAGCCTGTTCCGGCGCGATCTCCGGCAACGGCGGCAGCGGCGGCAACGCGTCGGCGGCGTCGAGCGTCAGCGGCGACGCCTGCGTGCTGTAAGGCGCGGCTTCTTCGGCGACGATCGTCTCGGTCGCCTCGCCTTCCAACTGGCTGGCGTCGAAGTGATAGCTGACCTCGGCCGCTTCCTGGCCGAGGTCCTGCTCGGCCGAGACCGGGTCGAACGACGGCGCGTGGCCGGCCATGTTCCAGTCGCCGGTGCTCGGCATCTGGCCGCCGTCGGCGGACAGGTCCAGCGGCACGATCGCTGCGATTTCATAGGCAGCATGGCCGCCCTGTTCGGCAGCCACCGGGTCGAAGCTGAGCGGCGCATCCGCCGGCAGGGGCGCTTCGTGCTGCAGCGTCCACTCGAAGCCCGCGGCGGTCACGTGCAGGCCTTCCGGCAGCGGGGTGATCTCGGCAACGGTCACTTCGTGGGTGGCGACCGCTTCGGCGACATAGCGCTCGGCAACGACTGGCTCGGCCTGGAGGGTCTCGGCGACGGCTTCCAGCTCGACGGTCTCGATCTGCACCGGCTCAGGCTCGACCACTTCGAGCGCGGCGGGCGCCGGCGCCACTGGCAGTACCGGTGGCTCGACTGCGACCGGTGCGGTGAAGGTGGCAACCGGGCTCGGCGGCAGCGCCGCTTCGTCCTTGGACGGCAGCGGCCAGTAACGCAGGGTTTCCAGGCTGCTGCGGGTGATGTCGAGGATTTCCTCGCGGCCCGGGCGACGCTCGCGCAAGGCTTCGAGGTAGTACTCCAGGCTGGCCATCGCATCGGCCAGGGTGTCGAGCTGGCGGCCACTGGGCACGCGCTGGCGATCGATCAGCTCGCGCTGGATGTAGCGGCGCACGCCTTCGAGGTAATCGGCAGGCTCCGGCAGTTCGAGGATGCGCAACGCACCGCCGACTTCGCCGAGCAGGTGCGGCACCTCGGTCAGGCGGCTGTGGTCCCAGTTGGTCTCGATGAAGGCGACGAAATGCTCGCGGGCGGCGCCGAAGTTGGCGATCGCCTCATGCGCCAGCACTTCCAGCGTGCGCCGCACTTCGGCGGCGTTGGCATTGACGCTGACATCGTCGTCGTTGCTGGCATCGGCGCCGAGGCGGGCGACCTGGTCGTCCAGCGAGGCGTCGACATACAGCAGCGCACCGGCGATATCGAGCAGCAGGCTTTCGTCGACCTGTTGCTGGCCTTCGACGATACGACGCAGGGCATCGCGCTGCTGCACCACGACATTGCGCGCCACGCCCAGGCCCATCATGCCGAGCGTGTCGGCGACGCTGCCCAGGTCGGTGACCTGGGCCTGCAGTTCGGCGACGTCGCCGCCGGTGCGCAGGTGAAGGTCGAGCGCGTCCTTGACCCGCAGCAGTTCTTCCTTGACCGCGTTGCCAACCGTGTCGAGCAGCTCACGATTGCGGCCGCTGAGGCTGCCGCGAGCGTGGTCGAGTTCGGCTTCGGTCGCATTGCCGGCCTGCGGATCGAAAGCGAACAGCACGCTCTCGTTGAGCACCGCTTCGCCGCGCATGGAACGAATTTCGTTGAGCAGCGGCAGCAGCACGATCGGGATATCGCGATGGCCGTTCTGCAGGCGCTCCAGGTAATCGGGCAGCAGCACGGTGCCGCGCATCAGCATCGCGCAGGCTTCGTTGACGTCGCCGACCTGGCCTTCCTGCACGGCCTTGGCCAGCAGTTCCAGTTCCTCGGCCACCATCGCCGGCGCGTACAGCTCGACCATGCGCAAGGTGCCCTGCACCTGGTGCAGGTAACCGGCGCAGAAGCGCATGCGGCTGGTGTCGGCCGGTTCTTCGACGAAGAACTCGATCTCGTGGCGGGCCTGGCGCAGGGTTTCATCGAGCTCGGGCTTTACCCAGCCCAGCGCCGCGTGGCTCATCGCATCGCGCAGTGCACTCATTGCCGCCCCCCCGAGCATTCCACTGCCATGCCCGACGCGCGCGCAAGCGCTCGCGATCCGGCCGTTTCCTGCATTGGCGTATTGCTACGCGTCATTCTCGTATTCCTTTCCCGTTCCGTACGCCGCTTACGCCGGCAGCTTGAAGTCGGCGACCGAACGACGCAGGTCGGCGGCCAGCTGTGCCAGGTGGCCGATCGACTCGGCCGTCTGCCCCGCACCTTGCGAGGTCTGGCCGGTGATCTTGCGGATGACGTCCATCGTCTGGGTGATGTCCGTCGCCGCCGCGGACTGCTGGTGCGCGGCGATGGAGATGTTCTTGATGAGGTTGTTCAGGGCGTTGGACACGCGCTCGATTTCGGTCAGCGCGGTGCCGGCGTCTTCGGCCAGGCGTGCACCGGACACCACTTCGGAGGTCGTCTGCTCCATCGAGCTGACTGCCTCGTTGGTATCGGCCTGAATGGTCTGCACCAGGCTTTCGATGCGTCGGGTCGCGCTCGAGGTGCGTTCTGCCAGGCGCTGCACTTCGTCGGCCACGACCGCGAAACCGCGACCGGCCTCGCCCGCCGAGGCCGCCTGCACCGCGGCGTTGAGCGCCAGGATGTTGGTCTGCTCGGAAATGTCGTTGATCAGTTCCACGATCGAGCCGATTTCCTGCGACGACTCGCCCAGGCGCTTGATGCGCTTGGAGGTTTCCTGGATCTGGTCGCGGATCTGGTCCATGCCCTGGATCGTCTCGCGCACCACGCCGGCACCCTCGGCGGCGATGACCACCGAGCGCTGCGCCACTTCGGCCGACTCGGTCGAGTTGCGCGAAACCTGTTCGATGCTCGCGGCGATTTCATTGATGCGCTCGGAGGCGCTGGTGATCTGGCTGGCCTGGTGGCCGGCCGCTTCGGCCAGCTGCATGGCGGTGGCCTGGGTTTCCTGCGAGGACACCGCGACCTTGGCCGAGGTGTCGTTGATCGTGGTCACCAGGTGGCGCAGCTCGTCGACGGCGTAGTTGATAGCGTCGGCGATCGCGCCGGTCATGTCCTCGGTCACCGAGGCCTTCACCGTCAGGTCGCCCTCACCGAGCGAGGAGATTTCGTCCAGCAACCGCATGATCGCCTGCTGGTTGCGGCTGTTGAATTCCACCTGGGTCTGCAGGCGCAGTTCCTGTTCGCGCGAACGCGTGCGCACCGTCGACCAGACCAGGCCAATGATCGAGATCACCAGCAGCGCGCCGGACAGCACGCCCAGCCACAGGTTGGGGAACAGGCGGGTGTCGCGCACCGAACCGAAGGCCGAGAAGGCATCGAACAGCTTCTTGCTGTCGTCGAGCATCTTGGCCGAGCCGCCGGTGATGGCGGCCGCCGAGGACTGCGCGGCGAACAGGTTGCGCGAGCTGGCCAGGATGGCGTCGACGTCCTTCTTCATCGTCGCCCACTGCGCCTGCGACTGCTCCAGGGCAGACAGGGCGGCCGGGTTCTTGACCGCGGCGATACCCAGCTCCTCGTTGCCGTTGCGCAGGCCTTCGAGCATCTGGCTGAACACCACCGAGTCGCGCGCCAGGGCGTCGCCGGAGGCGGCCGCACCGGCACCGCCGGCACGCATTTCAGTGACGCGGCGGGCCATGGTGCCGGCGACCACGACCTGCTGCAGGGTGTTGTAGATCTGCGAGGACGGCGCGCCGCTGACGGTCATCGCGCGCACCACTTCGTTCAACTGCGCCTGCAGCTGCGGCACCGCACCGGCGAAGCGATCGGCATTGCCGGCCAGGCCGAGCACGGCCGGCTCGGAGGCGATCACCTGCTCGGCGCTCTTGCCCAGCGGCGTCCAGGTCGACTTGAGCTGGCCGATCGGGGTGGCCACGCCGGTTTCCTGGCCGTAGCGGCCTTCCAGTTCGGAGACGGTCTTGTCGATCTGCGCCTTGGTGTCCTTGAACGCGGCGAAGGCCTTGGCGTCACCGGAAACCGCTTCGCGGCCCTGGTTGGCCAGCTGCTGCGAGAGCACCTGCAGGTCGGCCGCGCCGGTGCTGGCGCCGGCCAGGCGACTGCCCTGCCAGGTCGACACGGCGAAGTTGGCGGAGAACACGATCAGCGATACGGCCAGCAGGATGAGCCAGAAACTCGTGCTGACACCACCGATCTTCTTGTTCTGGGGCGCGTCCGGGGCGGTACTCATTTTCGACCTCGATGCTCGATGCGGGGCAATCCGGGCTTACGCCGCGGCCTGCCGGAATTCTGGGGTGCGCGACAGCAGGGACAGGGAAAACACGCCCCAGTCCTGGTCTTCGGCGCGGAAGGCACGATCGACGAAATGGCCGTAACGGCCTTGCGCCAGTTCGCCGGGCTCGGTGGCCTGGGTCTGTTCGAAGCTGCGCTGGCCGTACAGTTCGTCGATGGTCAGGGCCACGTCGCCGCCGGCCTGGCGCATGATCAACACGCGCTGGCCTTCATGGAAGACGGTGCGGCGGCCCTCCATGAATTGCTTGAGGTCCACCACCGGGAACAGGTTGCCGCGCAGGTTGCCCACGCCCAGCAGCCACGGCTGCGCGCCGGGCACCGGGGTGACCGGCGGCATCGGCACGATTTCGACCACTTCGCGGAAGTCCGACACCAGCCGGCGCTGGCCGACCCGGAAACCGACCCCACGCCAGATATCGACCGAGAACTGGCGCTCGGGCAGCTGCACCGCATGGGCGAGGCTGCGCCGTTCGTAGACTTCGAGGATGTCGAACGGCGAACGCATCAGCGCACCAGTTCGGCGATGCGCGCGAGCAGGTCTTCCTCGCGCGGCGGCTTGACGATGTAGTCGGCCGCGCCCTGGCGCAAGCCCCAGGCCTTATCGGTTTCCATGCCCTTGGTGCTGACGATCAGCACGGGGATGTGCTTGGTGGCTTCGTCGCGCGACATCGCGCGGGTGGCCTGGAAACCGCTCATGCCCGGCAGCACCACGTCCATCAACACCAGGTCCGGTGCCTGGCCCTTGGCCAGGGCCAGCCCTTCTTCGGCGTTGTCGGTGGCGACTACTTCGTGGCCGGCTTTCTCCAGCCACTGGCTGAAGACCGCCCGATCGGTCGGCGAGTCTTCGATCAGCAGGATTTTTGCCATGTGCCCTTCCCCCTGGTCAGGCGTTGACGTATGTGCGGATGGCGCTCAGCAGTTCTTCACGGGTGAAAGGCTTGGTCAGGTATTGCTCCGAGCCCACGATGCGGCCGCGCGCCTTGTCGAACAGGCCGTCCTTGGAGGACAGCATGATCACCGGCGTCGACTTGAAAAGCTGGTTGCCCTTGATCAGTGCGCAGGTCTGATAGCCATCCAGGCGCGGCATCATGATGTCCACGAAGATGATCTGCGGTTGCTGGTCGGCGATCTTGGCCAGGGCTTCGAAACCGTCGGTTGCGGTGACGACTTCACAGCCCTCGCGCTTGAGCAAGGTTTCGGCGGTTCGGCGAATGGTCTTCGAGTCATCGATGACCATGACCCTCAAACCTGCGAGCTCCCCGCCCGCGGCAATGTTTTCAGTCATTCCAATTTCCCCGGGACGCGCGCCGCTTCATCCACTCCGGCGGCACTGCGAAACGTCATGTATATCCCAGTACCCGCCGATACTGTCAAGCGCGGCGATGCGGGCCCAGCAATGTCGCATGGGAACGAGCGCATATCGACGGAACTGGATCGCAGTTTTGCGCAAATCCCAGGCGTTCGCCGCCGACATGCGAAAGTTGTGCCAATCCGTCCCACCGCCGTGCTCCGCGCCAGGGCGGCAAACCGTTAACATCGTCGGCCAGTTCCCCGCCGTCGCGCCCCCGGGTTTTACCATGCCGTTAGACGTCATCGTGGTGATGGACCCCATCGACCACATCAAGATCGCCAAGGACACTACGTTCGCGATGCTGCTGGAAGCCCAGCGCCGCGGCCACCGCCTGCACTACGTGCGCCCCGGCGGCCTGGCCCTGCGCGGTGGCGTGGCGGTGGCCACGGTGGCGCCGCTGCAGGTGCGCGACGACAAGGCCAGCTGGTTCACCCTGGGCGAGTTCACCGAAGTGGCCTTCGGGCCTGGCCAGGTCGTGCTGATGCGCAAGGATCCGCCGGTGGATCCTGAATACATTTACGACACCCAGATCCTCGGCATCGCCCAGTTGGCCGGCGCATTGATCGTCAACGACCCGCAAGGCCTGCGCGACTTCAACGAGAAGTTGGCCGCGCAATTGTTCCCGCAGTGCTGCCCGCCGACGCTGGTCAGCCGCGATGCGAAGCTGCTCAAGGCCTTCGCCGCCGAACACGGCCAGGTCGTGCTCAAGCCGCTGGACGGCATGGGCGGGCGCTCGATCTTCCGCAGCGGCCAGGGCGACCCGAACCTCAACGTGATCCTGGAAACCCTGACCGACGGCGACCGCAAGCTGGCCATGGCACAGCGCTTCATTCCCGACATCACCGCCGGCGACAAGCGCATCCTGCTGATCGACGGGGTACCGGTGGACTACTGCCTGGCGCGCATCCCGCAGGGCGACGAGTTCCGCGGCAACCTGGCCGCGGGCGGTCGCGGCGAAGGCCGCCCGCTGAGCGAGCGCGACCGCTGGATCGCCGCCCAGGTCGGGCCGGAAATGAAGCGCCGCGGCATGCGCTTCGTCGGCCTGGACGTGATCGGCGACTACCTGACCGAAGTCAACGTCACCAGCCCCACCTGCGCGCGCGAACTCGACGCGCAGTACGGCCTCAACATCTGTGGCCAGCTGTTCGACGCGCTCGAGGCCGGGCTGGCCGCAACGGCGCCCACCGCCGCCCGATGAGCGCGACGATGAGCGCCGGCCGCCCGCCCGGCGGAGCGGCCGGGCGCGACGCCGAGAAC
>DATCVI010000081.1:0-23797 GCA_036566925.1 Stenotrophomonas sp.
CGAGGAGCCCTGGTGGAAGAAGAGCGATCGCAGATGGTGATGGGCGGTGACGCTCGACCGGAATAGAGCCGCAACGCAAGGCGCGACCGATGCGTGCCTCGAGTTTTCGGGGAGCAGGGCAGTTGATCGAGCGTGCGGCGATCAGGTGGCCATGCGGCCGGGCGGCTACGTCCGCAGTGGGCGGTGCTAAGGTCCGCTTTCGACCCGGAGCGGACATTTCAAGCAAGGCCAGACGATATGGTCAGAATCCGACAGCATGGAAGCAACAACGAGCTGTTCGACGTTGCCCGCTTTCTAACAGACATCGATAGGTTCGTCCCGCCGGAGATTTGGCACGTTGCGGTTGAATGGTGTGTCGGAGAGCGCGCCGCTGAGATCGAGCAACTGACGGAGTCGGGTTGCTACATGGCAGACGCCGATTTTCGTTCGATCTATTCCGGCGTCCGCCAGACCATCGATGGACGCTTTATCGGTCTGCGCGATGAGGAGCGGCTATTTGAGCTAGTCGCCGTCGATTCGTCTTTCTGGGAAGTGGTCGGACCGGAATCCTTCGAGGCACACATGCTCGCTACGTACGGAGCGTGGCGCCCTTTGGCACCTGCCTCGACAGACTGACCGCTCCTGGCCGATAGCGGACGTTCGGCCGGGCAAAGGCCCGCTTGTGGCGTTTCAGTCACTCGGCGAAGGCGGGGGCGGGCTGGCTTGGCGACAGGCGCTCCGAAGGTATCCGTGAGGCAAAGGTTGTACCTGCGGAATTAGGCAAAGGTTGTGCCTCGGGCACAACCTTTGCCTATCCGCTCACCCACCCGCTCCCCTAGCCCCAAATCCCCAAACCCGGCATACTACCCCCCAGTATTCGGGGAGCCACCCCATGCCGCACTCCCCCGAAGAAAAAAAGCGCGCCCTGACCCGCGTCCGCCGCATCCGTGGCCAGTGCGACGCACTCGAGCGCGCGCTCGAAGCTGGCGCCGATTGCGGCCCGGTACTGCAGCAGATCGCCGCGTTACGCGGGGCGGTTAACGGATTGATGTCCGAAGTGCTCGAATCCCATATCCGCGAAGATTTCAGCCAACCCGCCCAGTCCGATGCCCAACGCGCCGAGCGCGTGCAGGAGCTGCTCGGCCTGGTGCGGTCGTATCTCAAGTAAGTCCACCTCACCTCATCGCATTGCAGGAGAACCCCATGAAATCCCGCGCCGCCGTCGCCTTCGGTCCCGGCCAGCCTTTGCAGATCGTCGAAATCGATGTCGCCCCGCCGAAAGCCGGCGAGGTGCTGGTGAAGATCACCCACTCCGGCGTCTGCCATACCGATGCCTTCACTTTGTCCGGCGATGATCCGGAAGGGGTGTTCCCGGTGGTGCTCGGCCATGAAGGCGCTGGCGTGGTGGTCGAGGTGGGCGAGGGTGTCACCAGCGTCAAGCCGGGCGATCACGTGATTCCGCTGTACACCGCCGAATGCGGTGAGTGCTTGTTCTGCAAGTCGGGCAAGACCAACCTCTGCGTGGCAGTGCGCGCGACCCAGGGCAAGGGCGTGATGCCCGATGGCACCAGCCGCTTCTCGTACAACGGCGAGCCGATCTACCACTACATGGGCTGCTCGACTTTCAGCGAGTACACGGTGGTGGCCGAGGTTTCGCTGGCGAAGATCAACCCGGAAGCCAATCCCGAACATGTGTGCCTGCTGGGCTGCGGGGTCACCACCGGCATAGGCGCGGTGCACAACACCGCCAAGGTGCAGGCGGGTGATTCGGTTGCCGTGTTCGGCCTCGGCGGCATTGGTCTTGCGGTGATCCAGGGCGCGCGCCAGGCCAAGGCGGGACGCGTGTTCGCCATCGATACCAATCCGTCGAAGTTCGAGCTGGCGCGGCAGTTCGGTGCCACCGATTGCATCAATCCGAAGGATTACGACAAGCCGATCCAGCAGGTGATCGTCGAGATGACCGGCTGGGGCGTGGACCACACTTTCGAGTGCATCGGCAACGTCAACGTGATGCGCGCGGCGCTCGAATGCGCGCATCGCGGTTGGGGCCAGTCGGTGATCATTGGCGTGGCCGGTGCCGGCCAGGAGATCTCGACCCGCCCGTTCCAGCTGGTGACCGGACGCAGCTGGAAGGGCACCGCGTTCGGCGGGGTCAAGGGCCGCTCGCAACTGCCGGGGATGGTCGAAGATGCGATGAAGGGCGATATCGAGCTGGCGCCGTTCGTCACCCACACCATGCCGCTGGACGAGATCAACCACGCCTTCGAGCTGATGCACGAAGGCAAGTCGATCCGCTCGGTCGTGCATTACTGAGCGGCGCCGGACATGCAACGCATCGAACAGCACGCCTGCTTCGGCGGGCAACAGGAAGTCTGGCAGCATGCCTCGGCCACGCTCGGCTGCGACATGCGCATCGGCGTGTACCTGCCACCGCAGGCAGCCTCGGGCATGAAACTGCCGGTGCTGTACTGGCTGTCCGGCCTGACCTGCACCGAACAGAACTTCATCACCAAGGCCGGCGCCCAGCGCTATGCCGCAGAGCATGGCGTGATCCTGGTCGCGCCGGACACCAGCCCGCGCGGCGATGAGGTAGCCGATGCCGAGGGCTACGACCTCGGCAAGGGCGCCGGCTTCTACCTCAACGCTACCGAGCAACCGTGGGCCAAGCACTACCGCATGTACGACTACATCGTCGATGAGTTGCCTGCGCTGATCGAGGCTCATTTCCCGGCCAGCGATGCGCGCGGCATCAGCGGCCACTCGATGGGCGGCCATGGTGCGCTGGTGATCGGCCTGCGCAATCCCTCGCGCTTTCGCAGCATCTCGGCGTTCTCGCCGATCGTGGCGCCGTCGCAGGTGCCCTGGGGCCAGAAGGCATTCGCCGCGTACCTGGGTGAAGACCGCGAAGCCTGGCTCGACTACGACGCCACTGCGCTGATCGCCAACGCCTGTGCGCGCACGCCGTTGCGGGTGGATCAAGGCGATGCCGATGAGTTCCTCGATGTCCAACTACGACCGCAGTTGCTGCAGGCCGCGGCGTCAGCGGCGGGTCATCCGTTGGAATTGCGGATGCAGCCTGGCTATGACCACAGCTATTACTTCATCTCCAGCTTTATTGGAGAGCATGTGGCGTGGCATGCGCGGGTGTTGGCCGCGCGGTAAAGACGACAAGCAGCGTATAAGAAGTATCGCGTGCGCCTTGGGGCTGCCTGGCACGTCGTTTGGGAGTGCTCGACTATTCTCTCGCTGCGCCGACGCGACGTGACCGGCCACGCAGATCCAGCGGTTGCTAAGTCATTCTTGCGCGCATCACGATTCCTCGCATTCTTTGGCGTCTCTCGGCGGCGGTAGCGTGCGCTTGGCCGCCCAGCCCACGGCCTCGCCACGGGCGTCGCTCGATGGCGGGTTATTCAGGTGTCCGGGCTCCCACGAGGAATCACCATGAAAATGACAAATGCAACACGCCTGGCCCTGGCGGCCGCCCTGTTTGTGGCGCTGCCCGCCATGGCAACTTCCCCGGCAATCGTGGGCGAAGGTGCGCAGGACGATGCCCAGCTCGCCCCTACCCGTGATGGCGGATTCTATATCTCCTATATCAATCCAAAGGGCAGCGGGGCTATCGACGGCTTGCAGGTGAAACTGCAGCGGCTGCTGCCCAACCAGCAGTCAGCCTGGACTGGCGATGGCATCCTCGCCGTGGACAGCGGCATGAATCACGACGACGGCTACGGGTTGAGCGTGGACGCCGGGGATCGCGCGATTCTTGCGTACACCATCCAGGACCTGGACCGCTCGCAGATCTACGTGAACAAGTTCGACGTGCAAGGCAATCCGCTTTGGGGCGCGTCCCCGGGCGTACTGTTGTCGAGCGACACGGTAAGGTCGCGCGGGCCGCGCGCGGCGGCCGTACTCGATGGCGGAACAGTCGTGGCGTGGGACGAATTCGGCTCGGCAAGTGGCGAGCACGGCACCAACATCAGGCTGCAGAAGGTCGATGGCAATGGCGTGCCGCTGTGGGGCGAAGGTGTCTTGATCGCGTCACCCGAGCGGACCGACGCATCCATGTGGGGCTACCTGGTGACCGACGTGCAGTCCTCCGAGGACGGCGGGGTCATCGTCATGTGGCGGTACTGGTGGGAGGGACTGGTGGACAACTACGACCACGGCCTGCTGTACGCACAAAAGTACGATGCCAACGGCGGCGCGCAATGGGCCGCGCCCGTCGCGCTGTGGGACAACGATGCCCTCGGTCTGGTGCCTGAGGGAAGCTTTCCCGGGTTCGTGAGCGACGGCGCTGGCGGCATGGTGACGTGCTGGGACGCCCACTCCTCGCACACCGCTCCCGTCGGCAACGTCAACTACTCCTACGTTCAACATGTGCTGGACGATGGGACCGAGGTATACCCACATAACGGCGTCCAGGTGAGCCCACAGAGCAGCAACCATTGCCAGGTGGCCTACGTGCAACAGGATGAAAGCGTCTACGCCCTCATCTCCCGCTACGACAGCACCTTCGTAGGGTCGCCCTCGTCGGTGATCGGGCAGAAGTTCGACCTCACCGGAACGCCTCAGTGGGGAGAAGGCGTGGTCCTCTCTCCGGCCGATACCGAAATAACCGACGACAAGACCAGTTTGACGTTGCTGGCGCGAGAGGGGGGTTTCACTGCGTCGTGGATCAATGGCAGTGCAGCCGAACTTGCCGCAACCACGCTGCAAGCCGTAGGGGTGGCCTCTGATGGCACCCTCGACTGGCCGATGGTTACCTACAAGACCGGTGGCGCCTACGTGGCTGATTTGATCGGTGGAACCAGTACCGGCGGCTACTCATTGTTCGTGTGGGAACAAGGGCTCGATATCGGGGAGGCGAACGGGAATCTCTGGATGCAGGGCTTCCAGTTCGACGGACAACCCACCGAGGCCGTGGGCAGCGCCCGCCGCCGTTGACTGCAAACGCTCACCGGGACGGCGTGTCCCGGTGAGCATCGGTTACCTCACGTTGCGCAGCTCCCAATGCCGCCCGGCAAGCACGTGCATGCGGTGCTTGAGGATGTCCCCAGGAATGCTGGTGCTGGCCACCAAGTTGATACGCAGGTCGTTTTGTTGCCCGGTGACAGTAGCCGCCGGATCGGTAATCCCCATGCTCGGATCGACTTCATCCGGATCCGGCTGCAAGGCCAGCCAGCGCTGGAACCAGGCCGGGTCGGCCAGGGCGTCGCGCAATTGCTCGGCAAAAGCATCGGCGCCGTGCGCACTGAAACTCACACTCGGTTCGCTGCCACGGGCCAGGGCGGGATCGGGCAGGCTGATCGAATAACTCACGGACATGCAGGTTTCCTCTTTGGATGTCCAAGCCTAGCGCCGCCGCCCGCGTGGGCGGCGTGAGGGTTCGGCATCAGGCGCTGAACGTATGCGGCGCAGCGGCAAAGCCGACAGCCACCGCACCCTTGCCGACATTGACCATGCCGGTCAGGCTCATCACGCTTTCGAACAGCTCCACGTTCTTTTCAGCGCAGGCGGCCTTGAGCGACTCGTAGCCGGGCAGGGCGCGCAGTTCGGCCAGCTCGCCGCCATAGCCCAGGCACAGGGTCGGCGTCATCAGGCCCTCGCGTACCTTGCGCGCGCTGAACTCGAACAGCTTCTGCACCGAAGGCTCGAAGCCCTTGAGCTTGGCCACCGGTTCGGTATTGCCACGGTAGGCGCGCAACACCGGTTTGATATCCAGGGCGCTGCCCAGCGCGGCGCTGATCAGCCCGACGCTGCGGTCGCCCTTGGCGCGCGCGCGGTTGCGCAGGTAGTAGAGATCGCGCGGGATCATGTAGCCGTAGGTGTTTTCGGCCAGTTGCTCCACCCGCGCGCGGATCTGCGCCACGTTGGCGCCTTCCTCGCGCATGCGCACCGCTTCGACCGCGGTCACGCCCTGGCCGGCGAACAGGTTGAGCGTATCGATGACCCGCAGCGCAAACGGCGAATTGTGGCCGGCGCCCTGCCGCACCGGCTTGTAGTCGTTGAGGATCGCGAAGCTGGCCTGCATCGCGTTGTCGTAGATCTGGCTGCGCAGCTTGGAGATGGTCATGCAGAACACGTGGTCGTAGTCGATCACCAGCCGGTCCAGGAACAGGTCGCGGATCTGGTTGACCGAGAACGGCGTGGTCTCGGCCTCGTGGCCGCGTTCGGCCACGTGCGCGTGCAGGAAGCTCAGCGTGGCCTCTTCGTCGCGGTGGTCGGCCAGCACCGCCTCGCCGATCCGGACGCTGATCGGCAGCAGCACGATGTTGTGCTTCTCAATGTAGTCCACAGGCAGATCGCAGGCCGAATCCACCACGATACCGATACGCATTGCCCCCTCCGGCTGTTGCGTGAGTTGTATTTTGAGTGTGAAAGCTATCCCAAAACCGGGGGCAGGGTAAGCCGGGGGTTCCTGACGCTGCCGTCAGGCGCCGCGCCTGATTCCGATCGGCAGCTCGGCCAGGCGGGCCGCTTCGCCGCGCCGCAGCCAGTCCGGATCGGCCAACACGGTGGCCATCAGGCCATGTGCATCGTTGCCCCAGAACAGCTCGCCGCCGATTTCCAGGGTGGGCACGCCGAACACGCCGGCAGCCAGGGCCTGCTCGGTATTGGCACGCAGGGCGGCCTTCACCGCCGGGTCGGCCACCGCGGTTTCCGCGTCCAGGCCCAAGGCGTGCGCCAGCGGCTGCAGGGCCTGCGCGCTGTCGCCGACCAGGCCGTCGCGCCACAGCCAATCGAAGATTGCGTCGATCGCATGCACCGTGGTCCCGGCGGCGATGCACAGGCGCAGGGCGGGCAGGGGGTTGAAGGGATGGGTCGGCGGGAAGCGCAGCGGCACGCCTTCATGCGCGGCCTGCCACTGCACCTTGCGATAGGTGAAGAGCCGCTTGCCCTCGATCTCGGCCGGCCCGCGGATGCCCAACTGATCCAGTACCGCGCCGAACAGGATCGGCACCGGCACGATGTCGCGCGCCTGCGGCAACTGCCGCAGCTTCTGCCAATGCAGGTAGGAGAACGGCGAAACGAAGTCGAAAAACCAATGAGGGGCGGACATCGGCGTTCCCGGTGCAGGTGTGGCGCCCATGGTAGCGGGGCTCTACCGGCTTATCGCGTATAGGCGCGGGGCAACCCGTTCGGCGCCTCCATATAGCGATCCCTCAGCTCTGTCTGCCGCGAGCGCATCGGCATCGCACGACCGCCAAGCCAGACCTGCTCGGCGTAATGCGCCACGTCCAGCGGGTCGCCGTCCCACAGCACCAGGTCGGCACGCTTGCCGACGGCGATGCTGCCGATCTGCGCCGACACGCCGAAGATTTCCGCCGGCACTTCGGTCATCCCTTGCAGCCCGGCCTCCCACGGCAGGCCGTGGGCCACCGCGTTGCCGGCGAGCTGGCGCAGCTTGCGCGCGTTGTGCGAGGCGTCGCCGGACTGGCTGAAGCTGACGCGCACACCCGCCGCGTGCAGGCGCGCGGCATTGTCCAGGGTGGCGCCTACCTCGTCGAAGTTCGACGGCAGGTCGGCCAGGGCGTCCACCAGCACCGGCACCTGGGCCTGGACCAGCAGCGGCGCGACTTTCCAGGCCTCGCTGCCCCCGGCAATCGCCACCCGCACATGTTCGCGCTGGGCCCAGCGCAGCAACTGCCGAATGTCGGCGGCGCGTTCGACCTGCACCACGATGCGGCCATTGCCGGCCAGGTACCGCGCCAGCACCGCGCGCCCGGCCGGTGTCAGCAAGGCATGCGGCGAATCCAGCGGCACCCGGTTGCGGGCTTCGTCGACCAGCTGGTCGAGCAGCATCCACTGGGCAGCACGCGAGTTGCCGGTGAGCTCGGATGCGGCCGCGCCGATACGAATGAACAAGGCGCGCGGGCCGATCGGATCGGGGCTACCGTCCAGCCGCACCACGCCGCCCTGGCCGGCGACGAAGGCGCCTTTGGTGGTGGCCCCGAGGGCGGTGAAGCCGATGCCTTCCACGCGCGCGACCGGCACCAGCACCGAATCCGGGTTGTAGGCCAGGGTGACGTCGAACTCCGGGCGCATCGGCTGCTCTTGCAACTTCACGCCGCTATCGACGGTTTCCTCTTCTCCGGAGACTTCCTCGATGCCGATCTCGGTGATACCGCCGAACAGTGCCGGCGTCAGTGGCCGGCCCTTGGCCTCCACCACCACCACGCCGACCGGCGCGGTCAGCCCGCTGCCGATCGCGCGGATGACGCCATCGCGCACCAGCACGTCGCCGTGCTGCACGGTGCCCTGCGCAGTGGCGGTATGGACGGTGGCGCCGCGCACCAGCAGGTCCTGGGCGGCCAGCGGCATTGCCGTGGCCAGCGCCAGCGCCGCGAGGATCGCGCCCGGCAAGTGCAAGCGGCTCATGGCGCCACCTCCTGGCCAAGCATGAAGTCCGATCTCGGTTGCAGGCGCGGCTGCTGGCGGTCGTAGACCTCGGCGCCGTCGATATAGACCTGCTCGGCCAGCGCATAGGAGCTGAAGGGGTTGCCGTTCCACACCACCACGTCGCCCATCTTGCCGGCCTCCAGGGTGCCGGTCTGTTGTTCGATGCCCAAGGCCTTGGCGGCGTTGCCGGTGAGCCAGACGATGGCGTGCTCCGGCGCGATCTCCAGGCCGGCGCGGCGCGCGCTGGCCATGGCCTTGGCCGCTTCCTGGTTGAGGCGCTGGATGCCTTCCTCCGAATCCGAATGCACGATGGCGCAACTCTTCGGCGCGCGATCGACCAGCGCGATGTTCTCCTGGATGCCGTCGAACGCCTCCATCTTGAAGCCCCACCAGTCGGCCCACATGCCGGCGCAGACGTTTTCGGCGGCGAGCCGGTCGGCGATCTTGTAAGCCTCTACCGCATGATGGAAGGCGGCGATGTGGAAGCCGAACTCCTTCGACAGATCGATCATGGTCGCCATTTCATCGGCGCGGTAGCAGTGGATGTGCACGCGGATATCGCCGTTGATGGCGCCGGCCAGGGTGTCGAGCTTGAGATCGCGCTTGCCGCCGCTGTCACCTTCGCTGTCGGCATCGCCGGCCTTGCTCCACCAGTGCTTCTTCTTCGGCGCGGATTTCTTCGGCGCGTTCTTCTGCAGGTATTCGGCCGCATCGATGAACGCGGCGCGGTAGCCGGCGACGTTGCCCATGCGCGTGGCCGGGCCACCCTTCTCGCCGTAGACACGCTTGGGGTTTTCACCGCAGGCCATCTTCAGGCCCCAGGGCGCACCCGGGAACTTCATCGCCTGGTAAGTCGTGGCCGGTACGTTCTTCAAGGTGACGCCGCGGCCGCCGATCAGGTTGGCCGAGCCGGGCAGCACTTGCAGCGAGGTGATGCCGCCGGCCAGTGCGGTGAGGAAGCCGGGGTCCTGCGGCCAGATCGAATGCTCGGCCCAGACATTCGGCGTCACCGGCGCGGTCATCTCGTTGCCATCGCTATGGGCCTTGACCCCCGGGCTCGGGTACACGCCCAGGTGCGAGTGGATATCGATGATGCCCGGCGTCACCCACTTGCCACGGCCGTCGACCCGGCTCGCGTTGGCGGGCGCTGCCAATGCGCGTCCCACCGCCTGCACACGGCCATCGACCAGCAGCACATCGGCATCGTCCAGGCGCTCACCGGTGCCGGTCAGCACGGTGGCGTGCTCGATCAGTACCGGCGCCGAGGCGAGCGGACGATAGGTGCTGGGATAGGGGTCCTCGACAAACCGCGGCGCCGCGGCAGCCGGGCCGCACAGCAAAACGCCGGCCAAGCCGGACAACAGGAGATGACGCATCAGGTTTTCCCGGAGAGACACGAATCACTGCAGACGCTAGTGCAGGCTTGCCGGCTTTGCCAAGCCCCGGAAGGCATGGATCGTCACGTGGCGGCCACCGCCGCAAACCGGCATGCTGGCCGCTCTCTCCGCACGAGGCGCCACGATGTCCAGATCCCCGGCCGACTTGCAGATCGCCGCCGTCCTGCAATTCTGGGAAGCGGCCGGGCCGGACCGTTGGTTCGGCCGTAGCGCGTCATTCGACGCCAGCTTTCGCGAGCAGTTCCTCGACGCCCATCACGCCGCGGCCCGGCGCGAGTACGAAGATTGGATGGACAGTGCCGATGGCGCGCTGGCGTTGTTGATCCTGCTGGACCAGTTCCCGCGCAATTGCTTTCGCGGCAGCGCCCATTCCTACGCCACCGACGGACTGGCGCTGCACTACGCCAAACGCGCCGTGGCCGCCGGCTTCGATCGCGGAGTGGCGCCGGCGCTGCGAATGTTCTTCTACCTGCCGTTCGAGCACAGCGAGGACCCGGCCGAACAGGCGCGTTCGCTGGAACTGCACCGCGGCCTGCCCGAGCCCGGGGCCGACGAATGGGCGGTATTGCATCACGACATCATCGGCCGCTTCGGTCGTTTCCCGCACCGTAACGCCGCGCTCGGCCGCGAAACGACAGCCGAAGAGCAGCGCTACCTGGACGAAGGTGGTTTTGCCGGCTGAGTGGCCAAAAAAAACGCCGCGAAAGCGGCGTTTTCTTCGGCCAGCGGCACGCCTCAATACTTCGGCACGCCCCCATCCACCTCGTCAGCCCACGCATCGATGCCGCCGGTAACGTTGTAGACCTGGCTGAAACCCAGCGCGCGGAACTGCTCGGCCGCCTGCAGGCTGCGGCCACCGTGATGGCAAAGGAACGCCAGCGCCGTGTCCTTCGGCAGCGACTCAAGCTCGGCGCGGCCGTTGCCATCCAGGCTGAGGAAAGGAACATTGACCGAGGCAATCGCGCGCTCCTCGGGCGGACGCACGTCCACCAGGATCACGCTGCCGGCCGTGACGCGGTCGGCGGCATCGCGCACGGCCAGTTCCTGCACCGGCTTGGGCGCGTTCGGGTTGTCGATGGCCAGGCCCTTGCCGCGGATGTCGTCGACCCAGTCGATGGTGATGCCGTCGGCACGGCGCGCGCTGGGCAGGTCGAACTGCACGCGCATGCCGTTGGATTCGGCGGCGATGGCATTCGCATCGGCCGGCACCAGCTGGAAGTTCGGCTGGAATTGCGCGTTGATCGACAACGACAGCGCCGCACCGGGCGCATCGGCCAGCGCACCCTTCAGCATTTCCACCGCGGCCGGCGTAATGGTGATCGACGGCGGCGTGCGGTCCGGCGCTTGCAGCCCGAGCAGGCCGCTGAGCTCGCCGCTGTTGGCCATCTGCTCGATGATGTCGCTGCCGCCGACCAGCTCGCCGTCGATGTACAGCTGCGGGATGGTCGGCCAGTCGCCGTAGGCCTTGATGCCTTCGCGGATTTCCTGGTCGGCCAGCACGTTGACGTGCGCGTAGTCCACGCCCAGGCCTTCGAGCGCGCCCACTGCCTTGGCCGAGAAGCCGCACTGCGGCATGCCGGGCTGGCCCTTCATGAACAGGACGACGCGGTTGGACTGGAGCAGCGATTCGATGCGCGAGCGCAGGGCGGGATCGAGGGACATCGGAGACAACCGGGGTTGGGGACCGGTCATTCTACCGGCGTGCGATCATGGCGGCATGACTGCGCCGGAAACACTGTATCGCGATGCCCTGCCTCCGCCTGCGCGGCCCCGCCATGGCTGGGCCTGGGCGCTGCTTGTCTCGCAACTGTTGGTGGTCGGGCTCTGGTGGCGCTACGGCTGGACAATCGGCCTGCCGGCGATGGTGCTCAGCCATGCTTATTTCATGGGCCAGGTGTTCCTGCCACGCTCGCGCCTGTATGCGCCGGTGCTGTGGCGCCGGCCGGGCCAGGGTCCGGCGGTATGGCTGACGATCGACGACGGCCCTTCCGACGACACCCTGGCCATGCTCGACCTTCTCGACGCACATGGCGCCAAGGCCACCTTCTTCCTGGTCGGTGAGCGCGCGGCGCGGCGGCCGGCGCTGGTGCAGGAAATCCTGCGTCGCGGGCACGACCTCGGCAACCACAGCCACAGCCATCCGCAGGCCTGGTTCTGGGCGCTGGGCCCCAAGGCGATGGCGCGCGAGATCGGCCAGGCGCAGGAGACCTTGCGCGCGATCGCCGGGCACGCGCCGCGCTGGTATCGCTCGGTGGTCGGCATGACCAACCCCTTCGTCGCCGCGCCGCTGCACGCGCACGGGCTGCAGCGGGTGGCCTGGAGTGCGCGCGGTTTCGACGGCGTGCACTGCGAACCCGAGCAGACCGTGGCACGCATCGCGCGCGACCTGGAGCCGGGCGCGATCGTGCTGCTGCATGAAGGCGCCGCGCATGGGCACAACCCGCGGATCCTGTCTGGCGTTTTGCAGGCGCTGGAAGCGCGCGGATTGGTTGCGGCGTTGCCCGACGCAACTGAGCTGGCGGAGGGTAGCCCCGGGGAGCGGCATCGCGGCCTGCCGGATGGCAGTCGCGGCTAAAGCCGCTCCTACAGTGCGCCCAGACAGTTTGCCCTTTGTAGGAGGGGCTTCAGCCCCGACGAACGAAACCATTGACTCCGTTTACCGCTTTGACGCCACCACCAACCAATTGTTGAAGGGTGTCTTGCCATACAGCGGCGTGCAGCGGGCCTCCAGCCCATGGCCGGCCAGTGTCGCCAACAAGCCTTCGCGCGTCGGATACGCGCGCGGGGCGGTGCGCATCCAGCCGCTGAGATGCCCGAGGCGGTCACTGACCCTGGTCACCCAACCGCGTGCGTGGTCACCCGCCAGCGGCGTACGAATCACCAGCGGCGCACCTGGCGCCAGCCGTGCGGCGGCCGCGGCCAGCAGCGCCTGTTGCTGCGCGGCCGGCAGGTACTGCAGCACGTCCAGCACGGCGACGCTGCCGGTATGGTCCGGTGGCGAGCCACTCAGGTCGATGGCGTCGAAGGCGACATTCGCCCACCCGGCACGCGCGGCCGCTACACGAGCGCGGCCAATCTTCGCTACATCGATATCGACGCCGCGATAGCCCTGCGCCTGGCCGTCCGCGCGCAAGGCGTGCGCCAGCAGGCCAAGTCCGCAACCGAGGTCGAGCACCGGCCACGGCGTGTTGCGCAGCGCGGCGCAGACGCCTGGATACAACGGGTCGGTGCGCAGCTTGGCCTGCACGTAGTGGTAGTCGTAACGATTGCCCCAGCGACGGGGCGGCAGGAACGCCCTGGCGATTGCGCGCGCACGCTCGCGCGGCATGCCGGTGGGAACGGTCTCGATGATCGCCGCCTCCATGCGTGCGCGAGGGTCAGGCGGAGAGCGCGCGTCGCGCCGCCGGCAGGGCCTGGCGCGCCCAATGCGCATACATCAGCGCCGAAGGATGCAGGCCATCGTCGGCCAGCATCTCCGGGTCGCTGGCCTGGTCACGGCTGTCGGCGGTGATGTCGACGAAGACCACGCCAGCCTCGGCGCAGCGGGCAGCGGCCACGGCGTTGAAGGCGTCGATCTCGCGCGCGACCACGTCGGCATCGCGGCTCTGCTGGCGTGCGTAAGGCGTCAGTCCCCAGTCGGGAATCGAGAGCACGATCACGCGTGCCGGATCGCCGCCAGCGTAGTCGATGGCTTGAGCCAGCACCGCGGCGAACTGCTCGCCGTACTCGTCCAGCGGGCGTCCGCGATATTGGTTGTTCACGCCGATGCCAAGGCTGACCAGCGCGAACGGCCCGGTCGGCGCCGCCGCGGCAATGCCGGCCTGCAACTCGTCGGTGGTCCAGCCGGTGGTGGCAATGATCTCGGGGTCGGCCAGGGCCAGGCCCTCGGCACGCAGCGACGTGGTCAACTGCACCGGCCAACGCGCCGACTCGGCCACCCCCTCGCCAATCGTGTAGGAGTCGCCGAGCGCGAGAAAACGCGCGGCCGCCACATCCCTCATGCGGCGCTGCGCGGTTTCAGCGGGACAACCTTGTGCGCGGTCTCGGCACGCCGCGCCAACGCCCGGTCGATGCGCGCGAACACGTCGCGCATTACCGATGCTTCCGGCAACAGGGTCACGCGGAAGTGATTGCGGTAAGGCACGTTGAAGCTCGAACCCGGCACCACCAGCACGCCCTCCTCGTTCATCAGTTCCAACGCGAACTCATGGTCGTCGAAGCCGCGCGCGGCATGCCCGACCACTGCCGGAAACGCATACAAGGCGCCGGCCGGCGCCACCAGCGAAAGGTGCTGGCTGGCTTCGCAGGCTTCGATCACCGCGCGGCGGGTTTCATACAGGCGGCCACCGGGCGCGGTGAGCGCGGAGATGGTGTCTTCGCCGTTGACTGCCGCGACGATCGCGTACTGGCCCGGCACGTTGGCGCACAGGCGCAATGCGCCGAGCAGGTCGAGCGCGTTGCGGAAATCGTTGACGCGCTCGGCGGCGCCGGACAGCAGCGCCCAGCCCACGCGCCAGCCGCAGGCACGATGCACTTTCGACAGGCCGCCGAAGGTCACGCATGGGTGGTCGCCAGCGAGCGGGGCCAACGAGGTGAAGGTGGCATCGTCGTAGAGGATCTGGTCGTAGATCTCGTCCACCAGCAGCAACAAATCGTGGCGGCGGGCGATGGCGACGATCTTCTCCAGCAGCTCGCGCGAGTAGCTGGCGCCGCTGGGGTTGTTCGGGTTGATCAGCACGATGGCGCGGGTGCGCGAGGACACCAGCGCCTCGATCTCCACCGGGTCCGGCTGGAAGCCATTCTCTGGCGCGCAACGGTAATAGACCGGGCGACCGTCGTTGAGGATGGTGGCGGCCGACCACAGCGGGTAGTCGGGCGAGGGCACCAGCACTTCGTCGCCCGGGTTGAGCAAGGCGCGCAGGGCCAGGTCGATCAGCTCGCTGACGCCGTTGCCGAGGAAGATCCGGTCCGGGTGCGCGTCCGGATGCTGGCGGCGCGCATAGCACTCGGCGATCGCCTCGCGTGCCACCGGCAGGCCTTGCTGGTGGGTGTAGGGATCGGTCCGGCCCATGTCGTCGGCGATCGCGCGCTGCAGGTGTTCAGGGGCACGGAAGCCGAAGGCACCGGGGTTGCCGATGTTGAGCTTGATGAGCTTGTGGCCCTGCGCCTCCAGGTCCCGGGCTCGCCGCGCCAGTTCGCCGCGAATTTCGTAGCGGACTTCGGACAGGCGCTCGCGGATGGCGAGCGGCTTCAGGGGCGTATTGGACATGGCGGTCGGGGGGCCGGATTGGCTGGAAACCGCATGGTAGCGGAATTGCGGCGGTGCGGAAGGCGAGGCCAGGCGCCAATTGCGACCCCATCCGGGGCCCTCGAACAGCGGCCTTGGTCGCCATCGGCCACTTGCCCGCACGCAGGCCCTAGAATCGCCGCATGAGTGAAACCTCCCCGGACTACAGCGCCCTGCGCGTGATTGGCTGGCCTTGGCCCGGCCCCCCCGAGCTGCCGGCCTGGCAGGAACTGATGGCCGCGCACCCGCAAGCGCGGCCGGCCCGGGTGATCGAGCAGCACCGCTCCGGCTACGTCGTCGCCGATGCCCCGGAGGCCTCGATCAAGGCCGAATCGCCGCCGGAATGGCAGCGCCCGCCCGGCTTCAAGAAGCGCACCTCGGCCGCGCAAGAGCGTGCCGCGGTCGGCGACTGGGTGTTGATGGAGGGCAAGCGGATCGTCGCGCTGCTACCGCGGCGTACCGCGATCAAGCGCGCAGCGGCGGGCGAGCATTACCAGCAGCAGGTGATCGGGGCCAACATCGACGCAGTGTTTATTGTTTGTGGCCTGGATGCCGACTTCAACCCGCGCCGCATCGAACGCTATCGCCTGCTGGTAGGCAGTGGCGGTGCCGAGCCGGTGGTGGTGCTGACCAAGGCCGATACCGGTGCCGACGTACCCGGCGCGGTCGCCGCGCTGGTCGAATTGGCCGCGCAGAAGGTGGCCGTGCGCGCGGTCAACGCCAAGGACCCGCAGAGCGTGTCGGCGTTGGCGCCATGGCTGGGGGCGGGGCAGACGGTGGTGCTGGTCGGTTCCTCCGGTGCCGGCAAATCCACCCTCACCAACACCTTGCTCGGCGAGCAGCGCATGCGTACTGGCGAGGTGCGCGACAACGATTCGCGCGGGCGGCATACCACGACCTATCGGTCGCTGATGACATTGCCGTCGGGCGCCTGCGTCATCGATACGCCGGGCATGCGCGAGCTCAAGCCCACCGGCGAAGAAGCGCTGGCCGACGGCGGCTTCGCCGATATCGAGGCGCTGGCCGCGCAATGTCGCTTCCGCGACTGCTCGCATGGGGCCGAGCCGGGCTGCGCGGTGCGCGCGGCGATCGAGGCCGGCGAGGTCGACCCGGCGCGCGTGGCCAACTATTTCAAATTGCGCGATGAAGTCGCCGGCGCCGCCGACAAACTCGCGATGCGCCTGGCGCAGAAAGCCGAGACACGCGTGGCCGGAAAGACCCCGCCAAAGCGCCCTGTCGAGAAGCGCCGGCGGTGAGGGCCGCCAACGCCGAGCTCGCCCACCACGCCGCACTGGACGCGCGAATGGTGGCCGCGGTGCGCGGCATCCGCTTGCTCGGCCTGACCAGCTGGCCGTCGTCGCTGCAGGCGCCGTTCCTGGAAAGCGTCGCCCACGGTCGCCCGCGGCTGCCGCAGGTGGCCTATCCGAAGCTCGACTTCACCGAAGTTCGCCGCGAACTGGCTGCGATTGCCTCGGCAGCCGATCCGCAACACCCGCTGGGCGCCTACCTGCGCGCCTCGATCCAAAGCTGGGACCTGGCCGCCGCGCTGCTCGAATCGCTAGGCAGCGCCGCCGCTGGCGACTACTCGGCGCAGTTGTTCGGATTGCCCGACGACCCGATGCCGGGGCAGGGACCCACCACCCGTGATGCGGCGCGCCACTTCATCCAGATTGCCGCCGAGCTCGACGCCGAGCTGCTGGCGCCGGAAGAGCAGATCCCAGTCTCGGCCACCGCCTTGCAGCTGCAGCTGCAGGGCGACCTGGACGAATTCTTCGACCAGCGCATCATCACCGTCGAACTGGACCCGGACCTGATCGCCAAGGCCGCCGCCGGTGCGCACCGCATCCGCCTGCGCAGCGGCGCCATGTTCAGCGACTACGATCGCGCGCAACTGTTCCACCACGAAGCGTTGGTGCATTCGCTCACCGCGTTGAACGGGCGCGAGCAGGTGCGCCTGCCGAGCCTGGCGTTGTCTTCGCCACGGGTGACGGCGACCCAGGAAGGGCTGGCCACCTTCGCCGAGCAGATCACTGGCAGCATCGACATCGGGCGCATGAAGCGGATCAGCCTGCGCATCGAGGCGATCGCGATGGCGCGCGACGGCGCCGACTTCATCGAGGTATTCCACTATTTCCGCCAGGCCGGTCAGAGCGCGGAAGAAAGCTTCGCCTCGGCCCAGCGCGTGTTTCGCGGGGTGCCGCCGAGCGGTGGCCACGCTTTCAGCAAGGACACGGTGTACCTGCGCGGGCTGGTGGCGGTTCATACCTTCTTCCGCCACTCCCTGCAGCGCGACGAGCTGCGTCTGTGCCGCTGGCTGTTTGCCGGCAAGATGGCGCTGGAAGACGTGGCGCTGTTCGCGCCACTGTTCGAATCCGGCGTGCTGGCGCCGCCGCGCTGGCTACCGCACTGGGTCAGTCGTGCGAGCGGACTGGCCGGGATGCTGGCGTTCTCGCTGTTTGCAAACCGGATTCGGATGGATCGGTTGACGGGGGTCGATGCGCCGGTGGGGGCGACTTAGGTATTCGCTGTTCCGGGCGGATGATCTTGTCGGCTTGCGGCACGGGCCCCGTTCCGGCGGGGAGGGGCTTTGCGCTGTCGACAGACGTCCCTGTGCTGACGCCATCGCCGTGGGCCATCCATGGCCCACTAAAGCCCCTCCGCACCGAAACGCAGGGATGCAGCTCTTGGCGTTCCCCGAGCAAGCCCCTACCCCCGAACGCCGCTAGCCGTCGTTGCGCGCCCGCTCTTTAGATCGGTGCACTGCGGCCGATCAACGGAAACAACCCGAACGCCAGCGCGCACAGCAGCAGAACCCCGCAGACCAACGCCGCCCACTTCAAGGTAAAACGCTGGAACGCGGCGAACTCCACCTTGGCCAGCGCCACCAGCAAGTAGGTGGCCGGCACCAACGGGCTGAGCAAGTGCACCGGCTGGCCTATCAGCGAGGCGCGCGCCATCTCGACCGGGCTGATGCCATACGCCGCCGCTGCCTCGGACAACACCGGCAAGACGCCGAAGTAGAAGGCGTCGTTGGACATGAAGAAGGTGAAAGGCAGGCTGGCCAATGCGGTGATTACCGCCAGGTACGGCCCCAGCGATTCCGGCAGCACTTCCAGGAAGCTCTGGCTCATCGCCTCGACCATCCCGGTGTTGGAGAGGATGCCGGTAAAGATGCCGGCGGCGAAAATCACCGACACCACCGGCAGTACGTTGCCGGCGTGCGCGATGACGCGCCGGCGCTGTTCGGCCAGGTCCGGGTAGTTCAACAACACCGCCGCAGCGAAGCCGAGCATGAACAGCACCGGCATCGGCAGCAGCCCGAGCACCAGCGTTGTCATCAGTGCCAGGGTAAGCAGCCCGTTGATCCAGCGCATTCGCGGTCGCTTCAGGCCATCGCTGTCTTCCGCCCCGGGCAGCGCGGGTTGGCCGGCAGGCGTCGGCAGTACCAGCCGACCCAGTCGCTGGCGTTCGCGCAGGCCGAGCCAGTAGGCGAACACCAGGATCGCGGCCAGCGCTACCACCATTGCCGGGATGAACGGCAGGAAGACTTCGGTGGGGTCCACGTGCAGCGCGGTGGCCGCGCGCGCAGTCGGTCCGCCCCACGGGGTGAGGTTCATTACGCCGCTGCACAGCATGGTGACCGCCGCCAGCTTGAGCGGGTCCATGCGCAGGCGCTCGTACAACGGCAACATCGCCGACAGCGTGATCATGTAGGTGGTCGAGCCGTCGCCATCCAGGCCGATGGCCATGGCCAGCACGGCCGAGCCGACCAGGATGCGCGCCGGATCGTCGCCTACCGCACGCAGAATCAGGCTCACCAGCGGGTCGAACAGGCCGGCATCGATCATCACCCCGAAATAGAGGATCGCGAACATCAGCATCACCGCGGTCGGTGCGATCTTGCGGATGCCATCCAGCATCATGTCGCGGATGCTGCTGTCGAAGCCGCCGACTGCGGCGCTGGCCAATAATGCAAAGGCGATCGGCACCAGGGTCAGCGCCACCAGGGGCGACAGCCGCCGGGTCATGATCAACGCCATGAACGCCACGACCATGCCGTAGCCCAGGAAAGTCAGCATTGTGGTTTACCTCAGAAGTCGTACTGGAAGCGCCCGGTCAGCGCGCGGGTGCGATCGAGCGTGGCGCCGAAGAGGCGGTCGCGGTTGCGGCTCTGGATCAGGTTGAGCATCAGCCGCAGGTTCGGCCGCAGGTACCAGTTGGCGCCGAGAGTGAAGGCCTCGGTGCGGCCGCTACGCAGGACGGGGCCGGCATCGAGCGCCTGGTTGCCCCACATCGTGTCGTAGCGCGCCGCCAGTTCGACGGCGCCCCACCTGCTTGCGCTGGTGCCGATGCGGGTGAAGCGGCCGCTGGCGGCGTCGTAACGGCGGGACTGCCCGCTGACGAACCAACTCAGCAGCGCGTAGGCGGCCTGGACCTGGCCGTGCTGCAGGCCATCGCGCAGGTGCGCGCCGCTCCATTCGGCCTGCCAGGAGAGCGGGCCGTGCACCGCGGCGTATTCGGCAGACCACTTGTTGACGCGGGCGTCGCGACCGGCCGAAAAATCGAGCAGCGTGATGCGGCTGTTGTCCGATAGGTGGCCGGCCGCGCGTGGCCGGATCTTCAGCGCCGGTCGGCCGGAAGCGCCGGGCGCTTCATAGTGCTCAGTGGCAAGGGACAGGCCCAAATGCAGCAAATTGGTCTCGGTCGCCGCCGCCGACCAGGTCAGGCGCGAGGCCAGCCCGTAGCCCTTGGCAGCGCTCACGTCGATGCTTTGCAGACTGTAGGCGCTCGCGGCCAACGTCGCGCCGCGCGTTGCGGCCAGCCATCCGGCGCCGAGCCTGTAGAGGGGGGCCAAGGTGCCCGCGGCGCTGCCGCGTTCGAGGAAGCTGCCGTAGTTGGAGCCGGTGCGGTCGTCCAGCGAGAACGGCTGCTTGAACTGCCCCAGCGTGAGCGTGCCGGCCTGGCCGAAGCGCCGGCTCAGGAACACATCGCGCGCGACCACGTCGTGGCTGTCGGAGAAATCGCCCTCGATCTTGTAGCGCAGCGTGTACAGCCTCCCTGACACATCGAGCCAGGCCCGGCGCACTTCGGTGGCATCGCGGTTGGGTGGACCGCGGTCATCGTTGTCGAAGTCGGCGAAGTCCAGGTGCAATCGGCCGCCGAGCTCGGCACTGAAGGGGCCGTCCCTGGCGCCGGCCACGGAGGCCTGAATCAGGGTCAGGGCCAGCACCCAGGCGCAAACCTTCGGTGTGGCGGCATTTCGCTTGCGTTGCATCTCTACCCTCCCAGGCAGTGCGCTGCTGGCATGTCGTTGCCGGGAAGCAGGCTAGGAGGGCGGCGGTACAGATGCGCTGTCGAAACTGCAACTACCCGCAAGTCATCAGATTTTTCTAATGACATTGAAGGTCAGCGCGAACTACGTCACAGCCGTGCCAGACTGTATCCATGACCGGCCCGACCCTGCTCATCGTCGACGACCATCCCCTGTTTCGCGCTGCGGTCATGCACGCGCTGCGCGAAGCGCTGCCCACTGCGCAAATGCTCGAGGCGGCGAGCGCCGAGGGCTTGAGCCAGACGCTGGGCGAACACCCCGAAATCGACCTGGTGCTGCTGGACCTCGCCATGCCCGGGGCGCGCGGTTTTTCCGCGCTGTTGCACGTGAGGGGTGAATATCCGCAGGTACCGGTGGTGATCATTTCCTCCAACGACCACCCGCGGGTGGTACGCCGCGCGCAGCAGTTCGGCGCGGCCGGTTTCATTTCCAAATCGGCGCCGGCCGAGGCGATAGGGGCGGCGGTGGCGGTGGTGCTGGAGGGTGGCAGCGCGTTCCCGCCGATGCAGGCAGAGCGTTCCGAAGCCGATGCGCGCCTGGCGGCCAATCTTGCCCAGCTCACGCCGCAGCAGTTCCGGGTGCTGCTGTGCCTGGCCGACGGCCTGCTCAACAAGCAAATCGCGCACCAGCTCGGCCTGGCCGAGAACACGGTGAAGGTGCACGTCACTGCAATCCTGAGAAAGCTCGACTGCTACAGCCGCACCCAGGCCGCGGTATTGGTGAAAGCGCTGGAGCCGGAGACCGGCCTGTAGCGCCGTGGTTTCAGCGGTGGCGCAGCAACATCTGCGACATCAAGGCGCGCAATGCCGGCGGCCGCACCGGCTTGGCGAGCAGGCCCCAGCCTTGCGCTGCCGCCAGCTCGCGCAATGCGCCATCGGTCTCGGTGCTGATCAGGATCACCGCCGGTGCGCCCTGCCAGCGTGCGCACAGTTGCCGGTAGAGCTCGGGTAGCGGCAGCGACGGTACGGCCGCATCGAGTAGCAACAGCTGCGGCAAGTTCGCCGGGCCAGCCGCAGCGAGCGCTGCCTGCGGGCCGGCGGCCAGTGCCAGTACACACTCCCAGCGCGACAGCACTGCCGCTACGGCTTCGCGGGCAGGTGGGTCATCGTCCACGCACCAGACCCGGCAGCCACGCAGGCTATCCTCGTCACCTTCGGCGCTCGTCGGCGGCGGCGCCTGCGTTTCGGTGCTGCCGAGCGGCACGCGCACCGAGAACACGCTGCCGTGGCCCAGGCGCGAGCGCACCGCGATGCGATGGCCAAGCACGCGGCCGATGCGCTCGACGATGGCCAGGCCGAGGCCGGCACCGCGCTGGTCGCCATCGTCGAGGCGGCGGAATTCCTCGAATATTTCCTCCAGGCGGCTGTCGGGAATCCCGGGGCCCTGGTCGTGCACCTCGATCCGCAGGTGCCCGGGTTCGCGCCGGCAGCCGACCAGGATGCGGCCGTGGCGGGTGTAGCGCACGGCATTGGAAAGAAAATTCTGCAGGATCCGCCGCAGCAGCGCCTCGTCGCTGCGCACCACCGCGGCAGTCGCCACGCCGCGCAGCTGCAGGCCGCGATGGCGGGCGATGATGCCGAACTCCCTCAGCAGCGCGTCGAGCAGGCCCTGCACGGCAAAGTCGCGCGGTTGCGGTTGCAGTTGGCCCGATTCCATCCGCGAGATGTCCAGCAGGCTGGCGAGGATCGCGTCCTGTGCGCTCAGCGCGCTCTCGACGCTATCGGCGACCTGGCGGCTGGCATCGTCGTGCAGGTGCCCACGCAAGGCCGAGACGAACATCCGCGCCGCATTGAGCGGCTGCAGCAGGTCATGCACCGCCGCGGCGACGAAGCGGGTCTTGTAGCGGTTGGCGCTCTCTGCTTCGTGCCGGGCTTGTTCCAGGTCGCGGGTGCGTTCGACGATGCGGTGTTCGAGCGCGTCGGCCATCGAGCGCAGCTCGCGCGCAGCATTCTTGTAGCTGGTGATATCGGCGTAGCTGGTGACGAAGCCGCCATCGGGCAACGGATTGCCGCGGATCTCCAGCACGGTGCCGTCATCCTTCTCGCTCTCGCGCAGATGCGGGCGACCACTGCGCAGGTGTTCGACCCGGCGCGCGATCGCCTCTTCGACAGGCCCCGGCCCGAGCAGCCCGCGGCGGGCGTTGAATCGAAACAGTGCTTCGATCGGCGCGCCCACTTTCAACAGTTCGGCCGGGAACCGGAACAAGTCGACGTAGCGCTGGTTCCAGGCAACCAGGTTGAGGTCGGCATCGATGATCACCACGCCTTGCGGCAGGTGTTCGAGGCTGCGGCTCAGGCCGGCGTCGGCACGTTGGGCGGCATCCACCAGACCGTCTTGCGCCGTGCGCAGTTCATGCGCATGTTGCCGCAGCACGGTTTCCAGTTCGCGCCGGCTGCGTTGCCGCAATGCCGACAGCCGCCGCCGCTGCTCGACGAACAACACCAGCAGCGACAGCGCCAACCAGCCACCGGCGGCGGCGAACGCGGCCGTGCGTGCCGCCGCGCTACTGCCGGCGGTGTCGTGCAACAGATGCAGGCGCCAGCCGGTCTGGCTGACCTCCAGGGTCTGCCACAGCACTGCGCCGGACAGCGCAGGGTCGTCGATATGGGCCAGGCGCCCGCCGGCACCGGCGGTGCAGCCGAAGCGCGCCTTCAACGGCAGTAATACCTGTCCGGCGTACTGGCGGGTGGCCGCCAGTTCGTTGCGCTCGTGGCGATCGAGCGGGTCCAGCACGCGGTAGCGCCATTCCGGCCGGCTGGCCAGGAACACCACGTCGTGGGCGTCGGAGGCCAGCACGATATCCGGCGTCTGCAGCCACTCGCGCTCCAGTGCGGCCAGCGCGATCTTGATCACGACGATGCCGCTGACCACACCATCGTCATCGCGAAGCGCTTGCGAAAGGAAATAGCCGGGCTCGCCGGTGGTCATGCCGATGCCGTAGAAGCGGCCGCTGCCCTGGGCCAGCGCCTGTTGCACGTACGGGCGAAAGCTGTAATCGACGCCGACATTGCTGCGCGGCTCGCGCCAGTTGCTGGCGGCCAGCGCGCGACCGTGGCGGTCGATCAGGGTGAGAGTGGAAGAGCCGGTGATGGCATTGGCGCGTTCGAGCTTGGCATTGAGATGCGCCACTTCGGCGGCATTGAGCGGTCGCGACACGGCGTCGCGCAGCTCGGGATCCAGCGCCAGTACCTGCGGCAGGGTGCGGTAGCGGTCGATGCGCTGTTGCAGGGCCTGCGCGTACAGGTCCAACTGCCGGCGCACGCTGGCGCTTTCCTCGGCCAGCGCGCGGCGTTGTGCGTAGTGCGCGGCTGTCGCCATGACCGCGAGCATGCCGCCAAGAATCAGCAGCAGGATCAGGGCCAGGCGAGGGCGGCGCGCTATCGGCATTGGCGGGACGCGGGG
>DATCVI010000082.1:0-30713 GCA_036566925.1 Stenotrophomonas sp.
CCGCCGGCACCGCCGATCCTGGCTTCGATCCGCCCGCTGCGCGCCGAACCTGCGCCGGCGCAGCGTCCGGTCGCGGTGGCCGCGCCGGATTCGCCGCTTGGCGATCTGTTCCAGCGCTTGCTGCGCGCCGACGTCGCGCAGCCGCCTGCCGGCCCGCTGCGACGGATGTTCAGCCGCTGAACCGCCCGCTGGACAAGGCTTCGGCCTTCGACCAAGAATCGGTGCGAGTCCGCGCCACGGTAGCTGTCATAAGGAAGACTTGATGAGTATTGCCACCGCGCCGCGTCCCGGCTCGCCTTTGCCCAGGCTCGCGACCTGGACCTTGTGGCTGCTGGGCGCGCTGCTGCTGGTGTTCGTGGTGGCGGTGCCGATGGACGTCGTCCAGCAGATGGTCTTCTCGGCCGTGCTGTTCATGGTGGCGTGGTTCCTGCGTCGGCGCGGCGGCCGGGTCGTGGTGCTGATGATGATGGGCCTGTCGCTGGCGGTGTCCTCGCGCTACATCTGGTGGCGCCTGACCCAGACCATGGGCGTGGGCGGTTTCACCGAGCTGGTGCTTGGCCTGGGCCTGGTCGGCGCCGAGCTGTACGCCTTCCTGATCCTGGTGCTGGGCTACTTCCAGGTGCTGTGGCCGTTGAACCGCAAGCCGGTGCCGTTGCCGGCCGACCAGCGCGACTGGCCGACCGTGGATGTGTTCATTCCCACCTACAACGAACCGCTGGCGGTGGTTCGCACCACGGTGCTGGCGGCCACGGTGATGGATTGGCCGGCCGACAAGATCAAGGTGCACGTACTGGACGATGGTCGCCGGCCGGAGTTCCGCGAATTCTGCGAAGCGGTCGGGGTGAACTACGTCACCCGCACCAACAACTTCCACGCCAAGGCCGGCAACATCAACGCCGCACTGAAGAAGGCCAACGGCGAATACGTGGCGATCTTCGATTGCGACCATATCCCCACGCGCTCGTTCCTGCAGGTGGCGATGGGCTGGTTCATGCGCGATGCCAAGCTGGCCGTGGTGCAGACGCCGCACTACTTCTTCTCGGCCGATCCGTTCGAGCGCAACCTCGGCACCCACGGCAAGGTGCCCAACGAAGGCGAATTGTTCTACGGCCTGCTGCAGGACGGCAACGACCAGTGGGATGCGACGTTCTTCTGCGGCTCGTGCACGGTGATCAAGCGCGCGCCGCTCGATGAAATCGGCGGCGTCGCCGTCGAGACCGTCACCGAGGACGCACACACCGCGCTCAAGCTGCATCGCCGTGGCTATCGCAGCGCCTATCTGGCGATCCCGCAGGCTGCCGGCCTGGCCACCGAGAGCCTGTCGGGCCACGTCGCCCAGCGCATCCGCTGGGCGCGCGGCATGGCGCAGATCGCGCGGCTGGACAACCCGCTGTTCGGCAAGGGCCTGCGGCTCTCGCAGCGGCTGTGCTACGCCAACGCGATGCTGCACTTCTTCTACGGACTGCCGCGCATCATCTATCTGACCGCGCCGCTTGCCTTCCTGTTCTTCGGCGCCCACGTCATCCATGCTTCGGCGCTGATGATCCTCGCCTACGCGTTGCCGCACATCCTGCAGGCCAACCTCACCAACATCCGCGTGCAGGGCAAGTACCGGCACCTGCTGTGGAACGAGGTCTACGAGACCACGCTGGCCTGGTACATCCTGCGCCCGACCCTGGTCTCCTTCATCAACCCCAAGCTCGGCAAGTTCAACGTCACGCCCAAGGGCGGCCTGGTCGAGCGTGGCTACTTCGATTCGCAGATCGCCAAGCCCTACCTGTTCCTGCTGGTGCTCAACCTGGCCGGGATCGCGGCCGGCGTGATGCGCCTGCTGACCGCCAGCGACAGCGGCGAGGTGCACACGATCTGGTTCAACGTCGGCTGGACCATCTACAACATGCTGCTGCTCGGCGCGACGATCGCCACCGCCAGCGAAAGCCGCCAGGTGCGCCGCTCGCATCGGGTGCCGCTGGACGTGCCGGTCAGCCTGCGCCTGCCGAACGGCAGCCTGCTGCAAGGCCAGACCGTGAACTTCTCCACCGGTGGCATGGCCATTCGCCTGAACCAGCCCGAGCCAATTGAACCAGGGCTGCGCGTGCAGGTCGGCCTGCGCCATCGTGGCGAAGAACAACCGTTGCCGGCCATCGTGCGGCATGACCGCGAGGGTCAGATCAGCGTGGAGTTCGCCGAGATGGACCTGGAGCAGGAACGCTGGCTGGTGGCGTGCACCTTCGCCCGCGCCGACCTGTGGCTGGGGCAGTGGGGCCAGCACGACCGCGACTCCTTCCTGAAGTCGGTGGGCCAGGTATTGGCGGCGAGCATGCGCGGCTTCCGCCGGCTCGGCCAGCACACTGCCAGCAGTTTGCGCCGCGGCTTCCGGCCGATCGGCCACGAAGAGGGGACTTGAGCATGGCCGCTCCCCGCGTGGTTCCTTCCCTATTGCACAAGATGATCCCGATGCGACTCGTATCCGCCACCGCCGCCTGCCTGTTGACCGTGATGGCCGGCCTGGCCTGGGCCCAGCCCGCACCGACGCCTGCGCCAGCCCAGGAAGCGACGGACATGCCGCCTCAGGCCGCGGTTGATCCCGCGGCTGCGAGCGTGCCGCCGGCCTCCGCCACGACCCGCACGCAGACCCTGCGCGAGCTCGGCATCGACTACGAGATCACCCTGCGCGGCATCCACGGCAATGCCGGCGTGCCGTTCGGCGTGCGTACCGACGAGCTCGTCAACCAGGCGCAGTTGCATCTGCGCTACAGCTTCTCGCCTTCGCTGCTGCCGGATCTCTCGCACTTGAAGGTCACGGTCAATGGCGTCACCGTGGCGACGTTGCCGACGCCGACCGCCGATGCCGGCAAGTCGCTCAGCGCCGATATCACCATCGACCCGCGCGTTGTTTCCGACTACAACCAGATCAACCTGGAACTGATCGGCCACTACACCCGCGACTGCGAAGATCCGGACCACAGCAGTCTGTGGGCCAACATCGACGCGGCCAACAGCACGCTCACCCTGACCACCACGCCGGTGGCGCTGGCCGATAACCTGGCGCTGTTGCCGGTGCCGTTCTTCGATGCCCACGACGTGCGCCCGCTGGTGTTGCCGTTCCACTTTGCGCAACGCCCGGACAATGCCACGCTGCAGGCGGCGGGCATCGTGTCCTCGTGGTTCGGCGCGTTGGCCGGCTATCGCGGTGCGTCTTTTCCGGTCACGACCGGCAGCTTGCCGGCCACCGGCAACGCGGTGCTCTTCGCCACGCCCGACAGCCTCCCCGGCTTGTTGAGTGGCAGCACCGGTCCGTTGCCGGACATCCACGGCCCGACCCTGGCAGTGATGACCCATCCCACCGATGCCAACGCCAAGCTGCTGCTGGTGCTGGGCCGCAACGCCGCCGAGCTGGCCAAGGCGGCCACCGCGCTGGCGCTGCACGCGCCGTTGTCCGGCGCGGTCGCGGCGGTGGGCGATGTCGCCTTGCCGGAGCCGCGCAAACCCTATGACGCGCCGAAGTGGGTCGACAGCGAGCGGCCGGTGTATTTCCGCGAGCTGGTCGACAACCCGGAAAAGCTCAACGTCACCGGCTATCACCCGGACCTGATCCGCGTCGGCCTGCAACTGCCGCCGGACCTGTTCGTGTGGCGCAGCCAGGGCATTCCGCTGGCGCTGAAGTACCGCTACACGGTGCCGGACCAGAACGACCAGTCGGCATTGAACATCAGCATCAACGACGCCTTCGTCACCACCTTGCCGCTCAACGGCCATGCCTACGCGCAATCGCTGCCGCTGCGCTGGTGGCGCGGGTTGGGCGAGCGCGGGGAGATGCCGATCGAGCAACAGTTGAACCTGCCGACCGGCCTGTTCTCCGCCAACAGCCAGCTGCGCTTCCACTTCTTCTTCGACCGCCCGCAGGCCGAGGCGTGCAAGAACACGTTCCCGGACGTGTCCGGCGCGATCGACCCGGATTCGAGCATCGACCTGCGCAGTTTCCCGCATTACATGGCGATGCCTAACCTGGCCGCGTTCGGCAATGCCGGCTTCCCGTTCACCCGCCTGGCCGACCTGGCCGAGTCGGCGATCGTGCTGCCCGACAGCCCGACCGAAGTGGACTACGGCAATGTCCTCACCTTGCTCGGCAAGCTCGGTGCCGCCACCGGCTATCCGGCGCTACGGGTGAGCCTGGCCACGGCCGGCGAAGCCAAGCAGCAGCATGCAGAGCGCGATCTGATCGTGCTCGGCTCGCCGACCACCCAGCCGCTGCTGCGTGACTGGGCGACGCAATTGCCGGTGAGCGACAGCGCCAATGGCCGCCGCTTCCGCCTCAGCGACTGGTTGCTCGACAAGCTGCCCGGCTTCCTGTCCTTCGACGCGCGCCGCACCGATCTGCCGACCACCGCCGAGGTGAGCGTGCATCCGCAGGCCGACGACGTGCTGATCATGGGGCTGCAATCGCCGCTGTCGCGCGGGCGCAGCGTGGTGGTCTTGCAGGCGGACGATCCGTCCAATCTGGCGCGGCTGTTCGAAGCCTGGGCCGACCCGGTGCGCCTGGCCAAGTTCCAGGGCAGCGTGGTGCTGCTGCAGCAGGACAAGGTCACCAGCCTGGCCGGTAACCAGAGCTACTACATCGGCCATCTGCCGCTGCCGACCTGGTTGCGCTGGTATTTCTCCAATCACCCGGTGTGGCTGGCAATCGGCGTGGTGGTGTTGTGCCTGTTGCTGGCATTGGCCGCGCGCGTGCTGTTGCGCATGCACTCGGCGATCCGCCTGCGCGAGGGCCGCGGCAAGTGAGCCAAGGCGCTGGCCCGCGCGACACTGCACGCCGCCGTTGGCTGGGCGGCGCGCTGGCGCTTGCTGCGGCCTCCGTAGTGCGGCCGGTGGCGGCAGTGAGCCTGCCGCCGAACTCGCCCTGCGCAGTTCCCGCCGCCTGGCCGTTCTGGCAGACATTCGCTGCCAAGCACGTACAGGGCGACGGCCGGGTGGTGGATTTCGCCACGCCCGACCAACGCAGCACTTCCGAAGGGCAGTCGTACGCGCTGTTCTTCGCCTTGGTGAACAACGACGAGGTCCTGTTCGAGCGTGTGCTCGGCTGGACCCGCCACAACCTGATGGGCGGCAACGCTTACGACGCGCTGCCGGCCTGGCTGTGGGGCCGCGGCGCCGATGGCCAGTGGCGCGTGCTCGATGCCAACAACGCCACCGATTCGGACTTGTGGATCGCCTACGTGTTGCTGGAGGCCGGTCGTTTGTGGAGCCGGCGCGGCTACACCGCAGCCGGCATGCGCAAGCTGCAACTGGTACGCGAGCAAGTGCTGGCCGACGTGCCGGGGCTCGGACCGATGCTGTTGCCGGGGCGCAACGGATTTCACACCGGCACGCGTTGGACCTTCAACCCCTCCTACGTGCCGCTGCAGTTGTTGCGGCGCTTTGCCGCCGCCGACCCCAAGGGGCCGTGGCGGGGATTGATCGGCAACAGCGCGAAGATGATCTCCGGCAGCGCACCGGTGGGATTCGCCGCCGACTGGATCGGCTGGGATGGTCGTGCCTTCGGCATCGACCCGGGCAAGGGGAGCACCGGCAGTTACGACGCCATCCGCGTGTACCTGTGGGCCGGCATGCTCGACCCCAAGGATCCGCTGCGCGCCACGCTGCTGCGCGATCTCTCCGGCCCGGCGCAGATGTTGCGCGCTCAGGGCAGCTTCGCCGAGAAGATCGATGTGCAGCGCGGCGTCGGCAGCGGCGCCGCGCCGGTAGGATTTGCGGCCGCGCTGCTACCGTACCTGAGCGCGCTCGGCGAAGGCGCGCTGCTCAAGACCCAACAACAGCGCATCCCGGCGCCGCAATCCACCGCGGCCGATGCCCTGCCTTACTACGAGCGCAACCTGGTGCTGTTCGGCCAGGGCTGGCTTGAGAACCGTTACCGTTTTTCCGCAGACGGGCGCCTGCTGCCTGCCTGGAGATCGACACCATGCTCCGCAAGAACCTGAAGCCGCTCTACCTGGCCGGAATGATCGAGTTGTGCCTGCTGGCCACGCCGGCGCAGGCGCAGAACGCCAGCCAACAACTGGTCAACCTGGGCAACTACTGGCACGACCAGGGCCGCGACGACCTCGCCGCCGACACTTGGCGCAAGCTGCTGAGCATCGACCCGAACCAGCCTGACGCGTTGCTTGGCCTGGGCCAGATCGAGTTCGCCCAGGGCAAGGCCGCCGATGCGCGCAAGCGCCTGCAGCAACTGCAGGCCGCGCATCCGAACGCGCCGCAGACCCAGCGCCTGCGCCTGGTGCTGGGCGGCGGCGCCAATGCGGCTGCCGCCGCCGATCCGCACCTGGTCAATGCGCGCCGCGCCGCCGCCGCCGGCCGCTATGTTGAAGCCGTGCGCGAGTACGAAGCCAGCTTCAACGGCAAGCCGCCGCCGGCCGCCGTCGCACTCGAGTACTACCAATCGCTGGCCGGCACGCCGCAAGGCTGGGAGAAGGCGCGCGATGGCCTGCGCCGGCTCAAGGCCAGCGAACCGGCGAACGCCAGCGTGTCGTTGGCGCTGGCGCAGGTGCTGACCTATCGCGAGCCGACGCGGCGCGAGGGCATCGCGCAGTTGCGCGAACTCAGCGCACGTCCGGATATCGGTGGGCCGGCGCGCAATGCATGGCGTCAGGCGCTGCTGTGGCTCAACGCCGGGCCCGGCGACGCCGACCTTTACCAGGCCTGGCTGTCGGCCAATCCTAACGATGCCGAGGTCAGTGCCAAGGCGACCCAGTTGCGCGAGCGCCGTACCGCCGACACAGCACAGGACGTGGAAGGTGCTGCGCTCGGCGAGGGTTTCAAGGCGCTGAACGCCGGCAACCTCGCCACCGCCGAACAGCGCTTCGCCCAAGTGTTGCGTGCGCGTCCGCGCGATGCCGACGCGCTTGGTGGCCTGGGCTCGGTGCGCCTGCGCCAACAGCGCTTCTCCGAGGCGCAGGAACTGCTGCGCCCGGCGGCCGCGGGCAACGGCAAGTGGAACAGTGCCTACAACAGCGCACGCTATTGGCTGCAGCTGCAGCAGGCCGAGGCGGCGCGCAAGCGCGGCGATATCGCGCAGGCGACCGCATTGGCCGAAGCGGCGGTCAAGCTGGTGCCAAACGAACCGGCCGGCCATGCTGCGCTCGGCAACCTGCAGGCGGGCAGCGACGCGCAGGCGGCCGAAGCCAGCTTCCGCAAGGCGCTGTCGCTGGCCCCGGACAACGCTGCCGCATTGCAGGGCCTGGTCGCGCTGTACAGCCGCCAGGGCCGCATGCAGGAAGCCACCGACCTGTTCAATCGCTTGCCCGCCGGGCAGCGCGAACAGGCCGGCGGCGAGGCGATGCTGCGTTCCAACGTGCAACGCGCCAAGGCCCGACAAGCGCTGGAAGCCGGCGATGCGGTGACCGCGCAGACCGAACTCGAAGCGGCCATGGTCGAGCGCCCGGGAGATCCGTGGATTCGTCTCGACCTCGCACGGCTGTACCTGCAGGCCGGCCGCCCCGACCAGGCACGCAGCGTGATGGACGGCTTGCTCGCCGCACACGCCGACCTGCCCGAGGCGCAATACGCCAACGCGCTGTACGCGCAGGAAGCGGGCGACTGGGCCGGCGCCTACGCCAGTCTCGAACGCATCCCCGCACCTTCGCGCACACCGGAAATGACCCGCCTGCGCAACATCGCCTGGGTCGAACAGCAGGCGCGCCAGGCGCGCAACCTGCAGCAACAGGGCCGCGGCGGCGAAGCGCAAATGCTGCTTTCGCGCACCGAGGCCGCGCTGGGCGACCAGATCGACGATCCGCAATTGCTCGCGGCGCTGGCCGGCGCCTGGGCCGACAGCGGCAATTCCTCGCGCGCACTGACCTTGGCCCAACGCCTGGTGACCACGGGCAATCCGGGGACCGAGCAGCGCCTGCAATATGCCGGCGTGCTGCTGCGTGCGCACCAGGACGCCGAACTCTCGGCCGTGTTGCGGCAGTTGCAGGGCGTGACGATGACGCCGGAACAGCTGCATCGCTACCAGTCGTTGCGCAGTGGCTACGTGCTGCGCCAGGTCGATGCCCTGCGCGAGCTTGGCAATCTGGAAGGCGCGTACGAGGCGCTGGCGCCGATCATGTCCCAGCAGCCGCAGGATCCCGACACGCTCGGTGCGCTCGCGCGCCTGTACAGCACCGCCGGCGACCAGCGCCAGGCGCTGGTGATCTACCAGCAGATCCTGCAGCGCCAGCCTAATGATCTCGATGCATTGGTGGCCGCTGCCAACAGCGCCGCCGCGCAGTCGGACCTGGACAGCGCCGAGGTGTACCTCAAGCGCGCGCTGGCGCAGGCGCCCGACTCGCCGGACGTGCTCGCCGCCGCGGGACGGGTCTATCGCGCCGCCGGCAAAAATCGCAAGGCCGAACAGTATTTTCGTGCGGCCCTGGCTGCGCAGCAGCGCGATGCCGGCCAGCTCGACAACGGCCTGCCGGGCGCGCGTGGCGCGGCGGCCTATGCCTCGGCCTCGCGTCCGCTCAATCCCTTCGCCGGCATGACCGGGCCGATGCGTGGTTCGGCGGCCGTTCTCTCCGATGCGGCGCCTGCGGCTTATTCGGCGACGTTGCCGGCGCCGGCTGCCTATCCGGCGTCCGCGCCGGCCTACGCTGGTGCGGTGCCTGCGCCGGCCTACGTGCCGCCGGCACCGCAAGCGGCGGTTGCCTATGCGCCGGACAACAGTGGCTTGCCGCCGCCGGTAAGCACTGCCAATGCCGGGCTGGCGATGTTGCCGGTACCGGGGCAGGGCACGCGCGCGCCAGCGCCTGTGTATACCGGGACCGCGGTGCAGAGCATGAGTGCCGGCGCCAGCACCCAGCCGCTGCCGCAACGCCGCAGCGGCAACACCGTGCTCGATGAACTGCGCGAGGTGCAGGCCGGCAACAGCAGCCAGATCTCCGCGGGCGCGGCCTATCGCTCGCGCGACGGCGAGTCCGGCCTGGGCCAGCTCAACGACATCGAGATGCCGGTGCAGGCCGAGTTCGCGGTCGGCGATGGCAAGCTCGGCGCCAGCATCACGCCCACGCTGATCGATGCCGGGGCAGTGCCGGTCGACTACACCACCGCCAGCCGCTTCGGCGGCGGGCCGTCGGCGTCGGTTGCCGACGCGCTGGCCACCGATCCGACCAAGATCGACAACCTGGTCGGCACCCCGCTGTACCAGGGCCTGTTGACCACCGGCGACAACGCCGCCACGCGCAACTACCTGTACGAAGCGGCGGTGGCCAACGGCGATTTCCAGACGCTGTACAACGAGGCCGACGGCGACACCGCTGCCGAGCGGCGCCAGAACGCGTTGAACGCGCTGTACGCGCAGCCGTTGTCGCAGTACCTGCTGGCCAACAACTTGTCGGCGATGTCGATCGGCAGCATCGCCACCCAGGTGCTCAACGATCCGTCGTTGCGCGCCGACCTCGACGCCGCCGGTGCGGCGCAGTTGCTGGCACTTTCGCAAAGCAGCGCGGCCAGCCAGACGCCGGTGCAGTTCCGCAATGCGCTGTATTCGATGGCGGCCACGGGTAGCGCTTCGCGCCGGCTCGACCAGGACGACAGTGGCGTAGGCGTGGCGGTGAGCTATCGCAACGGCGGTTTCTCGGCCGATATCGGCAGCACGCCGCTGGGCCTCCAGCAGCAGAACATCGTCGGCGGCGTCGGCTGGCGCGGTGAGGCGGGCGAGAACCTGACGTATTCGGCGCAGGCCTCGCGGCGCGCGGTCAACGACAGCGTACTGTCCTTTGCCGGCACCGAGGACGCCCGCACCGGCATGCAGTGGGGCGGGGTGACCAGCAATGGCCTGGCGCTGTCCGGCACGATCGACAACGGCCTGCTCGGCGGTTACGCCAACCTCGCCGCGCACCGCATCACCGGTCGCAACGTGGCCGACAACGACCACCGCCAGGCCGACCTGGGCTTCTACGTGCATGCGCTGGAAACCGACAACCAATCGCTGACCGCGGGCATCAACCTCACCGCGATGCAGTACGACAAGAACCTGAGCGGCTTCACCTACGGCCAGGGCGGCTACTTCAGCCCGCAGGATTACTTCGACCTCGGTTTCCCGGTGCACTGGACCGGCCGCTCGCTCAGCCAGAAGGTCAACTGGCGGCTCGACGCCAGCGTCGGCGTGCAGCACTTCCGCAGCGATGATTCGCCGTACTTCCCGACCGACCCCACGCTGCAACAGGCCGCCTATGACGCTGCATCGCTGGCCGCGATGCTCGGCCTGACCGACCGCTACGTGGCGCCGGTCTACACCGGGGAGAGCAAGACCGGCGTGTCGTACAACGTCTCCGGCGCGGCCGAATGGCAGGTGGCCCCGCAGCTGTTCCTGGGCGGACGCCTGACCTTTAACAACGCGCGCGACTACAACCAGTTCAATACGAATTTGTATCTGCGGTTCGTGCTGGATCGGTTGGGAGCGGCGTTGGGGAAGGCACCTCAGGTGGTGGCATCGCCGTACGCTAACGAGTATTGAGGAGTGGGTGCCGGCCGCTCAGGCGGCCGGGAGCGGCGATTGCTGTAACTGGCGGCGTGCCCAGTGCCAGAGCAGCAAATACGTGCCCAGCAGCACCCCGATGGGTATCAGCACGCGCGACAAGGGCGCCCAGCCGAACCATTCCAGGCCCAGCCAGACGCGGTACGCGGCCCAGGCAAGCGCGAATGGGCCGAGCGCGACGATCTGCGCACCGGGCTCCAGGTTACGGCCCGCCAGCAGGTCGATGATCGAGCGCCTACGGGCGCCGAGCAGGCGCATCGGCAGCGGCACATGGCCCTGCGCTGCGACCAGCCAAGCGACGTAGTCCTCGCGACGCACGACAAAGTTGGCCCACAGCAGGGACGCCACCAGCGTGGCCGAAAGTTGCGCCACTGCCCCCATTCCCAGCACCCATGCCAACGGCGTGCCGTTGTCGAGCAGGGCGACGGCAATGGGGTTGGCTTCGTACTTCAAGGTCGGTGAGTGGTGCAAGGTGGCGCCGATGTCGAACGCGGCCGCAACGGTGATGAAGCCGACGCCGATCAGGGTGAGTAAACATGTCTTGTCGGGCCTTGCAGCCGGCCAGTCGCGCCGCAACGCGCTCGCCACGATGGCAACAGCTATTGATGCCAGCAACGTAGTGACGGCAAATGTCGATTTCAGATCCGCCGAAATCGGTAGCCAGGTCACGATGCCAGCGACGCAGGTGACTAGCAGCAGCCGGGTGAAACGGCGATAGCGAGCCGTGCTTCCCGGGAAAGGTGTCAACCTTCGTGCTCCGGCCGCTCGCCACGGCGCAGCGGCTGGGTGGTGGCGCAGCCAGAAAGCATCAAGATCGGCACTGCGATTAGCCAGACAAAGCCGCCGGACACTTGTTCGATCTCTTCTTGGGTCAACTCTCTCATGTCAGGGTTCTCGCTTCGTTGAATGGACGCACACCCGGGCAGCCGGTGCGCATCCAGTCTTCGTCAAGACGCTAAGGCGGGAAACCATGATCCGGAGGCAAGTGATACCTGTGGAGATTTATCTCACCTCACGTGGAGCGGCTCGTGACCCAGTACTCCGCCGATATCACCCCAACCCATACCGCAACAAGAACAACCCCGCCACCAGCCACACCGCCGCATGCACCTCGCGCCAGCGCCCGGTGCCGGCTTTCAGCACCGCATAGGCGATGAAGCCGAAGGCCAGGCCATTGGCGATCGAATAAGTGAAGGGCATCGCCAAGGCGCACAGCGCGGCGGGCACCGATTCGGTGAGGTCGCTCCATTCCACGTCCACCAACTCGCGCAGCATCAGCCCGGCGACGAACAACAAGGCCGGTGCGGTGGCGTAACCGGGCACCATCGCGGCCAGTGGCGAGAACAACAACGCGGCGAGGAATAGCGCAGCGACCACCAAGGCGGTCAGGCCGGTACGGCCGCCGGCCTGCACGCCCGAGGCACTCTCGGCGTAGGCGGTCGTGCTGCTGGTGCCCAGCAGCGAGCCGGCCACAATCGCGGTGCTGTCGGCGAGCAGGGCGCGGCCGAAGCGGCGCTGGCCGCCGGGCAGTTGCAGCAGCCCGGCACGGCCCACCACGCCATAGAGGGTGCCGGTGGCGTCGAACACTTCGACCAGCACGAATACCAGCACCACCTGCATCAACACCGCCAGCGGCGCGCCACCGTCGCGATGCAGCAGGCCGGGCAGGTCGAGTTGCAGGAAGGTCGGCGCCAGGCTCGGCGGCCACGACACCAGGCCGTGGTACTGCACGTCGCCCACCAGCCAGCCGGCTGCGGTGACGGCCAGGATTCCGATCAGGATCGCGCCGCGCACGCCGCGCGCTTCGAGCACTGCGATCAACAGGAATCCGGCCAGCGCGAGCAGTGGCGGGGCAGTGTGCAAAGGCCCCAACGAGACCAGCGTATCGGCGTTGGCGACGATGACGCCGGACTTCTGCAACGCGATGATCGCCAGGAACAGTCCGATGCCGGCCACGATCGCGGCGCGCAACGAGGCCGGGATGCCCGCCACCAGCCAGGCGCGCACGCCGGTCAGTGTCAGCGCCATGAAGACCAGGCCCGAGATGAAGACCGCTGCCAGCGCCTGTTGCCACGGCAGGCCGGCGGCCCCGACTACGGTGAAGGCGAAGAAGGCATTCAATCCCATGCCCGGCGCCATGCCGACCGGGAAGTTGGCCGCCAGCGCCATGACCGTCGAGCCGAGCGCCGCGGCCAGGCAGGTGGCGACGAATACCGCGCCCGGGTCCATGCCGGTGGTGCCGAGGATGTCGGGGTTGACGAAGACGATGTAGGACATCGTCAGGAACGTGGTGATGCCGGCCAGCAGTTCGGTGCGCACGCTGGTGCCGTGCTGCTGCAATTGGAACAGGCGTTCGAAAAGGGAACCCATGGCGGCCGGCAACCTGCCTGTAGGGCGGCTTCAGCCGCGACGCGCGGAGTGTAGGCCACGCCGCGCGTGGCGGCTGTGCATTTGTGGGAGGGCTTCAGCCCCGACTTGCATCGGAGCGGGCCAGGTTTGTCGGGACTGAAGTCCCTCCCACAGTAGATCCGATTCCCTTACTTCAGCGCCTTGAAGCGCAAGCGGTGCGGGCCGGCATCGTCGCCGAGACGGCGCTTCTTGTCTTCCTCGTACTCGCGGTAGTTGCCCTGGAAGAACTCCACGTGCGAGTCGCCTTCGAAGGCGAGGATGTGCGTGGCGATACGGTCCAGGAACCAGCGATCATGGCTGATCACGAAGGTGTTGCCCGGGAACTCCAGCAGCGCATCTTCCAGTGCGCGCAAGGTCTCGATGTCCAGGTCGTTGGACGGTTCGTCGAGCAGCAGCACGTTGCCGCCCTGCAGCAGGGTCTTGGCCATGTGCAGGCGGCCGCGTTCACCGCCGGACAGCGAGCCGACCATCTTCTGCTGGTCCTGGCCCTTGAAGTTGAAGCGGCCGATGTAGGCGCGCGACTGGATCTCCACGCCATTGATGTTGAGGATGTCCAGGCCGCCGGAAATTTCCTGGAAGACGTTGTGGTTGCCTTCGAGTTTGTCGCGGCTCTGGTCGACGTAGGACAGCTGCACCGTCGGGCCCACGATGATTTCGCCCGAGTCCGGCTTTTCCTGGCCGGTGATCATCTTGAACAGCGTCGACTTGCCGGCGCCGTTCGGGCCGATGATGCCGACGATAGCGCCCGGCGGGACGATCATCGACAGGTTGTCGATCAGCAGGCGGTCGCCGAACTTCTTCGACACGTTCTTGAATTCCATCACCGAGTTGCCCAGGCGCTCGCCCGGCGGGATGAAGATTTCATTGGTCTCGTTGCGGCGCTGGTAGTCGACCGACTGCAGCTCTTCCAGGCGGGCCAGGCGCGCCTTGCCCTTGGTGCGGCCGCCCTTGGCGTTCTGCCGCGACCACTCCAGTTCCTTCTGGATGGCTTTCTGGCGGGCCTTTTCCTGGTTGTCTTCCTGCTTCAGGCGCTCGTCCTTCTGCATCAGCCACTGGGTGTAGTTGCCCTTCCACGGAATGCCGCGGCCGCGGTCGAGTTCGAGGATCCACTCGGCGGCGTTGTCGAGGAAGTAGCGATCGTGGGTGACGGCCACCACGGTGCCGCTGTAGCGGGCCAGGAACTGCTCCAGCCATTCCACCGACTCGGCGTCGAGGTGGTTGGTCGGTTCGTCGAGCAGCAGCATGTCCGGCTTCTGCAGCAGCAGGCGGCACAGCGCCACGCGGCGCTTCTCGCCGCCGGACAGGTTGCCGATCTTGGCCTCCCACGGCGGCAGGCGCAGGGCGTCGGCGGCGACGTCGAGCTGGTTTTCCAGGGTATGGGCGTCACCGGCGGCCAGGATCGCCTCCAGGCGCTCCTGTTCCTTGGCCAGCGCGTCGAAATCGGCGCCTTCCTCGGCATACGCGGCATAGACTGCTTCCAGCGCCGCCTGGGCCTGGAGCACGTCGCCCACGCCTTCCTCGACGGCCTCGCGCACGGTCTTTTCCGGGTCCAGCTGCGGTTCCTGCGCCAGGTAGCCGACCTTGATGCCCGGCTGCGGACGCGCCTCGCCTTCGAAATCGGTATCCACGCCGGCCATGATCTTCAGCACGGTCGACTTGCCGGCGCCGTTGAGGCCCAGCAGGCCGATCTTGGCGCCGGGGAAGAACGACAGCGAGATGTCCTTGATGATCTGGCGCTTCGGCGGCACGACCTTGCTGACGCCGTTCATGGTGTAGATGTATTGCCCTGAGGACATGGAATCTCCGGATTGCTGGTAGCGCGCGCCCGGCCGGTCCGGGGGCGGACAGGCAGGCTGTGAAAAGGAATGTCGCCAGTATAGCGGGAACGCCCACGGGGCTCCCCGACGCCTGGCCAACCAGAAATTAAATGGAGGCGGGCGAAACCGATTCCAGCCAATGCCTGTTCATGTTGCTGCGCCAATATGTCATTGACACCAACAAACAGCCACGGAGCTGCCATGAACACGACACGTCTTACTGCTCTTGCCCTGACGTCCCTGCTGGCGCTGGGCGCCGTGGCGACACCGGCGATGGCCGACGACCATGGCCGTGGTCACCATGGCCATGACGACCGCGGCCGTGGCCACGACCGTCACGACAACGGCCGTGACTACCGCCACGACGACCGTCGTGACTACCGCGAACGCCGCGAGGCCTATCGCGATGGCTACCACGATGGCCGCCGCTACGATAACCGCCCGACCGTGGTCTATCGTCCGGCGCCGCGCCCGGTCTACCGCCAGGCCTACTACCGCCCGGGCCCGCCGCCGTCGCGCTATTACGGCTGGGCGCCCGGCCACCGCTACCGTGACTATTACGGCGGCCCGATCTACGTGGTCAACGACTACAGCCGCTACCACGTGCGCCGCCCGCCCTACGGCTACCACTGGGTGCGCGACGACGCCGGCAACCTGCTGATGGTGGCCATTGCCAGCGGCATCATCGCCGACCTGGTGTTCAACCACTGAGCCCGCTCGCCGTATGAGTTGAACGACCGGCCGCCTTGTGCGGCCGGTCTTATATGCAAGAGGCCGCCTTGTGCGGCCGGTCGCGTATTGAGGGTCCGGCGCTGGCAAGCGTGGCCGGTGCCGGTCCAAATTGGTCGGCCGCACGGGCGAGCCCTATAATTCGAGGCTTCCCACTCCCCGGCAGCCCCTGGAGATCCGATGTTCCCGCGCGACGCCCGTATCGAAAACTACGACCCCGAACTGGCCAAGGCCATGGCCGCCGAGGCGGGCCGCCAGGAAGACCACGTCGAGCTGATCGCCAGCGAGAACTACGCCAGCCCGCGGGTGATGGAAGCCCAGGGCAGCGTGCTGACCAACAAGTACGCCGAAGGCTACCCGGGCAAGCGCTACTACGGCGGCTGCGAATTCGTCGACGTGGCCGAGCAATTGGCCATCGACCGGCTCAAGCAGCTGTTCGGTGCCGACTACGCCAACGTGCAGCCGCACAGCGGCTCGCAGGCCAACCAGGCGGTGTATTTCGCCCTGCTCAACCCCGGCGACACCATTCTCGGCATGTCGCTGGCCCATGGCGGCCACCTGACCCACGGCGCCAAGGTCAATGCGTCTGGCAAGTTGTTCAACGCCGTGCAGTACGGCGTCAACGACCAGGGCCTGATCGATTACGACGAAGTCGAGCGCCTGGCCCTGGAGCACAAGCCGAAGATGGTCGTGGCCGGCTTCTCGGCCTATTCGCAGAAGATCGACTGGGCGCGTTTCCGCGCCATCGCCGACAAGGTCGGTGCGATCTTCTTCGTCGACATGGCCCACGTCGCCGGCCTGGTCGCCGCCGGCGTGTACCCGAACCCGCTGCCACACGCCCACGTGGTCACCTCGACCACCCACAAGACGCTGCGCGGGCCGCGTGGCGGCATCATCCTGGCCCAGGGCGCCAGCGAGGACATGGTCAAGAAGCTGCAGTCGATCGTGTTCCCGGGCATCCAGGGCGGTCCCTTGATGCACGTGATCGCCGCCAAGGCGGTCGCCTTCAAGGAAGCGCTGGAGCCTGAATTCAAGACCTACCAGGCCCAGGTGGTGAAGAACGCGCAGGCAATGGCCAAGACGCTGATCGCGCGTGGCTACAAGATCGTCTCCGGCGGCACCGAGAACCACCTGATGCTGGTCGACATGATCGGCAAGGAAGTCTCGGGCAAGGACGCTGAGGCGGCGTTGGGCAAGGCCCACATCACCGTCAACAAGAACTCGGTGCCGAATGACCCGCGCTCGCCGTTCGTGACCTCGGGCCTGCGCCTGGGCACCCCGGCGATCACCACGCGTGGCTACCTCGAGGCCGACGCCGCCGAGTTGGCCGGTTGGATCGCCGACGTCCTCGACGCGCCGGCCGACGAAGCGGTCATCGCCCGCGTGCGCGAGGCGGTCACCGCGCAGTGCAAGAAGTTCCCGGTCTACGGCTGATGCGGGCACCGGGCGGCCAGCTGAAACTCCGGGTGGCGCAGCTGCCCGGATCTTGCGTGCGCCCGGCCCTCTGATGCACTGCCCCTTCTGCCAGCACCACGACACCCGCGTGATCGACTCGCGCGTGTCCGAAGATGGCGCCACCATCCGCCGGCGTCGCGAATGCGAGGCCTGCGGCGAGCGCTTCAGTACGCTGGAAACCATCGAGCTGAAGATGCCGGTGGTGATCAAGAGTACCGGCAATCGCGAAGCGTTCGACGCGCGCAAGCTGCGCATCAGCTTCGACCGCGCACTGCAGAAGCGGCCGGTGTCCGAAGAGCAGATCGAAACCGCGGTACGCGCGGTGGTGCACCAGCTGCGCATGTGCGGCGAACGCGAAGTGCCTTCGATCCGCATCGGCGAGTTCGTGATGGCGGAGTTGCGCAAGCTCGACCACGTCGGCTATGTGCGTTTCGCCTCGGTCTACCGCAGCTTCGAGGACGTGGCCGATTTCCGCGAGGAAATCGAGAAACTCGAGCGCGACTTGCCGGTCGGCAGCGAGCAATTGCCGCTGCTGGACCTGGAGCGCGCCGCGCGCGTGGCGGAGAAGGGCGGCAAGCGCTGAGGCGCAATGACGGGTGGCCGGCTGCGCGCGCGCACCCCACAATGCCCGCATGAGCGAATTCACCGCCGCCGATCATCTCCACCTGGCCCAGGCCCTGCGCCTGGCCGAACTCGGCGCCTGGACGACGCGGCCCAATCCCATGGTGGGCTGCGTGATCGTGCGCGACGGCGCGGTGGTCGGCGAAGGCTGGCACCAGCGCGCCGGTGGCCCGCATGCGGAAATCTTTGCCCTGCGCCAGGCCGGGGAAGGCGCGCGCGGTGCCACTGCCTACGTCACGCTTGAACCTTGCGCCCACCATGGCCGCACCCCGCCGTGTGCGCTGGCGTTGATCGAAGCTGGCGTCGCGCGCGTGGTCGCTGCCATGCGCGATCCGTTCCCGCAGGTCAATGGCGGCGGTTTCGACTTGCTGCGCGCCGCTGGTATCGCCGTGCAATCCGGGCTGATGGAGGCGCAGGCGCGCGAGCTCAACCACGGGTTTTTCTCGCGCATCGAACGTGGCCGGCCATGGTTGCGGTTGAAATACGGGATGAGCCTGGATGGGCGAACCGCCATGGCCGATGGCGAATCGAAGTGGATCACCGGGCCGGCTGCGCGCGCCGACGTGCAGCGCTGGCGCGCGCGCGCCGGGGCGATCCTCACCGGTGCCGGCACCGTGATGGCCGACGACCCGTCGCTGACCGTGCGCCTGGACGCAGGCGCCGAGTACTTGCCACCGCTGCGCGTGGTGCTCGACCCGCGGCTGCGCTCGCTCGATCGGGCCAAGGTCCGCGAAGGCGACGCACCGACCCTGTACCTGCATGCCGCCGATGTCGCGCCGCCGGCCCGGACCGACGCCGAGTTCGCGGCCATCCCGCTGCGCGGCGACGGCCTCGACCTGGAGGCGGTGCTGGCGCTGCTGGCCGGGCGCGGGGTCAACGAGGTCCAGGTCGAGGCGGGGGCGGTGCTGGGCGGCGCCTTTTTGCGCGCCGGGCTGGTGGACGAAGTGCTGCTGTACCAGGCGCCGACCCTGCTCGGCGACCACGCCCGGCCGCTGCTGGCCGGGCTCGGCATCGAGCGCATGGACCAGCGCCTGTCGCTGCGGCTGCACGACCTGCGCCAGGTGGGTGAAGATTTGCGCCTGTTGCTGCGGCCGCAAGGCTAGCGCCCTCGCAATGCAACGTCCCGCGGTGATGACCGATCGCCGTGGGCGGCCCTGCTAGAATGCCCGCGCCGGTTCTCCGGCAACCACAAACGTCTTCAGGGCGGGGTGCGATTCCCCACCGGCGGTAGGTGCCTGCTTCGGCCGGCACGAGCCCGCGAGCGCTCCCGGCATCGCCGCGAGGTCAGCAGATCCGGTCCAATGCCGGAGCCGACGGTCACAGTCCGGATGAAAGAAGACGGCAAGCGCGCGGCCCGGTGGGTTCGTGCGTGCGCCTGTTTTTTGCCTTGTGGCGTTTTTCGCTCACTTCATGCGGGAAACGACATGCCTTACTTCACTGTTCTGTTCGACCACGTCCTCCCGCAGGAGGTGCGCTGATGTTCACCGGCATCATTGAAGGCGTCGGCCGCCTGGCCCGGCGCGAGCCGCAAGGCGGCGACCTGCGCTTCACCTTCGAGGTCGGCAGCCTGGCGTTCGACAACGTCCAGCTCGGCGAAAGCATCGCCGTCAACGGTGTCTGCCTGACCGTGATCGCATTCGATTCGCGCAGTTTCCAGGCCGATGCCTCGACCGAGACCCTGGCACTGACCACGCTCGGCCAACTGGCCGAAGGCGCGCTGCTCAACCTGGAGCGGGCCATGCGCCCGAGCGACCGCCTCGGCGGGCACCTGGTCAGTGGTCACGTCGATGGCCTGGGCCACGTCCTGTCGGTGCATGAGGATGCGCGCGCGCAACGCTGGCGCTTCGGCGCGCCTGCCGCGCTGCTCAAGTACATCGCCAAGAAGGGCTCGATCTGCGTGGACGGCGTCAGCCTCACCGTCAACGAAGTAGATGACGCCGGCTTCGAAGTCGCGTTGATCCCGCATACCGTGGCCCACACGCGCTTCGCCCAGACCGGCGTCGGCGATGCGGTGAACCTGGAGATCGACCTGGTGGCGCGTTATGTCGAGCGCCTGCTGGGCGAGAGGGCTTCGGCATGAACTTCGCCTCCGTACCCGAACTGCTCGAAGAGATCCGCGCCGGCCGCATGGTGGTGATCGTCGATGACGAGGACCGCGAGAACGAAGGCGACCTGATCATGGCCGCCGAGCTGGTGAAGCCTTCGGACATCAACTTCATGGTCACCTATGGCCGCGGCCTGGTGTGCCTGCCGCTGACGCGCGAACGCGCCGCCCAACTCGGCCTGGCGCCGATGGTGCGCGCCAATACCGCGCAGTTCCAGACCAACTTCACGGTCTCGATCGAAGCGGCCGAAGGCGTCACCACCGGGATATCAGCCTACGACCGCGCGCATACGATCCGCACCGCGGTAAAACCCGATGCGCGCCCGGACGATCTGCACCAGCCCGGCCACATCTTCCCGTTGATCGCCCAGCCCGGCGGTGTATTGACCCGCGCCGGCCACACCGAAGCCGGCGTCGACCTGGCGATGCTCGCCGGCCTGGAGCCGGCCGGCGTGCTGGTGGAAATCCTCAACCCGGATGGCAGCATGGCGCGGCGCCCGGAGCTGGAAGTGTTCGCGCGCGAGCATGGGCTGAAGATCGGCTCGATCGCCGATCTCATTGCCCATCGCCTGGCCACCGAGCACACCGTGGAGCGCGTGGACGAGCGCGAGATCGATACCGAGTTCGGGCCGTTCCGGCTGGTGACCTATCGCGACCGCATCGCCCACGACCTGCACTTCGCCCTGGTCCGCGGCACGCCCGATGCGGCGACCCCGACGCTGGTACGGGTGCAGGTGGAGAACCCGCTGGCCGACCTGCTGCATTGGCGCCGCGACGATTTCGGCGTTGCCGCCAGCGATGCCCTGCGCGCGATTGCCGCCGAAGGGCAGGGCGTGATGGTGGTGCTGTCCACGCCGCGCGACGAGTCCGCCTTGCTGGCGCGCCTGCGCCAGCAGCCGGTGGCGCGGCCGCCGGGCAAGGACAAGGATGTCGGCCAATGGCGGCGCAACGGCGCCGGTGCGCAGATCCTGGCCGACCTCGGCCTGGGCAAGCTGCGGGTGCTGGGCACGCCGCGGCGGCAGATTGGCCTGGCCGGCTACGGCCTGGAGATCGTCGAGACGGTCGAGCTATAACGGCCGGGCCGTCCCGCGTTCACGCCGCAAGCGGCCCGGGGCGACCGGTGCCGCGTTAAACTGACCCACCTTTAGGACCCCCGCAGCACATGAGCCACTACGAAGGCGACCTCCGCGCCCCTGAAACCGCGCGGTTCGCGATCATCGCCAGCCGCTGGAATGCCCGCATCACCGACGTGCTGGTCGCCGGCGCGCGGCAGAGCCTGGCCGGCAACGGCATCGCCGAAGCGGCCATCGACGTGGTGCGCGTGCCCGGCGCGTGGGAATTGCCGCTGGTCGCCGCGCGCCTGGCGGCGGGCGGCCGGCATGCGGCGATCATCGCCCTGGGCTGCGTGATCCGCGGCGACACCCGCCACTACGAGCATGTCGCCGACGGTTGCGCCGAAGGCCTGATGCGCGTGCAGCTGGACTACCGCGTGCCGGTGCTCAATGGCGTGCTGGCGGTGGAGCGGGTCGAGGATGCCGAGGCGCGCGCGGGTGGCAGTCACGGCAACAAGGGTGAGGAAGCCGCGTTGTCGGCATTGGAAATGGTCAACCTGGTGGAGCAACTGCCATGAACAAGTCCACCGGTCACAAGGGTTCGCACGGCGCCCGCCCGCCGCGCCGCGATGGCGTCGACCCGGTGCTGCGTTCGCGCGCCCGCCGTCGCGCGCTGCAGGCGATCTATGCCTGGCAGATCTCCGGCGGCAACGCCAAGCAGGTGATCGCGCAGTTCGCCCACGAGCAGGCGCACGAAATCGCCGACCTGGCGTACTTCGAGGCACTGGTCGAAGGTGTGCTGGCGCATCGCGCCGAGCTCGATGAAGCGCTGGTTGGCTACATCGATCGCACGGTCGAAGAAGTCGATGCGATCGAGCGCGCGGTGCTGCGCCTGGCCGCCTTCGAACTGCTGTATCGCCAGGACGTGCCGTACCGCGTGGTGATCAACGAAGCCATCGAGACCGCCAAGCGTTTCGGTTCCGAGCACGGCCACACCTACGTCAACGGCGTGCTCGACCGCGCCGCCGTGGAATGGCGCAAGGTCGAATCGGGCGGCTGAAGCCGCCAGCGCGCCGATGCCGGAATTCGCCCTGATCGACCGCCTGCGCCGCCGCGTGCGCGGTCGCGAGGACGTGCCGCTGGGCATCGGCGACGACGCCGCGCTATTGCAGCCGGCGCCCGGCGAACAACTGGCGATCACTGCCGATACGCTCAACGCCGGCGTGCACTTCCCGCCGGAGACCGCGCCCGCGGACATCGGCTGGAAGACGCTGGCGGTGAACCTGTCCGACCTCGCCGCGATGGGCGCGCAGCCGCGCTGGTGCACGTTGTCGCTGTCGCTGCCGGCGGATGATCCGGACTGGCTGGAGCAGTTCGCCGACGGCTTCTTCGCATTGGCCGACGCGCACGACATCGTGTTGGTTGGCGGCGACACCACGCGCGGGCCGCTATCGCTTTCAGTCACCGCCATCGGTGCATTGCCAGCGGGCAGCGCCTTGCGCCGCGATGCCGCGCGACCGGGCGACGATATCTGGATCACCGGCATGCCGGGCGAAGCGGCAGCCGCGCTGGCGCTGTGGCAGGCGGGCACGCTGGCGGTGGATGCCATCGCCGCTGAACCCTGGCAGGAAACCCTGCGCCAGCGCCTGCTGCGGCCCTCGCCGCGCATCGATGCCGGTCTGCGCCTGCGCGGCCTGGCGCATGCCTGCGTGGACGTGTCCGATGGGTTGATCGCAGACCTTGCGCATATCTGCACGCGCAGCAGGGTCGGCGCGCGGATCGAACTGGCGCGCCTGCCGATCTCCGAGGCGCTGCGGAGCGCCGCCGATCCCCGCGTCCGCCAGTGGCAAGTCGGCGGCGGCGATGATTACGAACTCTGCTTCACCGCTGCGCCCGCCCACCGCGAGGCCGTCCGCGATGCCTTGGCGTTCGCCGCGGTGGACGGCCACCGGATCGGGCGCGTCGTCGTGGGCGAAGGCGTGCAGGTGCTCGACGAAGAAGGCTGCGAGTGGCAACCCGGGCACAGCGGCTACCAGCACTTCGGCTGAGGCCATCGGCCACAGCGTTACGCGGAATTTACGCGGCGCCCGCCTCACTGCCATAGCGACTTTACGGCGGCCGCGACCAGACTTTCCCGATCGGCGGAAGGGTTCCGCCCGGGATCGTCATCCATGTACCCCAAGCTTCAAATCGCAGGTCGTCGGCCTGCGCGCGCCCTGCTGACGTTCGGCCTGCTGTGCGCCGCACCGCTGGCCAGCGGCAGCACCGTCTCCGGCAACCTCGGCCTCACCAGCGACTACGTCTGGCGCGGCACCACCCAGACCCAGGGCGACTTCGCCGCGCAGGCCGGCCTCAAATGGGCCGCCGAGAACGGCATCTACGCGTCGGCGTGGGGCTCCAATGTCGAGTTCGCACCGGACACTCACGCCAGTAGCGAGCTCGACCTGGTGCTGGGCTGGAGCGGCGCGTTGTCTTCCGAATGGACCTTGGACGCCAACCTCACCCATTACCGCTATCCCTCGACCACGGTTGACCTGGACTGGACCGAACTCGACGGCACCCTGACCTGGAAGCAGAACTACTGGCTGCAGCTGGGCTGGTCCAACGACGTCATGGCCAGCGACGCACACGGCACTTATGCCCAGTTGGGCGCGCGCCTGCCGCTCGGCGAGCGTTTTCGCATCGAGGCTGCGCTCGGCCACTACTGGCTCGACGACGCCTACGGCGACAGCTACAGCCACGGCCAAGCCGGCGTGGTCTGGGCGATTCGCGCCCCGCTCGAACTGCGAGTAACCGCGCACGACACCGACCACGCCGCCGAACGCCTGTTCCCCGGCCTGGCCGGCTCGCGCGTGGAAGCCGCGTTGCAAGCTTCTTTCTGAGGAGATGACCCATGCCTGCCTGGCTCGCTTTTACCTGTGGACTGGCGGTGATCGTCACCGCGGCCTACCTGCTCTACGTCGTGCTGCGTCCGGAAGACTTCTGAGGACCGCGCCATGACCGAAACCTTCCTTCTTCTTGTCGTCGCCATCGCCTTGGCGTGGCCGCTCGGGCGCTATCTGGCGCGAGTCATGCGCGGCGCGCCGATGCGCGGCGATGCGCTGTTCGGTGTGCTCGAAAAGCCGATCTACGCCGTGCTCGGCACCGACCCCGAACGTGGCATGGGCTGGCGCGGCTACGCGCTGGCGTTCCTGGCCAGCAACCTGGTCGTCGGCCTGCTGGCGTGGGTGGTGTTCATGACCCAGGCGTGGTTGCCACTCAACCCGGACCAGGTGCCCAACCTGCGCTGGGACACCGCGCTGCATACCGTGGTCTCGTTCCTGACCAACACCAACCAGCAGCATTACTCGGGGCAATCGCAGCTTTCCTACCTGTCGCAGATGACCGCGATTGTCGGTTTGCAGATGATCTCGCCGATGATGGGGCTGGCCCTGGTGGTGGCGACGCTGCGCGGCCTGGCCGGCGGCCGTCGCCCGGAAAATTCGGAATCGGCGACGGACAGCACCGACGTCGGCAACTATTGGGCCGACGTGGTTCGCCCGAGCGTGCGCTTCCTGTTGCCGCTATGCCTGGTATGGACGCTGCTGTTGACCTGGCAAGGCGTGCCCTCGACGCTGGCCGCCGGTCCCACCGCCGTGCCGATCGATGCCAGCGCGGGCATGGCCACGCAGAAGATCCCGCTCGGCCCGGTGGCAGCGATGGTTGCGATCAAGCAGTTGGGTTCGAACGGCGGCGGCTGGTACGGCCCCAACAGCAGCATGGCGCTGGAGAATCCGACGCCGCTGTCCAACTTCATCGAGATGCTCGGCATCGTGCTCATCCCTTTGAGCGTGGTGTTCATGGTCGGTGGATTGCTCGGCCGCAGGCGTTTCACCGCGCTGGTGTTCGGCTGCATGTTGCTGATGTCGGTACTCTCCACCAGCGCATCGCTGTGGTCCGAAGGTCACTCTGCCAGCGCCGCCAGCGCGGCGCTGATGGAAGGCAAGGAAGTGCGGCTCGGCGTGGACGCCTCGGCGTTGTGGTCGGGGCTTACCACCCAGGTCAACAACGGCTCGGTCAACGCCATGCATGACTCGCTGGCGCCGCTCACCGGTGGCGTGGCGATGGTCAACATGCTGGTCAACGCGATCTGGGGCGGCGTTGGCTGCGGCCTGCAGCAATTCCTGGTGTACCTGCTGCTGAGCGTGTTCCTCGCCGGCCTGATGACCGGACGCACGCCTGAATTGTTCGGGCGCAAGATCGAAGCCGGCGAAGTGCGCCTGCTGGCGTTGTTGATCCTGCTGCAGCCGCTGGTACTGCTGGGCTTCACCGCCGTTACCCTGGCCGTGCCGCAGTGGACCGGCAATTCCAATCCCGGCTTCCATGGCATCAGCCAGGTGTTCTACGAGTACACCTCGGCATTCGCCAACAACGGCTCCGGTTTCGAAGGCCTGGGCGACGCCACGTACTGGTGGAACCTGAGCTGCGCGTTGGTCCTGGCCCTGGGCCGCTACCCGGCGCTGCTGGTGCCGTTGTGGGTGGCTGCGCGCATGGCCGGCAAGCGCCAGGCGCCCGAGTCTGCCGGCAGCCTGCGCATCGAAACCCCCACTTTTGCCCTGACCCTGGTCGCCGTCGTGCTGGTCCTCACCGTGCTGCAGTTCATGCCGGCGCTGGTGCTGGGCCCGATCGCCGATCACCTGTCGCTGGCCGCTTCCTGAGAACCCCCATGAGCATTGTTCCTGCAATCGAAAGGCGCCAACGTGCGCCGGCCGCGCTGTTCGACGCCGCCACCCTGCGCGCGGCGCTGCGCGATGCGTTCCTCAAGCTTTCGCCGCGCCACCTGTGGCGCAGCCCGGTGATGGCGGTGGTGATGGTCGGCACGCTGCTGGCCGCGCTGCTCACCCTGGCCGGACAGACGCCGGCTGCGTTCGGCTGGACGGTGACGGTGATCCTGTTCGTCACCGTGTTGTTCGGCAATTTCGCCGAAGCCATCGCCGAGGCGCGCGGCCGCGGCCAGGCGGCTTCCCTGCGGCGTGCACGCAAGGACCTCATCGCGCGCAGGGTCGATAGCGAGCTGGCAGGTGCGCGCGAAACCGCGGTGGCCGCGGCCGAGTTGCGGCCGGGGGACCACGTCATTGTGTCGGCCGGCGAGTTCATCCCCGCCGATGGCGAGATCGTGCGCGGCCTGGCCACCATCAACGAAGCTGCGGTCACCGGTGAATCTGCGCCGGTGCTGCGCGAAGCCGGCACCGACCGCAGCGGTGTCATCGGCGGCACCCGCGTGCTGTCCGACGAGATCGTGTTCAAGGTCACCGCCGAACCGGGGCACAGTTTCCTCGACCGCATGATCGCGCTGGTCGAAGGCGCCAACCGCCAGAAGACCCCGAACGAGATCGCATTGACCCTGTTGCTGGCGGCGATGACGCTCACCTTCCTGATCGTGGTGGCGACCCTGCCGGCGATCGCCGGTTTCGTCGGCGTCAAGCTCGACCCGATGCTGTTGATCGCGTTGCTGGTGTGCCTGATCCCGACCACCATCGGCGGCCTGCTGCCGGCGATCGGCATTGCCGGCATGAACCGCGCGCTGGCGGCCAATGTGTTGGCCAAGTCCGGCAAGGCGGTGGAAGTGGCCGGCGATGTCGACGTGCTGCTGCTCGACAAGACCGGCACCATCACCCATGGCGATCGCCAGGCCACCGCGTTCCATCCGCTCGCCGGCATCGACCGCTCGCAACTGCGCGATGCGGCGATGCTGGCTTCGCTGGCCGATCCCACACCCGAAGGCAAGTCGATCGTGCGTCTGGCGCGCGAGCAGGGCGCGGCCGCGGTCGAGCCGGAACACGCTGGCTTCATCGCCTTCAGCGCGCAGACCCGGATGTCCGGTGTCGACCTCGGCAGCGGCAGCGAAGCGCGGCAGATCCGCAAGGGGGCGGGCGACGCCATCACCGCATGGGTGCAGGGCAGGGGCGGCCAGGTCAGCCCGGAACTGGCCGGGCGCATCGAGGAAGTGGCGCGCAGTGGTGCCACGCCACTGGTGGTGGCCGAAGGGCGGCACGCACTGGGCGTGGTCGAGCTGTCGGATGTGGTCAAGCATGGCATCAAGGAAAAGTTCGCGCGGCTGCGGGCGATGGGCATCAGGACGGTGATGATCACCGGCGACAACCCGCTCACCGCTGCGGCCATTGCCGCCGAGGCCGGCGTGGACGACTACATCGCCCAGGCGCGGCCGGAAGACAAGCTGGCGCGCATCCGCGCCGAGCAGCGGGGAGGGCGGCTGGTGGCGATGGTCGGCGACGGCACCAACGACGCCCCGGCCCTGGCCCAGGCCGACGTCGGCCTGGCGATGAACTCGGGCACGCAGGCGGCCAAGGAGGCCGGCAACATGGTCGACCTCGACAGCGATCCGGCCAAGCTGCTGGCCGTGGTGGAAGTGGGCAAACAACAGCTGATTACCCGTGGCGCGTTGACGACGTTCTCGCTCGCCAACGACGTGTCGAAATATTTCGCGATCCTGCCGGCGCTGTTCGCCGCGGCCCTCCCTTCGATGGCCGCGCTCAACGTGATGCAGCTGTCCAGCCCGCGCAACGCCGTGCTTGCGGCGCTCGTGTTCAACGCCTTGATCATTCCCGCGTTGATCCCGCTGGCCCTGCGCGGCGTGCGGTTTCGCCCTGCCGGTGCCACTGCGTTGCTGCGGCGGAACATGCTGGTCTACGGCGTGGGTGGCGTGTTGCTGCCGTTCGTCGCGATCAAGCTGATCGACCTGGCCATTGCTGCCGCCTTCGGTGCCTGAGGAATCCCATGAACACTGCCATTCGTTCCACACCAACCCACCCGCACGCCGTCTGGCGCCCGGCGTTGGGCTTGGCGATGCTCACGCTGCTCGGCTTCGGCTTCGCCTATTCGGTGGCCGCCACCTTGCTGGCCGGCGCTGCGTTTCCCACCCAGGCCCATGGCTCGCTGCTGCGCGACGACGGCCGGGTGGTCGGCTCCCTGCTGGTGGCGCAGCCCTTCGCCGATGCGCGCTACTTCCAGCCACGGCCTTCGGCGGCCAAGTACGACCCGATGGCGGCCGCCGGCAGCAACCAGGCGCGCTCCAACCCCGACCTGGTCAAGCGCATCGACGACACTCGCGTCGCGGTGGCGGCGCGCGAGGGCGTCGATCCGCGCCAGGTGCCACTGGACCTGCTGACCCAGTCTGGCAGCGGCCTGGACCCGGACATCAGCCCAGAGGCCGCTGCGCTGCAGGTGCGGCGCGTGGCCGCCGCGCGCGGCCTGGCCGAAACGCGCGTGGCCGAACTGTTGCAACAGCAGGTACAACCGCGTCAATTCGGTGTGCTGGGGGCGCCGCGGGTAAACGTGCTCGCCCTCAACCTTGCGCTCGACCGGCTGCAATGAGCCGCATCTCCACCGGACGGACGCAGCCTGCGCCACAATCGCCAACATGAGCGATGCCCGCACCCAGCAGGCCGATGCGCTGATCGGCGAACTGCAGCGCGAACACGGTGGCCGGCTCACCGTGTTCCTCGGTGCCGCACCCGGCGTCGGCAAGACCTACGCGATGTTGTCGCGGGCGCGCGAGCGACTGCGGCAGGGTGCCGACGTGGTCGCCGCCGTGGTCGAAACCCACGGCCGCGGCGAGACCGCCGCGCTGCTGGAAGGACTGCCGGTGCTGCCCCGCAAGCCGGTGGCTTATCGCGGCCGCACGATCGAGGAAATGGACCTCGACGCCTTGCTGGCACGGCGGCCACAACTGGCACTGGTGGACGAGCTGGCGCATCGCAACGCCCCGGGCAGTCGCCACGAGCGGCGCTGGCAGGACGTGGTCGAACTGCTCGACGCCGGCATCGATGTCTACACCACGGTCAATATCCAGCACCTGGAAAGCTTGAACGATGTGGTCCACCGCATCACCGGCGTGCGCGTGTCCGAGACCGTGCCCGATGCGGTGTTCGACCGCCTGCGCGATATCGTGCTGGTAGACCTGCCACCGCGCGAACTGATCGAGCGCCTGCAACAGGGCAAGGTTTATTTGCCCGAACAGGCCACCCAGGCGTTGCAGGCGTTCTTCTCGCCTTCCAACCTGGCCGCGCTGCGCGAATTGGCGATGCAGACCGCCGCCGACCGCGTCGACAGCGATCTGCGCGATGCCCAGGTCGCACGCGGCTTGCCCGGCACCGCCGCGTTGCGCCGGCGCGTGGTGGTGGCCATCGATGGCCGCGGCAGTTCCGAATACCTGGTGCGCGTGGCCCGGCGTTTGTCCGAGCGCCGCGACGCGCCGTGGACGGTGGTGACCGTGCAGACGCGCACCGGCATGGACGCGGCGTGGCAGCTGGAGATCGATCGCGCCTTCGCGCTGGCGCGGCGGCTGGGCGGCGATACCGCGCTGCTGCTCGGCGGCAACGTCGCCGACGCCTTGCTCGACTACGCCGCACAGCAGGGCGCCTCGACCCTGGTGCTGGGACGTACCCGCGAGCGGCCACTGGCGCGCATGTTCAACCGCACCCTGACCCAGCGCCTGTTACAGCGCGGCGCGCACTATGAATTGGTGATCATCAGCTCGGCCGATGCCCGCGCTCGCGCGCGCCGGCAATCGCGCCAGCCGCTGCGCTGGCTGCGCCGCTACGACCTGGCCTATGCATTGGTGGCCGCGGCCGCCGCGGTCGCGGTGGCCTGGCTGCTGCAACGCTGGACCGACATCGACGATCTGTCGATGGTGTTCATCGTCGCGGTGGTGCTGGTGGCCTCGCGCACGCGCATGGTGGCCGCGGTGCTGGCGGCACTGGTGAGCTTCCTGGCCTACAATTTTTTCTTCATCGAACCGCGCTTCACCTTCAACATCAGTGCGCGCCAGGGCGTGGTCACGGTGTGCCTGTTCCTGATCGCCGCGCTGGTGGCCGGCCGCCTGGCTTCGCGCCTGCGCATGCAGGTGTTGTCGTTGCGCGCGGCCAATACGCATGCCAACGCGCTGCAGGCGCTCGGGCGGCAACTCAGTACCGCCGCCGACCTCGGCGACGTGGTCGAGGCGGGTCGCCGCGCGTTGGCACAAGCGCTGGACGTCGAGGTCTGGCTGCGGCTGGAGCAACGCGAAAGCCAGGCAGCGACGATGTCGGCGCTCGATCGCAGCGCGGCGGATTGGTCGCAGCGCCACGGCCAGCCGGCTGGCCGCTTCACCGATACCCTCGCCGGCGCCGATTGGTGGTGCCTGCCGGTACGCCACGAACGCGGCGCTCTCGGCGTGGTGGCCTTGCGCTTTGATGCGGCGGTAAAGCGGCCGGGGCTGGAGCAGCGGCGGTTGGCCGAGGCGATGGTCGAAGACATCGGCCAGGCGGCGCTGCGCACGCGCCTGGTGGCGGACCTGGAAAGCGCGCGCGTCAGTGGCGAGACCGAACGCCTGCGCTCGGCCTTGCTGTCTTCGGTCTCGCACGACCTGCGCTCGCCGCTGGCCTCGATGATCGGCTCGGCCTCGAGCCTGGCCAGCTACGGCGAAGCCATGGACGCGCAGGACCGGCGCAGCCTGCTGGAGACCATCCAGCTCGAAGGCGAACGGCTGGACCGCTACATCCAGAACCTGCTGGACATGACCCGTCTTGGGCATGCCGGGCTGAGCCTCAATCGCGACTGGATCGGCGTGGATGAATTGATCGGCTCGGCCGCGCGGCGCTTGCAGCGCTACCAGCCCGATGTGCGCCTGCAACTGGACATCGCCCCGGACCTCGAACCGATCTGGGTGCATCCGGCACTGGTCGAGCAGGCGATCTTCAATGTGCTGGAGAACGCGGCCAAGTTCTCGCCGCCGGGCGAGGCGGTGAGCGTGTCGGCGTGGTTGCACGAGGGCGCACTGCGGATCGATATCGGCGACCGTGGACCAGGTATTCCCGAAGACGAACGCGCGCGGATCTTCGACATGTTCTACAGCGTCGAGCGTGGCGACCGCGGCCGCCACGGCACCGGGCTGGGACTGACGATCTGCCAGGGCATGATCGGCGCCCATGGCGGCAGCGTGGAAGCACTGGCGGGTGCGGATGGGCGCG
>DATCVI010000083.1:0-6670 GCA_036566925.1 Stenotrophomonas sp.
CGGTGCTGCCGCTTCTCAATGTCGGCGCGCGCATCCCGCTATGCGGATTTATCTCGCACTACAACGAGGCAGAGTCGGCACACGGACCGGACCGGACGCCGCAGCTGCTCGCCGCTGTGCTGCAAAAGCGCGTGCGTCTGCAGGGTTTCATCATCCTGGACCACTACGCCACCCGCCATGCCGATTTCCTGCGGGACATGAGCGCCTGGATCGAAGCCGGCGACATCGTGCCGACCGAGGATGTAGTGCAGGGTTTGGAGCAGGCGCCGGCGGCGCTGGCGGGGCTGCTGCAGGGGCGGAACCAGGGGAAGGTGGTGGTGCAGGTGGAATGAAGCTTGCGGCTAGTGAACTGAAGTACCTGTCCATTCGGCGGAGGCCAAGGGTTCTGACATTCCGCTGGCAATAACCCGCAGGCAGTGCGACAACGCCTCGGGCGGCAGGGCTAGCCGAAAGTTTGCGTCAGTATCGGTAGCGCCGCGTTCCTGCGCCAACAACGCAAGCAATTCAACGAACCTGTGCATGTCTTGCAGTTCTTGGTATGCGGTTTCGGGCAAGCGGTAAAACGGTTCGCGAGCGCTGTGCGAGTAGGGAGTCGATTGCATGGTAGAAGTCCTGTCGCCTGAAAGCTTTCAACTCATGCGGAGCTTTGGACTCCGGTGATGATCTTGCTCGCTGCGAATGGCTGCGAACATCGGCGGGCTGGTTGAAATTGCGTAGGGTTAGTGCTGAATATTTTTTTTGAGCGGACTTTTTGTTTTTCCGTGCGGCGTTCGGGGCCGGGCCCTTGCCCGGGGGACGCCAAGATCTGCATCCATGCGGGGCTCGTTTGGGCGACGTCCTGTCGCCCAACGCCCCCGGGCAAGGGCCCGGCCCCGAACGCCCGATAGAAGGTCGCGTTGGTGTGGGGGAGAGCGCCCTCATTCGTCGCTGTCGCGACACCTTCTCCCAGAGGGAGAAGGACGGCATGCATTTTGCGGCTGCAATGAATCGCCAACAGCGGCCGCTGTCCGTCTCCCCTTGGGAGAAGGTGACCCGACAGGGCCGGATGAGGGTGCTTTTTCTCTCCCCCCCAAACCAGGCTGATCTATCGGGCGGTCGGGGGCAGAGCCCTTTCGGGACAATCGGCGACATGGATGTCGCCGATTAGCCTACATGGATGTATTCACGGCGTGTCCCGAAAGGGCTCTGCCCCCGATCGCCGCGCGATAGCAAAAGACCCACCCCGCTCTCGCCAACCAGCCGACAACAGCAGGGCTAGCTTCGCTTGGCAGCCGCCGCAACCTCGATGAACACAGGGTTGGAATAGAACCAAAGGTCCTGCCACGGATCTTCGCCAGGCGTATCCGGCAGCGGCGTGGTTTCGGTCGTGCTGGTGCCACGCACGCGAATGAAGCCATTTGCTGCCGGCGCCGGTAGATCCCAGACCAAGCGCAGCCAATCGCCCTCGCGCCGCAACTCGGCCACCTCGAACCGGCGCGATTGCATCAACGGTGAACCTTCGCCGGCCTGGCCGATGATGACCTCTACATGATGCAGGGCAGGCCGCTGTCCGTTTGCATTCGCTGCGGCTGGCACGTGCATGCCGAGGCGGAGGCGCATCGGTGCGCCTGCTGCAACCACCAGGGCCTGGCCCATCGTCGCTGCGCGCGTGGCCTGGCCGGGCACCGACACGCTCAGCTCAAGCGCGTCGATCAGGTCGCCGGTGACCGAGAACAGGCGGCCATGGCGCAGGCCGTCGAGAATGTCACCAGCGTCGCGGCGTGCCCACACGTAGGTCTTGCTGTACTGGCCCGGATCGAAATCGTTGCCGCCATCGCGCTGGTTGATGTGCGAATCGGAGGTGGCGGTGATCCAGAAGCGTCGCCCTTGCGCCAGCATCGTGTCCCAGATTCCGCCGATCTGCGCGGTCATCTGGTCGAAGCCGCCCAGCGTGGGCGCGGCGGCGTTGCGATATAGCCCCCGATGCGGATCGGCGGCCTGGTGCCCGGGCGCGCCTTCCATGCCCACCAGCACCTCCGGCGCTGCGTCGTTCCAGGGGCTCAGCTCGGCCGGTGTGACTTCGCCCCAACCGCCCAGTGCCGTGGCGGTGCGCGAGGGATGGTTGATGAACACCAACGGCAACGGCGATAGCGTGCGCATGTAGGCCAGCGCGTCGAGCATCTGCCCCGGTTCGTCGCGCGCAACCTGCAGCGGCTCGCTGCGGCTGTAGTCGCGTTCGATTCTGTACAACTGCTCGCGCTCCTGCGGCCCCGGGGCGATGATCAGCGAGGCATGCTCCGCCGCCGGGACGTCGAATTCCATGCCGTAGTACTGAATCAAGCCCGGTACCGCGCGCCGCGCTTCCTGCAAGGCCGGCCAGGCCTGGTCGCGGTTGACGCGCGAGTGGCCCGGTCCGCCGTGGTCGGTATGCACCATCCACGCCAGCCCGTTGGCCAATGACTGCCGTGCGTTGCGGGTGCGCGTATACGGCGAGTCGCCGCCGCGCAGGGGCGTGGGCGGCGTGGTCGAGCGATCCCAATCCACGCTCCATTCGCTATGGACATGGTGGTCACCGGCCAGCCAGGCACGGTCCTCCGCGGGCTGCGCTTGCGTGGAGGAGGAGAATGCCAGCAGTGCCAACAGGAGCGGTTGCACGGGCGAGAATCTTGCGCGCATGGGGAGTCCTCGAAGAGGCGGAACGAAGGGGGGCGCCGGTGCGCTCGGGCCCCTCGCAAGCCGGCGCCGGCGACCGGGTCGGCCGCCGGCGGGGCGGGTCGCGCGCTTAGAAGTCGGCGCGAACGCCCAGGCTGATGCGGCGGCCGGACTTCTCGTACATGGTCGGGAACGCCGGGTCCATGGTGTAGCCGCTGGTGACCTCGTCGGTCAGGTTGATGCCCTTCAGGCTGACCTTGATGTTGTCGGTGATGCGGTAGCCGATGGAGACATCGAGCTGGCCATAGGCATCGCGCCAGATCGGATACATGTTGTAGCCGATCGACTCGACATACTCGCTCTTGTGGTTGTACGACAGGCGAGCGTCGAAGCGCTCGTTTTCGTAGTACACCGTGGCGTTGTAGGTCTTGTCGGAAAGGCCCGGCATCGGCGTCTTGATGCCGAGGTCGGATTCGCCCGCCAACGAGCTGTCCAGCATCGTGTAGTTGGCGTTGATGCCGAATCCTTCCAGCATCGGGTGCAAGGCACCCAGCGGGAGCTGCGCGATCAGCTCGACGCCGTCCACGTCATAACTGCCCTTGGCGTTGACCGGTTGGTACACGTCGAAGTCGTAGATGCCGTTGAGGCTGCCGTTGGCGTTGTACACCGCCACGTCCTGGACCACGCCGGTCAGCGCGCTGATCACCACGCCATCGATCTTCTTGTTGAAATAGGACGCCGCCAGCAGGCCGCCGTTGTCAAAGTACTTCTCCAGGCCGATCTCCCATTGCTTGGCATAAGTCGGCTTGAGGTCGGGATTGCCGTCGGTGAAGCGAAACGAGCTCCAGCTTGCGGTGCGCTTGTAGGCCACGTCGGTCAGCGAGGGACGCATCATCGTCCTGGCCGCGGCCGCGCGTGCGATCAGGCCTTCGCTCAGCTCGGCGGTCATGTTGAAGCTCGGCAACCAATCCTTGTAGCTACCGTCCTTGGAGACGGCATCGTCGGTATAGCCGGTGCTGCCGTCGGCGTTCTGGATCGGATGGAAGCCGTAGGAGGTCACCGAGGTGTCCACATAACGGGTGCCGGCGTTGACGGTGAACGGCACCGCGCCAATATCGAAGCCGAGGTCGGCCATCACGTACAACGCGGTCACCGCTTCGTCTACGCGGTAGTACTGGCCATCGTCGTACGGGGTGTAGAAGCCGTCATAGCGGAAGGTGCGGCGGGCATAGTCGTTGGAGACCTGCTGCCAGTCCAGATCCTTGAAGCTGTAGCCGCCGCCCGGGACCAGGTCGGCGATGGACTGCAACGGGCTGTCGGCCATCGTGCGCTTGTTGACCCAAGCTGCGCTGCCGGCGCTCGGCCCGGTGATCTTCAGCTCGCCATACTGGCGGCGCTTGGAGCGGTCGGTATAGCGGCCGCCGAACTGCAGGCTGCGCAGCGCCGGGAAGAAGGCCAGGTCGAAGCTGCGTGCGAGGTCGAGCTGGGCGGCATACTTGTCGTCCTTGATCCGTTCCAGCGTCGTCTCGTAGGCCTCGAACAAGTATTTTTCCGGCGCGTTGTACATATCGATGGTGGCCGGGTTGGCGCTCGGCAGGGTTTCGCCGCTGTTGCCGGTCCAGCGCGTGCGCGACGGCGCGTAGGCGACGTGTTTCAGGTTGGCGAAGTCCAGGGTCTTTTCCGCGCCCGAGTAGCCGGCCATGGCGTCGATCGCCCAGACATCGCCTTTCCAGTCCATCGCCAGGCTGTATTGGCTGTAGTCGGTCTTGTTGATGCGCTCCTTGCTGAGCATCTCGTGCTGGGTGGCGGTGTAGGAAACATCGCGCAGCACCACCATGCCGTAGTCGGCCAGGGTCGTATCGTCATAGTCGTGGATCGCTTCGAGCGTGCTGCGGCTCGACGCCGAATAAGCCGCTGCGTCGTACTCGTCTTCGGTGGTGTCGTAGCCGCCCCACATCGCATCGAAGACCAGGCTGAAGGTGTTGCTGGGCTTGTATTGTAGCGAGGCGGTGGCGCCCCACTTGTCCTGCTCATTGAGGTAGACGCGGTCGCCGACCTTGTCCTGGAACACGATCAGGTTGCTTTCATCGGTGTTGTTGCGGTTGTTGACGATGACCCCGGCGTCGCGCGCCAGCACCGCCTGTGCCTGGGTGCCACGCGTGCCCGAGGCGCCAAGGAAACGCGACATCGGCCGGAAGTTGATGCCGGAGGTGGAGTCGGTGCGATTGGTGCGCTTGGCGCGCGAGTAGGACACCAATGCGCCCCAGTCACCCCAGGTGTCGCTCGCCAGGAAGGCGAGCTTGGGGTCGATCTCTTCGGAGATCGAGTTGTAGGCGCCCTCGGCCGAGAACACCAGCTTGCGGTCGCTGTAGTCGAACGGGCGTGCGGTGGAGATGTCCACCGAACCGGCGATGCCGCCTTCTTCGTCGGCCGCCGTCGGTGACTTCTGCACCGTCACCTGCTGGATGATCTCCGAGGCGAACATGTCGAATTCGACATCGCGCCCGCCGCTGCCGGAAGCAGTAGCGAGATCGTTGATCGAGACATGGGTGTACTCGGCCGGCAACCCGCGCACGCTGACCTTGGTGCCCAGGCCCTTGTTGCGTTCGATGGTGACGCCGGGCATGCGCTGCAACGCTTCGGCCAGGTTCTGCTCGGGAAAGTCGGCGACGTCGGTGGCGACGATGGAATCGGAGAAGCCGATGTTCCAGCGCTTGAGGTCGACCGCCTGTTCCAGGCTACGGCTGTAGCTGCCGGTCACTTCGATGCGGTCGAGCTGGTGCAGGGGCGATTCGGCCGGCGATGCGATCGCCGCCGCGGCCGTGGTGCCGGCCGGGGCCGCCGACGCCGCCAAGGCCGGGTCACCAACGCCAGGTTCTGCTTCGATCGTCACCGTCGTGGCATTGACGAAGCGATAGCGCAGGCCGGTGCCGGCGAGCAATTGGCGCAGCGCTTCCTCGGCACTGAGGCCGGCCGCAATCGGGCGCGTGCGCGGGTTGCCGGCGGCCTGTGCGTCGTAGATGAACTGCAGGCCGGTGCGCCGCGACAGCGCGTTGAGCGCGCGGTCCAGCGGCTGGGCGGGAATCGCTTCGGTCGTCACGGCCGGCGTCTGCGCAAGGGCCGGGAAAGTAGCGGCTTGCAAGGCGAGGGCAATCGAGAGGAACAGCGTGCTGCGCATGGTCGAGTCCAGTGGGGTGGTGGCGGAGTGCGCAGGCGGTTGCCTGCACAGGCCTGGACTACGACGACCCAGTGCGAAGATCGGGCACCGTTTTTCGATGAATTTTTTTTGACAGCGCCTGCGCGGCCCGCGCTAGCGCACGCGATTGCCCTTGGCGCTTGCGACCGCCGCCACCCGGATGCCGGCGCTGTCGAGCGTCGTTTGCAATCCTGGTTGCTGCTGCAGGAACGCGCGCAGGGAATCGACATCGTCGGCCGCCAGGTTCCCGGTCAGGCGCAAGGCGCCGGCGGCATCATCGGCGTGTATGCGTACGGTGTTGAGCCGGTTGAACTGATCGGCGACCTCGCGCAAGGGCTCGTCGCGGAACACGATGCGACCTTCCCACCAGCCTGTCATCGCCTCGGTGTCCTCGCTGGCCAGGCGGACTTCGTGGTCGTGATAGTCGATGCGCGCGCCCTGGCCGGCGCTCAGGTCGGCAAGCAGGCGGGCATCGTCGGCCTCGGCGCTGACTTGCACGCGACCTTCGACCACGCCGATCCGCGCCTGCTCGCGCAACAAGGACACATCGAAGGTAGTGCCAATGTCGCGCACGAGCAGGCCCGCGGCGTGTACCGAGAAGGGACGGCGCTCGTCGGCAACGACAAAGCTCGCCTGGCCGCGTTCCAGCGCGACACGTCGGCGCAACAGGCTGAAGCGCGTGGTCAGCGCGCTTTCGGCATTGAGGTGCACCACGCTACCGTCGGCCAGGGTGAAGGTGCGCGGCGCGCCGTGTGCGGTCGCGTAGTGCGCGGTACGTGGCCATCCCAGCGCGACGCCGGTGCCCAGGGCGAGGAAGAGGGCGGCCGCGCTGGCAAGGCGCGG
>DATCVI010000084.1:0-54567 GCA_036566925.1 Stenotrophomonas sp.
AGCCTCGGCGTTGGCGCGCGCCGCCTAATCCAGCGCGCGCCTTTTGGCAGGGGAGGCGGGGAAACGGGTGTGCTAGCGTGGCGCGGCTATATCGCTCCCGGAGGATAGATGTCGAAATTCGCCGCCGCCTGCCTTGTCGCAGGCTTGATCACCGCTTCGTCCGCCACTGCCAAGGAGGCCGCCATGACCCCCGACCCGTACGCCTGGCTGGAAGACGTCGAAGGCAGCCGCGCGCTGGAATGGGTCAAGGCGCAGAACGCCCGCACCGAAGCCCGCCTGGCGGCGACGCCGCAGTTCAAGCAGATGGATTCGAGCATCCGCGAGGTACTCGATTCGGACGCCAAGATCCCCGGCGTGCAGAAGATCGGCGAGTACTACTACAACTTCTGGAAGGACCGGCAGCACGAGCGTGGCGTGTGGCGGCGCACGACCCTGGACGAATACCGCAAGCCCGCCCCGAAGTGGGAGACAGTGCTCGACCTGGATGCCCTCAACAAGGCCGAGAACGCGCAGTGGGTCTGGCACGGCGCCGACTGCCTGCGTCCTGACTACAAGCGCTGCCTGGTTGCGCTGTCGCGCGGCGGTTCGGATGCCGACGTCACCCGTGAGTTCGACCTGTCCACCAAGCAGTTCGTCGGCGACGGCTTCTTCCGTCCCGAGGCCAAGGGCGCGTTGGGCTGGATCGATGCCGACACTGTCTACGTCTTCACCGATTTCGGCCCGGGCTCGCAGACCAGCTCGGGCTACCCGCGCATCGTCAAGCGCTGGCGCCGGGGCCAGCCGCTGGAGAAGGCCGAACTGGTGTACGAAGGCAAGGCCGACGACATGTACATCGCCGCCGTGCACGACGACACTCCGGGCTTCGAGCGCGATTTCGTCAGCCGCACCCTGGCCTTCTACAACGACGAGCTCTACCTGCGCGAGGCTGATGGCAAGCTGCGCAAGATCGACGCACCGAACTCGGCCAGCAAGAGCGTCAAGCGCGAGTGGCTGACGCTGGAACTGCGCGAGCCGTGGACGGTGGGCGGCAAGACCTATGCCGCCGGTTCGTTGCTGGCGACCCGGTTCGACGATTTCATGGTCGGCAAGCGCGAATTCGACGTGTTGTTCACCCCCACCGAGACCGCCTCGCTGGCCGGCTTCGCGTGGACGCGCAAGCACCTGGTGCTCAACGTGCTCGATGACGTCAAGAACCGCCTGAGCGTGTTGACCCCGGCTGCCGGCGGCTGGAAGAAGAGCGAATTCGTCGGCGCCCCGACCTTCGGCACGCTCGGCGTGGAAGCGGTGGACAGCGATGACAGCGATGCCGTGTGGCTGACCGCCACCGACTACCTGACCCCGACCACGCTCTCGCTGGTCGAATTGGGGCGGCAGCCTGAAAAGCTCAAGACCATGCCGGCGTTCTTCGACGCCAGCCGCGACACCATCGAGCAACACTTCGCCACCAGCCTGGATGGCACCCGCGTGCCGTACTTCCTGGTGCGGCCGAAGGATCTCGCCTTCGACGGCAAGGCGCCGACGCTGCTGTACGGCTACGGTGGTTTCGAGATCTCGATGACGCCGGCCTACTCCGGTGGTCTCGGCCGGGCGTGGCTGGACAAGGGCGGCGTCTACGTCGTCGCCAACATGCGCGGCGGCGGCGAATACGGCCCGCGCTGGCACCAGGCCGCGCTGAAGCAGAACCGCCACAAGGCGTATGAAGACATGGCCGCGGTGGCGCAGGACCTGGTCACGCGCAAGATCACCTCGGCCCCGCACCTGGGCGTGCAGGGCGGCAGCAATGGCGGCCTGATGGCCGGCAACATGCTCACCCAGTATCCGCAGCTGTTCGGCGCGGTGGTGGTGCAGGTGCCGCTGCTGGACATGAAGCGCTACAGCCACTTGCTCGCCGGGGCGTCGTGGATGGCCGAGTACGGCAACCCGGATACCGATGACTGGAAGTTCATCCAGACTTTCTCGCCGTATCACCTGTTCGACGCGAAGAAGCAGTATCCGCCGGTGATCTTCCTCACCTCCACCCGCGACGACCGCGTGCATCCGGGCCATGCGCGCAAGATGGCGGCCAAGATGATCGACGCCGGCAAGGACGTGACCTACTACGAGAACATCGAAGGCGGCCACGGCGGGGCGGCGAACAATGCGCAGCAGGCGCATATGTCGGCGCTGGCGTACAGCTTCCTGTGGGAGCGGTTGGGCGGCAAGTAAAGCGCGAGCCGAGGACTGGCGCGTCTACAGCCGCGCCAGTCCTCGTTCGATCCGGGCCACCGCTTCCTGCAGGCGCGGCAGGCTCTGGGTATAGGCGATGCGCACGTGGCGTTCGGCGCGATAGCTGCCGAAATCCAGCCCCGGGGTAAAGGCCACATGCTCGGTTTCGAGGAAGTGGCGGCAGAAGGCCTGCGCCTCGATACCGAACCGGCCGATGTCGGCATACAGGTAGAACGCGCCCTGCGGTTCGATCTCGATCTGGAACCCCAAATCGCGCAGGGCCGGCAGCAGGTAATCGCGGCGTGCCTGGAATTCGGCCCGGCGCTGTTCGAAGATCGCCATGGCCTCGGGCGTGAAGCAGGCCAGCGCGGCGTGCTGGGACATGCTCGGGGCGCTGATGTAGAGGTTCTGCGCCAGTTTCTCCAGCGACGGCACCGCGCGCGAAGGCGCTACCAGCCAGCCAAGGCGCCAGCCGGTCATGCCGAAGTACTTGGAAAAGCTGTTCAACACGAACGCCTCGTCGTCGACCTCCAGCACGCTCGGCGCATCCAGGCCGTAGGTCAGGCCGTGATAGATCTCGTCGACCACCAGGTGCCCGCCACGCGCGCGCAAGGCCGTCGATAGCGCGGCCAACTCGTCCCGCGACAACACGCTGCCGGTCGGATTGGCGGGCGAGGCGAGCAGGGCACCGACGCTGTCGGCGTTCCAATGCGCGGCGATGTGCTCGGGTGTCAACTGATAGTGGCTGTCCGCACCGGTCGGGATCAATTGTGCGCCGGCTTCGACCAGGCGCAGGAAATGCCGGTTGCAGGGATAGCCAGGGTCTGCGAGCAACCAATGGCGTCCCGGGTCCACCAGCAGGCTGCTGGCCAGCAACAGCGCGCCGGAGCCGCCGGGCGTGACCAGCACGCGCTCGGGGTCGATCTCCAGGCCATGGCGCTGGCGATAGAAGCCGGCAATGGCCTGACGCAGCGCCGGCAAGCCGCGCGCCGCGGTATAGCGCGTGTGCCCCGCCGCCAGCGCGGCCTGGCCGGCTTCGATGATCGGCGCTGCGGTGGTGAAGTCCGGTTCGCCGATCTCCAGGTGGATCACGTCGTGGCCTTGGCGCTCAAGCGCCTGGGCCCGTGCCAGCAACGACATGACATGGAACGGCGCAATCTCCTGGCTGCGGCGGCTGTAACCAGGTTCGGTGTGACGGGGCTCGGTACGTGCATCCATGGCCCGATGATAGGCCATGGCCTGGCGGCGCTTGCGGTCGCGGCGCCCGCCGCACAGACTCGCCTTCACACCGAACCTTGCGTTCAGAGGATGGATCCCTACCTATGAAGCCTGTCCTGTCCCTGTTGGCCGCCTGCCTGATGACTCTTCCCGCCACTTCCGTCCATGCCGCCGGGCTTGCCCCGCCGCAGGCCCCGCGCCAAGCGCACCAGGTCAAGGCGCCGTTCGGCGCGGTTCGCGAGGATGCCTACTACTGGCTGCGCGACGACGAACGCCAGGACAAGGCGATGCTGGCCTATCTCAATGCCGAGAACGCCTATACCGACCAGGTGATGGCGCCGCTGAAGCCGCTGCAGGACAAGTTGTACGAGGAGATCGTCGGCCGCATCAAGCAGGACGATGCCAGCGTGCCCTATCGCGAACGTGGCTGGTGGTACTACAGCCGCTTCGAGACCGGCAAGGACTATCCGGTGCAGGCGCGCCGCCGCGACACCGCCGGCGTGGACGCGGCAACCATCCAGCAGGCCAACGCCGCCAGCGACTTCGATGCCGAGCAGGTCTTGCTCGACATCAATGCCATGGCCGCGGGCAAGGACTACTTCAACGTCGGCGACGCCGAAGTCAGCCAGGACAATCGCCTGTTGGCCTGGGCCGAGGACGATGTCGGCCGCCGCCAGTACGTGATCCGCTTCAAGAACCTCGACACCGGCGAGATCTATCCGGACCGCATCAGCGGCGTCTCGCCCAACGTGGTCTGGGCCGATGACAACCGCACCCTGTTCTATGTCGAGAACGACCCGGAAACCCTGCTCACCGTGCGGGTGAAGAAGCACGTCCTCGGCACCCCCGCCAGCGCCGACGTACTGGTGTACGAGGAAAAGGACGACAGCTTCTACATGGGCATCGGCCGCACCCGCGACGACAAGTACATCACGATAGGCGTCGACAGCACCGTATCCTCGGAGCTGCGTTACGCCCCGGCCGCCGATCCGACCTCGTTCGCCGTGCTTGCCAAACGCCAGCGCGATGTCGAGTACGACGCCGACCATTTCGATGGCCGCTGGATCATCCGCACCAATGCCGATGGCGCCAAGAATTTCAAGCTCGTCAGCGCACCCAGCGATGCGACCTCGCGCCAGCAGTGGAAGGACTGGGTCGCCCACGACGACAAGGTCTACATCGAGGGCTTCGAGCTGTTCGACGGCTATACCGCCATCGACGAGCGTTCCGGCGGCCTGGAGCGAATCCGGCTGCTGCGTGCCGACGGCAAGCAGGAATACGTCAAGGCCGACGAGCCGGCCTATTCGATGGGCCTGTCGGTCAACCCCGAGCCGGACAGCGAGTGGCTGCGCTACAGCTACACCTCGCTGACCACCCCGGCGACGACCTACGAGCTCAACGTGCGCAGCGGCGAGCGCCGCCTGCTCAAGCAACAGCCGGTCATCGGCTATGACCCGTCCAAGTACGTCACCGAGCGCGTCTGGATTGATGCCCGCAACGGCGTCAAGGTGCCGGTGTCGCTGGTCTACCGAAAGGGCTTCAAGAAAGACGGCAGCGCCGCGCTGTACCAGTACGGCTATGGCAGCTACGGCGCCTCGATGGACCCGGGCTTCAACCTCTCGGTGGTCAGCCTGCTCGACCGCGGCGTGGTCTACGCCATCGCCCATATCCGCGGCGGCCAGGAAATGGGCCGGCAGTGGTACGACGACGGCAAGCTGCTGCACAAGAAGAACACCTTCAACGACTTCATCGATGTCACCCGCGGCCTGGTCGCGCAGGGCTATGCGGCCAAGGATCGCGTTGCCGCGTCCGGCGGCAGCGCCGGTGGCCTGTTGATGGGCGCGGTCGCCAACATGGCGCCGGACGATTACCGGGTGATGGTGGCGCAGGTGCCGTTCGTCGACGTGGTCACGACCATGCTCGACCCCACCATCCCGCTCACCACCAATGAATACGACGAGTGGGGCAACCCCGAGCAGCCGCAGTACTACGAGTACATGCTGTCCTACTCGCCCTACGACAACGTCAAGCGCCAGGCCTACCCGGCGCTGTTCGTCGGCACCGGCCTGTGGGATTCGCAGGTGCAGTATTGGGAGCCGGCCAAGTGGGTGGCGCGGCTGCGCCAGGACAACACCGGCAGCCATCCGGTGGTGTTCCGCACCAACATGGATGCCGGCCATGGCGGCAAGTCCGGGCGCTTCCGGCGTTATCGCGAACAGGCCGAGTCGTTCGCCTTCGTGCTCGACCAGCTGGGCGTGGAGCAGCAGGGCCGGGAGCAGGCGGCGCGCTGAGCGGCGCGCCGCTCTCCCCCCCCAGGCAGCGATGGACGTCGTCCCCACCGACCCCGTCGAACCACGCACGCCGGCCGACACCGCCGTGCGACCGGTACGCCTGCGCTGGGCGTGGTGGTTGCTCGCCTACGTCAGCCTCGGCGTGGGCATCGTCGGCATCTTCGTGCCGGGTCTGCCGACCACCGTGTTCGTCCTCATTTCGGCCTGGGCCGCCGCGCGTGGCTCGGACCGACTGCATCGCTGGCTGTTGACCCACCCGCGCTTCGGCCCGGCCATCGTGCAATGGCAGACCCACCGCGCCGTCAGCCGCAAGGCGAAGTGGATGGCCACGCTGACCATGCTCGTCTGCGCAGCGATCATGCTCTGGTGCGTGCCCTCGCGCTGGGCGCAGGCGCTGTCGATCGGATGCATGGCCATCGTGGCGATCTGGCTGTGGCTGCGGCCGCTGCCGCCCACCGAACCGATGCCCTAAATGTGGGGCGATGAACTCGCGCGGGCGCGAGCGTTGCGCCCTTGTGGCTATACTCGGCGCATGATCACGAAGCACTCCCGTTCCTTCCGAATCGCCTTGGCCGGCGCCGGCTTGCTGTTGCTGGCCGCCTGCGGCAACAAGGGCCCGTTGGTGATGCCACAGAAGCCGGTACCGGTGGAAGCACAGCCGGTGCCGCAGCCGCCCTCCGGGCAGACGCCGCCGCCGACCCAGACGCCCACTGACGCCGCCCAGCCGATCGACGGCAGCAAGCCGGTGGATGGCACCGAGCCGGCGGCCGACGGCGGGCAATGAACGCACGGCCGGCTTCCGCGCCCCTGCGCTTTACCAAGATGCAGGGCGCGGGCAACGATTTCGTCGTACTCGACCTGCGCGACGGCGTGGCGCCCCCCGATGCTGCGCTGGCCGCGCGCCTGGCCGACCGCCATTTCGGCGTCGGTTGCGACCAGATCCTGACCATCGAACCGCCGCGCAGCGAGGCGGCAGCGGCCGCTTACCGCATCTGGAATGCCGACGGCTCGCCATCACAGCAGTGCGGCAATGGCGCGCGCTGCGTGGCCGCCTGGCTGGTCCGCGACGGTGCCGCGCAGGGCGATGAATTCGTCATCGACAGCCCGGTCGCCGCCCACCACATCGAACGCCTGGGCGAGGGTGAATACGCCGTGGCGATGGGCGTGCCGGAATTCACTCCGGCGCGAATCCCGTTGCTGGGCTTCATGCATGCGCGCGAGGAGTATCTGCTGCCGGTGCAGGGCGAGAGCCTGCGTTTCGGCGCGGTGTCGATGGGCAACCCGCATGCGGTGCTGGAAGTCGGCCTGGTCGATGCGGCGCCGGTGGAACGCGTGGGCGCGCTACTGCAGCAGCATGCGTCCTTTCCCGAATCGGTGAACGTTGGATTCGCCCAGGTCATCGACCGTGGCCATATCCGCCTGCGCGTGTACGAGCGCGGTGTCGGCGAGACGTTGGCGTGCGGTAGCGGCGCGTGCGCGGCGGCGGTGGTGTTGATGCAGCGCGGCCGCATCGAGCGCGATGCGAAAGTGTCGCTGCCCGGTGGCGAACTGCGCATACGCTGGCCGTCGCCGCAATCGCAGGTCGTGATGTCCGGGCCGGCGCGGTTTGTCTTTGATGGGGAGTGGGCTGCATGAACGAGACCGTGGAAAAAATCGGCGCGCATGAAATCGCCGCCTGGCTGCGTCGGCATCCGGCATTCCTGAAGCAATTCCCCGACCTCGCGCTCACCCTCGTGGTGCCGCGCGACGACGGTCCCACCGCCTCGCTGGCCAGCTACCAGCTGGAAGTGCTGCGCGATAAAAATCGCGAGCTGTCGCGCCGGTTGGCCGAGCTGGCCGCCAACGCACAGGTCAACGAGCGCCTGGCCGTGCGCACCCATCAATTGACCCTGGCGTTGATGCGCCAGGACAGCGCGGCCGATACGCTCAAGGCCATGGCCGCCTCGCTGGCCGAGGACTTCAACGGCGACAGCGTGCGCATTCTGCTGCTGGCGCCGGTGGCAGGGCTGCAGGCCGACTGGCTGCAGGTCATCGCGGCCGACGACGCGCGCCTGGCGCCGTTCCGCGACTGCCTGCGCGATGGCGAGCCGATCTGCGGTCGCCTGCAGGCGGAAAAACAGGCGGTGCTGTACGGCGAGGAGGTCGGCGAGATCCAGTCCACCGCGCTGCTGCCGTTGCCGGGCGTGGGCCTGCTGGCGGTCGGCAGCCGCGACCCTAATCGCTTCTATCCCGGCATGGGCACGCTGTTCCTGCGCATGATGGGCGAGGCACTGGTGACCGCGCTGCAGCGTTTCGAGCGCTGAGCACGAGGAGGCGGCGCCTGCGCGTGCGGCCATGATCGAAGCCTTCCTCGCCTACCTGCAGGTCGAGCGGCGCATGTCGCCGCACACCCTCGACGCCTACCGCCGTGACCTGGCCGCGTTGTCGGCCTGGGCCGAAGCCGGGCAGGGCGGCGACGTGGTGCGGTTGGATGGCGAACACCTGCGCGGCTTCATCAGCGCCGAGCATCGTCGCGGCCTGTCGCCGAAGAGCCTGCAACGGCGTTTATCGGCGTGCCGCAGCTTCTATGCCTGGTTGCTCAAGCACGGCCACATCGCCGCCTCGCCGGCGGCCAAACTGCGTGCGCCGAAGGCACCACGCAAGTTGCCGCAAGTGCTCGACGCCGACGAGGCGGTGCGCCTGGTCGAAGTGCCGACCGACGCGCCGCTGGGCCTGCGCGACCGGGCGCTGATGGAGCTGTTCTATTCCTCCGGCCTGCGCCTGAGCGAGCTGTGCGCGCTGCGCTGGCGCGACCTCGACCTGGCCGAGGGCCTGGTCAACGTACTCGGCAAGGGTGGCAAGCAGCGGCGCGTGCCGGTTGGCACGCATGCGCGCCGCGCGCTGGCCGAATGGCGCGCCGAAAGCCACCCGCGCGACGCGCTGGCGATGGTGTTCCCGGGCCGCAACGGCGCGCAGATTTCCGCGCGTGCGGTCCAGATCCGGATCAAGCAGCTGGCGTTGCGCCAGGGCTTGTTCAAGCACGTGCACCCGCACATGCTGCGGCACAGCTTCGCCAGCCATATCCTCGAATCGTCCGGCGACTTGCGCGGCGTGCAGGAGCTGCTGGGGCATTCGGACATCGCCACGACCCAGATCTACACCCACCTCGATTTCCAGCACCTGGCCAAGGTCTACGACGCGGCGCACCCGCGCGCGCGGCGGAAAAAGCCGGCTGGCGAGACGCCGGTGGAATCCTGAGTCAGCGCGTGCGCGGCGAGGACAAAGGCAAGGGCAGCAGGCCGGCGCCGTCGCGGCCTTCGAACTGGTAGCGCTGCCAGAAGCGGTTGGCGATCTGCGCGGCGCGCGCGTCGGCCAGCTGTTTCATCGCCGGGTTGCCAATGGCCGTGGTGGTCTGTCCGAACAAATGCAGCCAGCGCCGGAACAGCGCTTCGTTGAGGCCCGGCAACGCCATGTGGTTGGCCATCGGGGCGCCGCTGTAGCGCTGCGTGCCACGCAGCAACGACGACCAGAAATCCACCAGCCGTTCCAGGTGCAACGGCCAATCGGCGACATGCTGTTCGAACACCGGCCCGAGCAGCGGATCGCTGCGTACCGCCGCATAGAACTCGTGCACGAGGCGGGTGACCTCGGCCTCGGTACAGCAGGCCGCGCGGGATCGCAGGGGCGAAGGCGTGTTCATGATCGGTGCGCACATTGTCCTCCAGTTGCTCGCGGATGGGCCTGACTGCGGCAATCGGTCGCGCAGCTGCGATGTCCATTTGCGGCCAGCGCCGATCCGGATCGCTCCGCATTCTGTAGTCATGTTCCCCATTGATCTGTCGGCCATGACGTCCTTCCAGCTTTCCGGTATCGATCCGCAACCCCTGCGTCCGCTCTTCGACCTCGACCCTGCCGCGCTCGCCGCCCATGGCGCGGTCCGGGTCATCGCCAGCAGTGACCACGGTTTCCCGTGCCGCATCAGCCTGCGCGACGCCGCCCAGGGCGAAGAACTCCTGCTGTTGCCCTACTGGCACCAGCCCGCCGCCTCGCCGTATCGGGCCTGTGGCCCGATCTTCGTGCGCCGCCAGGCGGCAGCGGCACGCCTGGCGGTGGACGAAGTGCCCCCGTACGTGGCCGACCGGCTGATCTCGCTGCGCGCCTACAACCACGGCGACCGCATCGCCGCCGCTGAAGTGCTTGAGGGCAAGGAAGTCGCCGCATGGCTGCACGAACGCCTGGGCGATAGGCATATCGCCTACGTGCACCTGCACAACGCCCGCTACGGCTGCTACTCCTGTCGTGCCGACCGCGCGGACTGAATATCTCCTGCGCCTGGTGGCTTGAACCGCCCGGCGCCGTCCCCACCTCCGGAAAGTCCCCCGGAGGTTGCAATGGATCCCAGCCAGAACCCCAATACATTCCACGCCACCACGATCATCTCGGTGCGGCGCAATGGCCATGTCGCCGTGGCCGGCGATGGCCAGGTCACGCTTGGCCACACCGTGATGAAGGGCAACGCACGCAAGGTGCGTCGCCTCGGTCGCGATGGCCAGGTGCTGGCGGGCTTCGCCGGCGCCGCCGCCGACGCCTTCACTTTGTTCGAGTTGTTCGAGGCCAAGCTGGAGAAGCACGGCCAGCTGACCCGCGCCGCGGTCGAACTGGCCAAGGACTGGCGTACCGAGCGCCGCCTGGGCAAGCTCGAAGCGCTGCTGGCGGTGGCCGACCGCGAGACCTCGCTGATCATCAGCGGCACCGGCGATGTCATCGAGCCGGAAGACGGCATCATCGCCATTGGCTCGGGCGGTTCCTACGCACTTTCCGCCGCCCGCGCGCTGCTGGCGCATACCGAACTGGATGCGCGCACGATCGCCAGCGAGGCGATCAATATCGCCGGCGACATCTGCATCTACACCAACCGCAACGTGGTGGTCGAAGAGCTGTGAGCGCCGCCTCGCCGACCCTGACCGACGGATCCCCCCGCATATGACCCTCCCCGATAATTCTTCCACCATGACCCCGCGCGAGATCGTGCAGGAGCTGGACCGCCATATCGTCGGCCAGCACGACGCCAAGCGCGCGGTCGCCATCGCCTTGCGCAACCGTTGGCGGCGCATGCAGCTGCCCGAAGCGCTGCGCAACGAAGTGATGCCCAAGAACATTCTGATGATCGGTCCGACCGGCGTCGGCAAGACCGAGATCGCGCGGCGCCTGGCGACCCTGGCCAATGCGCCGTTCGTGAAGGTCGAGGCCACCCGCTTCACCGAGGTCGGCTACGTCGGCAAGGATGTCGAGCAGATCGTGCGCGATCTGGCCGACACCGCCGTCAAGCTGTACCGCGAACAGGCCAAGGTGCGCGTGCGCACCCAGGCCGAGGAACGCGCCGAGGACCGCATCCTCGATGCCTTGCTGCCGCGACGGGCCGGCGGGATTGGTTTCGATCCCGATGCCGCGCGCCACGAACCCTCGGCGCAGGATGGCGACACCCGGGTCAAGTTCCGCCGCATGCTGCGCGCCGGCGAGCTCGACGAGCGCGAGATCGAGCTGGACGTAGCAGTGAATCTCAGCATGGACATCATGACCCCGCCGGGTATGGAGGAAATGGGCCAGCAGTTGCGGCAGATGTTCTCCAACCTGGGCGGCAGCAAGTCGCAGACGCGCAAGCTCACCATCAAGGCGGCGCGTCCGCTGCTGGTGGAAGAGGAAGCGGCCAAGCTGGTCAACGAAGAGGAGATCCGCGCTGCGGCGATCGAAGCCTGCGAACAGCACGGCATTGTCTTCATCGACGAAATCGACAAGGTCGCCAAGCGTGGCGACAACGTCGGTGGCGGCGATGTCTCGCGCGAAGGCGTGCAGCGCGATCTGCTGCCGCTGGTGGAGGGCTCGAACGTCTCGACCAAGTACGGCACGGTCAAGACCGACCACATCCTGTTCATCGCCTCCGGCGCGTTCCACCTGGCCAAGCCGAGCGACCTGATTCCCGAATTGCAGGGCCGTTTCCCGATCCGCGTGGAGCTGGGTGCGCTGACCAAGGAGGATTTCGTTCGCATCCTCACCGAGCCGAAGGCGGCCCTGAGCAAGCAATACGTCGCACTGCTGCAGACCGGGGGCGTGCAGCTGACGTTCTCGCCCGATGCCATCGATCGCCTGGCCGAAATCGCCTTCCTGGTGAACGAGCGCCAGGAGAATATCGGTGCGCGGCGCCTGCACACGGTGCTGGAGCGGTTGCTGGATACGTTGAGCTACGAGGCGCCGGATCGCGATGGCCAGAGCGTGGCGATCGACCGCGCCTACGTCGATGCACACCTGGGCGAACTGGTGCAGGACCCGGACCTGAGCCGCTATATCCTGTAACTGGCGCATCGCTTGGAACTGCCGAAGGCCCGCCGACGCGGGCCTTTTCTTTTGGCACGGGGCGCGTGGCGACGGTTGCGCTAGCATCGCGCCACCTCTTTGCCATCGCCGCCACCGGATGACCGCGCACTACCGCCTGCTCGATCTGGATATCGATGTGCCGCGCCAGCGGGTCAGCCGGGCGGGGCAGGCGCTCGATGTGTCGGGCCTCAGCTTCCAGCTGTTGGCTTACCTGCTGGCGCAGGGCCAACGCGTGGTGGGCTTCGATGAATTGATCCAGGCGGTGTGGGCACCCGCGCTGGTTGGCGAGGAAACCGTGACCCAGCGCGTCAAGTTGCTGCGCCAGGCCCTGGGCGACGATGCACGGCGGCCGCGTTACCTGCGTTCGGTGCGCGGGCAGGGTTATCAGCTGGTCGACGCGCCCGAGCCACTGGAGGCACTTTCGCCGCAGGCGTCAGCGTCTTCGCGACGTGCATCGCGCTGGCTGATCGGCGCCGGCATCGGCGTAACGCTCGCGGCGGTGGTCGCGGGTTTGGCCTGGCGCCAAGCGCGCGCGCCTACCGCTTCGCCGCTGTTGGAGCGCGCCCGTTACTACGCCGGCATCGGCCAGGCCGACAACAACGATCGCGCCATCGCGCTGTACCAGCAGGCGCTGGCGCAGGCGCCGGATTCGGCACCTGCCCTGGCCGGCCTCAGTCGCGCACTCAGCGCCCGCACCTGCCTGTACAACGGCGACGCCTCCGAAGCGCAGCAAGGCGCCGCGCTCGCGCGCCAGCTATTGCGCACAGCGCGCGAGGACGCCATCGCCTGGGCCGCACTGGGTTACGCGCAGGATTGCCTGGGCGACATGGGCGCGGCCGTAGCCGGCTACGAGACCGCGATACGCCTGGACCCGGCCGACGACAAGAGCCGCGCTTCTTTGGCCTATCTGTACCAGGAGCAAGGTCGGCTGGCCGAGGCCTTGCAGGGCAACTTCGCCGTGCGCCATCCCCAGCAGGTGCGCTTTCGCGATGTGCAGGTCGCTCGCGAGCTGGCGCTGCTGGGTTTCAGCGCGGCGGCCGAGCGGCGCTTGAAGGCGAATTTCGAACTGTTCCCGGACAACGTATTCGCCAACATCGCCTGGCCGCACTTCCTGCTCTCGCAAGGCCGCACGGACGAAGCTGCCGCGGCACTGAAGCTCGCGCTCGCCCGCGGCACCCCGCATCCGGCGCTTTCGCGCTTGCAGGGCGAACTGGCCTTGCTCCAGGGCGATCGCGACGCCGCCAGCGCCGCCTTCGCCGCCGGCCAGCAGTTGCGACCGCACCAATCGCTGCCGGCCACCCTGGCCGGTCTCTACGCGCCGCAGCCGCCCTCCGATGCGTGGCTGCAGCAACGCCTGCAACGTTTGAAGGGCGACACGTTCGGTTGGCCGGACGCCGCACTCGAGGCGGCCTTGCTGGAGCAGCAGCGCGGTGATGCCCAAGCGGCATTGAAGTCGCTGCATGCCGCCGTGTCTGCCGGCTTCCGCGACCGCGCCTGGCTGGCTGCTACGCCGTTGTTCGCGCAGGTACGTCGCGCGCCCGGCTTCAACGCGTTGCTCGTGCGCATCGACCTGGACCTGGCCGCACAACGCAAGCAGGTCGCGCAGGCCGACTGGCGCCCGCGCGACCTGCAATAGCGCACCGGCGTCGATCTCAGCGCAACGCGGCCAGGATGTAGTCGCGGAACAACTGGCGCGACTGCGGATGGGCGAAGCCGCGGTTGTAGGCGCTGGTGGTGATCACCGCGACCAGGCCGCGTTCGGGCCAGGCAAACACGTAGTTGCCGCCGTTGCCCGACATCGCCCACACCGCCACGTCGCGACCGTCGAGGTCGAAGTGCAGGCGCCACCACTGGTAGCCGTACTCAGTATCCTCCTCGGCTTGCGCCTGCACCGTGGTCATCGCCCGCACATAACCGGGCGACACCACCTGGCGGCCGCGCCAGCGCCCGCCATCCACCACCAGCTGGCCGAACTTGGCCAGGTCGCGGGTGCGGTAACGGGTGCCGCCACCGCCCATGCCGATGCCTTCGGGCGAGCGATTCCAATGGCTGCTGTGGATGTCCAGCGGCTGCTCCAGCGCGCCGGCGGCAAATTGCGCCAGCCCCTGGCCGGTGGCGCGCTCGACCAAGGCGCCGGCAACAAAACTATTGGCGGTGCAATAGGCGAAGGCGCGCCCGTGCGGGCTGTCCTCGGGGCGTTTCATCCACGGTGCGAAGCCCTTCACCGGCAGGGCCAGGGCAAAGTCCAGCCAGCGCTCGGTGACGTACATGCGCTCTTCGTTGCCGCTGGAGAACGGGTTCTCGTCGTCGCATTCCCACAGCGTGCTCATGCTCAGCAAGTCGGCCAGGGTCATCGCCTGCAGGCGCGGGTCTACCGCGTGGGTAGCGGTGAACTCGGGAAAGCGCTCGTATACCCGGACCTCCACGCCGGGCAGCTTGCTGCGGTCGATGGCAATGCCGGCGAGCAGCGCGGTGACGCTCTTGGTGGCCGAGCGCACGTCGCGCAGGGTGTCGGCGTCGCCATCGAAATAATGTTCGTACACCGGCCGGCCGGCGTGGACCACCATCACGCTGGTGATCTGCTTCAGCGTGCCGTCGGCCGCCTTGGCCTCGATCGTGCGCAGTCGGGCCAGATCCACGGCCGGGTCGGCGGCCGCGAGGGGCCATCCATCATCAGGTGCGTGGGTGGGCGGCGCAGCGTAGCCGGCGAGGGGGGCAACGATCAGCAAGAACAACAGGGTGCAGCGCATGGAACCTCCAGGTGATGGGGAGCGCCCATCAAGCCCGGCAGGCCACTGAAGTGCCTGATGCCTGCATGAAGAATTCTGAAGCCCTTGTGCGGCGGGCCATTCAACGCAGGCCGCGGCCGCGCAGTTCGAGCGTGTAGCGATGGATCAATTCCAGGTGCATGGCCATGTAGGCCTCGTCGGTGAACTCCTGGGCCATGGACGAGCCTGCGGCGGCGCCTGCCCTTGCCGCCTCCGCCTGGGCGTGTTCCCAATCGCTGTCGCGCACGGCCAGGTCGGCCAGCACCGTGACCCGGTCCGGTTGCACTTCGACGAAGCCGCCGGAGATGTAGATGTCGAGCGGTTCGCCCTGCAGTGGCGATACCCGCAGCATGCCTTCGCGCAGCGTGGTCAGCAGCGGCGCATGCCGCACCAGCACGCCGAAGCGACCGGCGCTGCCGGGCAGGTCGACCTCGCGGACCTCGCCGCTCCAGATCGGCCCGACCAGGCTGGCCACTTCCAGGGTCAGCACCTGAGGCGCGTTCATCGGCGCCAGCCAACCGCGGCGCGGCGCAGGCACAGGCGGCATTGGGGGGCGGATCGGCGTGGCGACATGCGGCCTCGGAGACCAGTCGAGGGAACCGCAGTATGTGCAGCGTCACCGTTGCCCGGCGTCAACGCGTGGCGCCGCGCGTGCGGTCAGTCTTCGCCGATGTCCTCGTTCCACACCTCGGGGTGCGCGGCGATATAGCCACCGAGCAGGTCGATGCATTCCTGACTGCGCAGGTCGATGACCTCCACCCCATGCTCGCGCAGCCAGTCGATGCCGCCGCGGAAGGTCACCGATTCGCCCACCACCACGGTGCCGATGTTGAACTGCCGCACCAGGCCGCTGCAGTACCAGCATGGCGCCAGCGTGGTCACCATGATCGTGTCGCGGTAGCGGCGTTGGCGCCCGGCTTTGCGGAAGGCATCGGTCTCACCGTGCACGGAAGGGTCGTTCTCCTGCACACGGCGGTTATGGCCGCAGCCCAGCAAGCGCCCATCGCGGTGGTACAGCGCCGCGCCGATCGGAATGCCGCCCTCGGCCAGGCCCTGGCGCGCTTCGGCGATGGCGGTGTCGAGCAGGGCGCGATAGTCGGGCGTGGAGATCATTGGGCGGCTTCTGGCAGGGTGGGCCAGTCTCGGCCAGCAGGCCGGCTGCTGGCAACCGGGTTACTCGGCGGCGCGCGGCTGCGGGTCGGAGGCGGTATCCAGCGCCACCACCACCGACATCCCGGGCCGCAACCGCGCCGCCAGCGGCTGGCCGGGGTCGATGCCGATCTTCACCGGGATGCGCTGGGCGATCTTGACGAAGTTCCCGGTGGCATTGTCGGCCGGCAGGATCGCGAACTCCGACCCGGCGGCAGGCGAAATCTCGATCACACGGCCGCTCAGGCGCGCATTGTTGAGTGCGTCCACGGTGAAGGTCGCGCGCTGGCCGATGCGTACGTTTGCCATCTGCGTCTCTTTGAAGTTGGCGATCACCCACAAGGTATCCGGCACCAAGGCCATCAACTGGGTGCCATTGGTGACATAGGCACCGACCCGCACGCCGATCTGCCCGAGCTGGCCACTGCGCGGCGCCACGATCCGGGTGTTGTCGAAGTTGATCTGCGCCAGTTGCACCGCTGCCTCGGCATTGGCCACGGCCGCTGCCAGCGCGGCGCGGTTGACCTCTACGCTGCGCACGTTCTGCTCGGCCGCTTCCAGTGCCGCCTGCGACTGCTGCACCGCCGCGCGTGCCTGGGCATTGGCGGCGAAAGCGGTGTCGCGGTCCTGCGAAGACAGCAGTTGTTGCTTGGCCAGCAGGTCGGCGCGCTGCAGTGCGGCCTGGGCGCGATCGCGCTGGGCGGCGGCGCTGGCGATGCTGGCGCGGTTTTCCGCCACCACCGCCGTCGCGCTGCGCCGGCTCTGTTCCCAGTTGGCGAGATTGGCCTGGGCGGTCTGCAACTGCGCTTGTGCCTGCTGCAGTTGCTGGTGATAGATGCGGTCGTCGATCTTGGCCAGCAACTGCCCGGCCCGGACCTGCTGGAAATCCTGCACCGGCACGGCGGTGACGTAGCCGCTGACCTGTGGCGAGATGATCGTCAACTGGCCGCGCACGGTCGCGTTTTCGGTGTTCTGGATCGCGCTGGTGAACGGCCACAGCCGCCACGCGTACAGCACCACGCCGACGCCCACCAGCGCGACCAGGGCGAAGCTGGCCAGGCTCCAGTAGCGGCGCCGGCGGCGCCTGGCCAGGCTGGCGGCATCGTTGGAAGAAGCGGCGGTCGGGGGCGCGGGTGTGCTCATGCGCGGGCCGTAGCAGGAAGGGAAGAGGCAACGGTGTCGCGGCGGCGCTGGCGCTCGCGCTTGATCAGGTAGAGCAGGAACCAGATCAGGGTGGCGATGGCGATCAGGCCGATGGTCAGGAAGACATCGTTGTAAGCCAGCACCGTGGCCTCGCGCGTGACGACGCCGGAGAGCGTGCGCATCGCCTGGTTCTGCCGCGCGGCCGCGTCGGGCAGGGCACGTGCATAGGCTGCGGCGTAGGCCTGCAGGCGCGCGGCGACCTGGGGGTCGGTGAGCACCAGGTGGTCCATGAGTTGATTGGCGTGGAATTTCTCGCGCACGGTCTGCAACGTGCCAAGGAAGGCGCTGCCGAGCAGCCCGCCCATGTTCTGCGCCATGCCGAACATCACCACGAAGCTGATCAGGTTGCCGGGCTGGGTGGCGACCCGGCCGATGCCGGCGACCATCGCCGGGGCGACGAAGAACGTGCTGCCGAACGCCAGCAGGAACTGGCTGGCGTACATCTGTTCGGGTCGGGTGAGGCTGGTGGCGCGCGCGTCCAGGAAGCAGCCGATGGCGATCGCCGCGACCGCGGTGATCAGGTGCTCGGTGATGTGGTCGGGGTTGATCAGCAGTGCACTGGCGACAATGCCGCAGGTGGCGCCCAGCAGCATCAGCCAGAACAGCGTATGCATCTGGTCGTTGTTGAGGCCGATGCCCTGGAAGAAGCCGATCGCCCCGGTCGCCTGTTCGGACAGCACCAGCCGCAGCAGCACCACCGCCAGCGCCAGCCGCAGGATGTCGCCACTGGCCAGCCAGCGCGTGTTGAGCATCGGCTGCTTGCGGTTGTGTTCGATCGCCACCGCCGCGCACAGCAGCACGATGGAGCCGGCCAGCACCATGCCCAGCCACGGCGTGCTGGTCCACCACAGCACCCGGCCCAGCGACAGCACCGCGGCCAGGCCGGCACTACCACCGGCGAACAGCACGAAGGTGGCCGCGTCGAGTTTCTCGAATACCCGGTAGCGGTCGCCCGGTGGCAGCTTGAGCGCCAGCACGCAGGCCAGGGCGAAGATCGCCAGGCCCAGTTCGAACAGGTACAGGCCGCGCCACTCGCCGAACTCGAGCAGCTCGGTCGAGAACACCCGCGCCAGCGGCAAGGCCAGTTGGGTCAGGCCCAGGCCAGTGACCACGGCCTTGAGGCGATGTTTGGCCGGGAACGCCTGGATCATGTAGTACAGGCCCAGCGAGCTCAGCGCCGCGCCGACCAGGCCATGGGCGGCGCGCACGCTGATCGCCGAGCCCAGGCTGTGCACGAACAGGTGCGCGAAGGCGATCAGCGCGTACAGGGTCAGGAAGATTTCGGTGAACAGCCGCAGGCCGAACTGCTGGCGGAATTTCACCAGTACCAGGTTGGCCGACATGTTGGTCATCACATAGGCCGCCGGCAGCCAGGCCATCTCGGCCGCATAGGCGCCGAGGGTGCCCTGCAGGTACACCAGGTTGGCGGTGACCAGTGCGTTGCTCAGCCCGCCCGTGAGGGCGACCACCACGCCGACCAGCCCGTAGGCGATGCGCAGCCGGGTGGGATGCAGCGGCGTGGAAGCCGAGCCGGGCAGGGTCGGGCGCTCGTGCGGTTGCCACTGGCGCGGGACGTACTTGTCGCTCACGGATCGGCAGCGGACCCTGGGGGGACTGCGGCCGATTGTGGCATGGGGCCGTCACGGCGGCGTCGGGATGCGATAATCGCAGCATGAGCGAATCTCCCTACAAGTCCGGCACGACCCACTTCGGCTTCCGCGACGTCGCCGCCAAGGACAAGCAGAAGCTGGTCGGTGAAGTCTTCACCTCGGTCGCGCGCAACTACGACCTGATGAACGACCTGATGAGCCTGGGCGTGCACCGGGCGTGGAAGCGCTACTTCGTGGCCACCGCGCAAGTGAAGCCGGGTGACCGCGTGCTCGACCTGGCCGGTGGCACTGGCGACATCGCCGCGCTGCTGCGCGAGCGGGTGGGCGACGAAGGCCAGATCGTGCTGGGCGACATCAACGCCGGCATGCTGACGGTAGGCCGCGACCGCCTCACCGACCGCGGCCTGGTGGCCGGCCTGGACTACGTGCAGTGCAATGCCGAGGCGCTGCCGTTCCCGGACCAGAGTTTCGAATTGGTCACCATTGCCTTCGGCCTGCGCAACGTCACCGACAAGGACGCCGCGCTGCGCGAGATGTACCGCGTGCTCAAGGTCGGCGGGCAGGCGCGGGTGCTGGAGTTCTCCGAAGTGACGGCCGACTGGTTCAAGCCGATCTACGACTTCCATTCGTTCAAGATCCTGCCGAAGCTGGGCCAGCTGTTCGCGCGCGATTCGGACAGCTACCAATACCTGGCCGAGAGCATCCGCAAGCACCCGCCGCAGGAAGCGCTCAAGCGGATGATGGCCGAGGCCGGCTTCGCGCGTGGGCACTACAAGAACCTGACCGGCGGGATCGTGGCGATCCATTCGGGGTACAAGGTCTAGCGCCGTCCCGGGGCGCAGCGAGGGCATGGCCTGCCCTTTGGCTGAACATGCGCGGCTGCCGCCGAAGGCCGCGGGCGCTAGAATCCAGGGTTTCCCCGACCCGGTTCCGTCCATGCGTTTTTCGCTCCTGACCCTGTCCCTGGCCGCGGCGCTGGCCGCTGGCTGCTCGCAAGAATCCGCCCCCGCGCCGAAGGCGCCCGTCGACAAGACCGCCGCCGCCGCCGTGAAACCCGTCGCCCGCAGCCATGACGAAAGCTCCTACGCCGAACCGGACAAGGTCGTCATCAAGGACCTGGCGCTGGACCTGAAGGTCGACTTCGACAGCAAGCAGATCGGCGGCAACGCGGTCTACACCCTGGAGTGGAAGGACAAGGCGGCCAAGCAGCTGGTGCTGGATACCCGCGAGCTGACCGTGGAGCAGGTGCAGGCGGTGGGCGCCGATGGTGCGTTGTCGCCGCTGCAGTTCGCGCTGGCGCCGGCCGACAAGACCTTCGGCAGCAAGCTCACCATCGAAACCCCGCAGCAGCCGGGCAAGATCCGCATCGACTACCGCACCGCGCCGACCGCCTCGGGCCTGCAGTGGCTGGAGCCGTCGATGACCGAGGGCAAGCAGTTGCCCTTCATGTTCAGCCAGTCGCAGGCGATCCATGCGCGTAGCTGGGTGCCGCTGCAGGACACCCCGAGCGTGCGCTTCACCTACAGCGCCCACGTGACTTCGCGCCCGGACGTGATGGTGCTGATGAGCGCCGACAACGATCCCAAGGCGGCGCGCGACGGCGACTACAGCTTCAAGATGCCCGAGCCGATCCCGTCCTACCTGCTGGCGATCGCCGCCGGCGACCTGGTGTTCAAGCCGATTTCCGAGCGCTCCGGTGTGTGGGCCGAGCCGGCCATGGTCGACAAGGCCGCCAAGGAATTCGAAGACACCGAAAAGATGATCGGTGCCGCCGAGAAACTGTACGGGCCGTACCGCTGGGGCCGCTACGACATGCTGGTGCTGCCGCCGTCGTTCCCGTTCGGCGGCATGGAGAACCCGCGCCTGACCTTCGCCACGCCGACGGTGATCGTTGGCGACAAGTCGCTGGTCTCGCTGGTGGCCCACGAACTGGCACACAGCTGGTCGGGCAACCTGGTGACCAATGCGTCGTGGAAGGACATCTGGCTCAACGAAGGCTTCACCACCTACGTGCAGGGCCGCATCACCGAGGCGCTGTATGGCGCCGAGCTGGCCGAGGAAGAGCGCGAGATCGACCAGACCGACCTGCTGGCCGAGATCAAGGACATGAGCCCGGCCGACCAGGCGCTGGCACTGCCGCCGCTGACCGAGCGCGATCCCGACGCTGCGTTGAGCCAGGTGGCCTACGTCAAGGGTTCCTGGTTCCTGCAGTTCCTGGAGCAGCGGTTCGGCCGCGAGGTGTTCGATCCGTTCCTGCGCGGGTGGTTCGATGACCACGCCTTCCAGAGTGCGACGACCGACCAGTTCGTCGATTACCTGAAGAAGAACCTGCTGCCGAAGAACCCCAATGCCGTTACCGCGGCCGAGCTCGATGCATGGCTCAACCAGCCCGGCATCCCGACGTTCGCGCAGAAGGCGCGCTCGCGCGGTTTCAGCATCGTCGACACCGCGCGCATCGCCTGGCTGGGCAGCAACAACCTGCCGACCAACCAGGTCACTTCGGAGTGGAACACCCAGTCGTGGACGCACTTCCTCTCGGGCATGGGGCAAACGCTCAAGCCGGAGCAGCTGAAGCAGCTCGACGACGCCTACCACTTCACCGGTACGGCCAATGGCGAAGTGGCGATGCGCTGGTACCCGCTGGCGATCCGCAGCGGCTACAAGGAAGCATGGCCGGCAGCCGGCGAGTTCATCCAGCGCGTTGGTCGTCGCAAGCTGATCCTGCCGATCTACGCCGAACTGGTGAAGACGCCCGAAGGCCTGGCGTTCGCCAAGGAAGTCTTCGCCAAGGCCAAGCCGGGCTATCACCCGATCACCACGGTGTCGGTGGAAGAGATGCTGGCCAAGGCCGAGGCCGCGCAGGCCAAGCCGTAAGTCTTGCGGCAGTTCAGCAACCCGAGAACGGCGAGCCCAAGGCTCGCCGTTTTCGTTTGCGCTGCTATCTTTGTGGCCTTTCCTCCCAGGAGCTGCGCCGATGAAACACCTGACCTGGATCGCCCTGTGCGCGCTTGCGCTCAGCGCCTGCACCGACCGCGAAGCCGAACGCCAGGCCCAGGCCGCAGCGCTCGCCCAGGCCAACGAACAGAAGGCGGCCGAGCTGGCCAAGCACTACGACCAGGCGGTGCAGGCCGGCAACTGGGACATGGCCCGCGCCCACGGCGCCGACCTGCTGCAGACCTACCCGCAGAGCGAGGCGGCCAAGCGCATCGAGCCGGGCTATGCCGACATCAAGGCCAAGGGCGAACAGGCGCGCAACCAGCGCCGGCTGGAGGCGCTGTGGCAATACAACCAGACCGCGGTGAAAGGCGGCACCCAGCGCGCGGCGATGATCGATGCGAAATCGCGCGTGGATGTCGATGGCAGCGGAGCGAAGAACGTGCAGCTGGTATTCCGCGACCACCCGCAATGGAAGCGCCACGCCTATCTCGTGCTGCAGGCCGGCGACTTCAAGTGCTACGGCGGCTGCAAGGTCCAGGTGAGCGTGGACGGCGGCAAGCCCAAGGCAATGGCCGCGCATCGCCCGGATACCGATGAAGCGATCGCGATGTTCATCGACGACCAGAACGCCCTGTGGAAGCTTGCGCACCAGGCCAAGACGACGCTGAGCATCGAATTCCCGGTCAAGGCAGGGGGCACCCGCACGGCGGTATTCGAAACCGGCGGTCTGGATGGCAAGCAGATGCCGGGTTGGGACTGAGCGAGGTGGCGGCCGTCGCACTGTCCGCATGCAGACATTGGGTGTTCGACCTGGATGGCACGCTGACGCTGGCGGTGCATGATTTCGCCCTGATCCGGCGCGAGCTGGAGATTCCCGAAGGCCACGACATCCTCGGCTATTTGGGCGGCCTGCCCGCCGCCGAAGCCGCCGCCAAGCGTGCCTGGCTGATCGCGCACGAACGCGAGCTGGCCGACGCCTCGGTGGCCGCGCCGGGCGCGGTAGAACTGCTGCGCAGCCTGCATGCACGCGGTTGCGCGCTCGGCATCCTGACCCGCAATGACCATGCCCTGGCGCGGCTGACGCTGGCCGAGATCGGGGTCGCGGATTTGTTCCCGCAGGACGCCATCATCGGCCGCGACGAAGCCATCCCCAAGCCGCATCCGGCCGGCCTGCTATTGCATGCCGCGCGCTGGGGCGTGTCGCCGAGGGATCTGGTGATGGTCGGCGACCACGGCTATGACCTGGAAGCGGGCCGGGCGGCAGGCGCGCGGACTGTATTCGTCGGCGCAGATAACCCCTGGCCGCAGCTAGGCGACCATGCGTTCGGCGATTGCGGACGCTTGCTGGAAGCGCTGGAATCCGAAAGCCCGGCTACATCGGCACGCTGATCGTATGTGAGGGCGGCCAACGCCGCCTGGTGTGCAGGACGCGCAGGTCGGCAGCTACCGCTTCACGGCTCGCCGACAGACGCTCTCAGATGCGCGAACTCGCGCTCCACGTCTTCGTTCGAGCGTACTTCGCCCTGCGCCGCTGCGCGACGGCCGATTGCCACTTCTTGCTGGAACCAGGCGTCGTGTTGTCGCTTCTCGCGGGCTTCCCTGACAGCGGTACGCATGTAGTCGCGCAGCAGCTGCGCCGCATTGCGGTCCTGGGCCTTGGCGACCTCGGCAAAAGCGTTCTTCAATGTTTCGTCGACCCGGAAGGTCAGGGTGCTGTCACTCATGCGAGGTCCATGTGTTACGTGGTGAGTGCACGCTAACACGGGGCGGCCGGCCGGGTGAACCGGCATGCTGCATCAGGAGGCGCCAGCCTCCGCCTTCAGAGCGCGTAGCCGAACTGCTGCTTGAACTGCTCGTTGAACTCGGCGAAGTCGAAGCGCTGGTTCTGGGTGCCCGGGTGCTCGACCTTCAACGCGCCCATCAGGTTGCCCATCCGGCCGATGGTCAGCCAGTCGTAGCCGCCCTCGATGCCGAAGATCAGGCCGGCACGGAAGGCATCGCCGCAGCCGGTGGGGTCGACCACGCGGCGCTCGTGCGCCGGCGGGATGTCGTAGGTCTGTTCGGGGGTGTGGATCACCGCGCCCTTCGGGCCGCGGGTGGTGATGTAGGCCTGGACCTTGGAGACGATCTGCTTCTCGTCCCAGCCGGTGCGCTCCTGCAGCAGGTTGGACTCATAGTCGTTGACCACGACGTAGTCGGCCTGCTCGATGAACGTGCGCAGTTCCGGGCCGTTGAACAGCGGCATGGCCTGGCCCGGGTCGAAGATGAACGGCACGCCCATCTCGCGGAACTCGACCGCGTTCTGGATCATGCCCTCGCGGCCGTCGGGGCCGACCAGCCCGATGGTCACGCCCGGCACGTCCTTGGCGTGGTTCTCGTAGCTGCGCATCATCGCGCCCGGATGGAAGGCGGTGATCTGGTTGTTGTCGTGGTCGGTGGTGATGAACGCCTGCGGGGTGAACAGTTCGTCGATCACCTTGACCCGCGACAGGTCGATGCCCAAGGCGTCGAAATACTCGCGATAGGGACCGAAATCCTGGCCCACCGTGCCCATCGGGATCGGCTTGCCGCCCAGCAGGTGCAGGTTGTAGGCGATGTTGCCGGCGCAGCCGCCGAACTCGCGGCGCATCCGCGGCACCAGGAACGAGACGTTCAGGATGTGGACCTTGTCCGGCAGGATGTGGTTCTTGAACTGGTCCGGGAACACCATGATGGTGTCGTAGGCAAGGGAACCACAGATCAGGGCGGACATCGCGATAAAGGCCTTTGCATGGAGAAAAACCCGCCAGCCGCCGGGCGGGCCTGGGGAGCGGCAGGCGCGCCGCGGCGCAAAGGTTAACGGCTGTCGCGGTTCAGGGCCAGAACCCCGTGCAGGCCGGGTTGTCCCGGAAGGCAAAAAACCCGCCGACTGGCTAGGAATTGTCCTTGCCCGCACCCGGGGGGATTGCTAGGCTAGCGGACTTCGTTTTTGCCCATTTTTTCGCCACCTCGGCGCCCGGGCGCGACCTTCTCAGGACCGACTCCCCCGATGTTCAAGAAACTCCGTGGCATGTTCTCCAATGACCTGTCCATCGACCTGGGCACGGCCAACACGCTCATCTATGTTCGCGGCCAGGGCATCGTGCTCAACGAGCCGTCGGTAGTGGCGGTGCGCCAGGATCGCGCCATCGGTGGCACCCGCTCGGTCGCCGCCGTCGGCGCGGAGGCCAAGCAGATGCTCGGCCGCACCCCCGGGCACATCACCACCATCCGCCCGATGAAGGACGGCGTCATCGCCGACTTCACCTACACCGAGGCGATGCTGAAGCACTTCATCAAGAAGGTGCACAAGTCGCGCTTCCTGCGCCCGAGCCCGCGCGTGCTGGTGTGCGTGCCGGCCGGTTCGACCCAGGTCGAGCGCCGCGCGATCAAGGAATCGGCCGAAGAGGCCGGCGCGCGCGACGTCTACCTGATCGAAGAGCCCATGGCCGCGGCGATCGGTGCCGGCATGCCGGTGACCGAGGCGCGCGGCTCGATGGTCATCGATATCGGCGGCGGTACCACCGAGGTGGCGGTGATCTCGCTCAACGGCATCGTCTACTCGCAGTCGGTGCGCGTGGGCGGCGACCGTTTCGATGAATCCATCACCAACTACGTGCGCCGCAACCACGGCATGCTGATCGGCGAGGCCACCGCCGAGCGCATCAAGCTGGAAATCGGCTGTGCCTACCCGCAGGCGGTGGTGCAGGAGATGGAAATCTCCGGCCGCAACCTCGCCGAGGGCGTGCCGAAGATGATCAAGATCAACTCCAACGAAGTGCTCGAAGCGCTGCACGAGCCGCTCTCGGGCATTGTCTCGGCGGTCAAGCTGGCGCTGGAGCAAACCCCGCCGGAACTGTGCGCCGACGTCGCCGAGCGCGGCATCGTGCTCACCGGTGGCGGCGCGCTGCTGCGCGACCTGGACCGGCTGATCTCGGAGGAAACCGGCCTGCACGTGCAAGTCGCCGACGATCCGCTCACCTGTGTCGCCCGTGGCGGTGGCCGCGCGCTGGAGCTGGTGGACATGCACGGCAACGAGTTCTTCGCGCCGGAATGAGGCGCGCGGGGCCGGCGGCTACGTTGGCCGGCATGACCCGCTGCAACCGGAGGCGCGGCGCTCGCCGCGCTCTTCCCACCCCCAGACACTGATCCCGAACCGGCTTACACCGTGCCGCCCTACGCCGGACCCCCGATTGCCTCCCGCCCCGGCGACGCCGCCAGCACCTTGCGGCTGCTGGCCTACCTCGCTTTGGCGGTGGTGTTGATCGTCCTCGACAGCCGCGGCGGCTGGTTGTCGCAGGTGCGTGCGCGCGCCAACGTGATCGTGCAGCCGATCTGGTCGCTGGCCGGCCTGCCGGGGCGGATTGGTCTGCAGGTCAAGGACAACGCCGCCACCCATGCCCAGCTGGTGGCCGAGAACCGGCAACTGCGCAACGACCTGCTGGTCGCCAATGCGCGGCTGACGCGCCTGCAGACCGCCGCGCTCGACAACGCCCAGTTGCGCGAGCTGCTCAACGCCGCCGAGCGCAACGGCCTGGACGTGCAGTTGGCGCCGGTGCTGGATATCGACCTGGACCCGACCCGCCAGCGCCTGGTGTTGGATGCCGGCAGCGACGACGACGTGCATGTCGGCCAGGCGGTGATCGATGCCGGCGGGTTGATGGGCCAGGTCATCGCCACCACGCCGGCGCATTCGACCGTGCTGCTGTTGACCGATCCCGACCACGCCGTGCCGGTGAACGTGGCGCGCAATGGCGTGCGCCTGATTGCCTATGGGCGCGGCGACCGCCTGGAACTGCGCGACGTACCGCTGAGCGCTGGCCTGGTGGTGGGCGATGAGATCGTCACCTCGGGCCTGGGCGGGCGTTTCCCCGCCGGCTTCCCGGTCGGCACCGTGGCCGAACTGCATCCGGACGACAGCCACGCCTTCCTGGTCGGCCAGCTCAAGCCAGCCGCGCAGCTCGATCGCGGCCGCGACGTGCTGCTGCTGAAGAGCCGCCCCTGGCGGGTAACGCCGCCGCAGCCGGGCAGCCCGCCGGCCGCGAGCGAGCACGAGCCCGATTCGCGCAGCGCGCCGCCGGCACCGACGACGGAGCCGCGCCGATGATTCGCCGCAACCAATGGGTGCTGCCGGTCAGCGTGATCGTTGCGCTGCTGCTCGGCCTGCTGCCGTTGCCGCTGGTGATCCAGCCGCTGCGGCCGTACTGGCTGGCGCTGGTGCTGGCCTACTGGGTGATCGAAGACCCCGACCGGGTCGGCCTGGGCTTTGTCTTCGTCGCCGGTGTCATCGCCGATCTGCTCTACGGCAGCCTGCTCGGCGAACAACCGCTGCGGCTGGTCATCATGACCTTCATCCTGCAGCGCTTCCGCGCGCGGCTGCGCTTCTTCCCGGTCTCGCAGCAGGCACTGGCCATCGGTGGCCTGCTGCTCAACGACCGTATCGTGACCGCCGCGCTGCACCTGGCATTGGGCGAGGCAACCCTGCCATGGAGCTACTGGTGGGCGCCGCTGCTGGGCATGCTGCTATGGCCGCTGTTGTTCGTGCTGCTGGACGCGGTGCGCCTGGGCAAGCGCCGCTGACCCATGTATTCGCGTCGCCAGACCAAGAACCCGCACGCCGAGGCTGAGCAGTTCCGGCGCCGTGCCGCGCTCGGCTTCTTCGCCGTGGTCCTGTGCCTGGGCGGGCTGGCGGCCTGGTACTTCAAGCTGCAGGTCATCGACCACGAGGTCTACGCCACCCGTTCGGAAGCCAACCGGATCAAGCCGCGGCCGGTGGTGCCGGGGCGCGGCATGATCTACGACCGCAACGGCCGCCTGCTGGCCGAGAACGTGCCGGCCTTCCGCCTCGACGTCACCCCGGACAAGGTGCCGGACATGCCAGCGATGCTGGCCGAGCTCGGCAAGGTGATCACGATTTCGCCGGAAGACCTGGAGCGCTTCAACCGCGAGCGCAAATCTCGCCGCAGCTTCATCCCGGTGACCTTGCGCCTGCGCATGAGCGACGAGGAGATGGCGCGATTCGCGGTCGAACGCTGGCGTTTCCCGGGCGTGGAGCTCGAGCCCTACCTGACCCGTCGCTACCCCTATGGAGACCTGTTCGCGCACGTCATCGGCTATGTCGGGCGGGTCGACGAGAAGGACCTGGAAACGCTGGGCGAGGGCAATGCGGCGCTGACCCATCTCGGCAAGTCGGGGCTTGAGCGCTATTACGAGCAGGAACTGCGCGGCACGGTCGGCTACGAACAGGTCGAAACCAACGTCCAGGGCCGCGCGATCCGCACCGTCGGCCGGGTGCCGGCGCAGTCCGGTGCCGATTTGCGGTTGTCCATCGATGCCGACCTGCAACGGGCGATGGTGGCCGCCTTTGGCCAGTACGAAGGCGCGGCCATCGCCATGGATCCGCGCAGCGGCGAGATCCTCGGCATGGTCAGCTTGCCTAGCTACGACCCCAACTTGTTCGTCAACGGCATCTCCCATGCCGACTTCAAGGCGCTCAACGAGAATCCCTCGCGGCCGCAGTTCAACCGCCTGGTGCTCGGCGGCGTGGCGCCCGGTTCGACGATCAAGCCGTTGATCGCGCTGGCCGGGCTGGACAGCGGCGTGCGCCGGCCGGAAGACAAGGTGCTGTCCACCGGCATGTTCTACCTGCCGGGCACCAGCCGCGGCTGGGGCGACTCGCATCGCGGCGGCCACGGCTGGACCGACCTGCGCAAGTCGATCGCGCAATCGGTCAACACCTACTACTACAAGCTGGCGCTGGACATGGGGATCGAGCGTTTCGATCACTTCATGGCCGAATACGGCCTCGGCAAGCCGACCGGCATCGACCTGTCCGGCGAGATCGGCGGCATCCTGCCTTCGCCGGCCTACAAGATGAAAAGCCGCAAGGAGCGCTGGTATCCGGGCGACACGGTGAACATCTCGATCGGCCAGGGCGATTGGAAGGTCACGCCATTGCAGCTGGTGCGCGGCATCTCCGGCATCGCCAGCGGGCAATTGCACCAGCCGCACCTGGTGCTGGCCGAACGCAGTGGGTTCGACAGCGAGTGGCAGCCGACCCAGCAGCCGGCGCCCAAGCCGATCAGCCCCAAGCCGGAGAATGTGGAAGTGGTGCGCGAAGGCATGCGCGACACCATGCGCCCGGGCGGCACCGGCTACACGCTGTTTGCGACCGCGCCGTACCAGATTGGCGGCAAGACCGGCACCGCGCAGGTCGCCAGCCGCAAGGGAACCGCCGCGGTCGACCCGCGCTCCTTGCCGATGCATCTGCGCCACCGCTCGCTGTTCGTCGGCTTCGCCCCGGCCGACAACCCGACCTTCGTGGTCGCTATCGCAGTCGAAGGCGGCGGCTACGGCGCCAGCACCGCCGGCCCGATCGCACGCAAGATCTTCGACGCCTGGATGCTTGGCAAGATGCCCGAAGGGCTGCTGCCGCTGGACGTCGAGCGCGGCAGCACGGCCATTGGCGTGACCCACTTCGACGCCGAGTCGCCCGAGCCGCGCCGGCTCGGCGACGAAGCCGGGCTGGCGATGTCGGGCGAAGGCGTGCCGGCGGTAAGCGTGGGCGGTGCGCCGCTGGCGATCGATCCCAACCACCTGCCGCCGCCGCCTTCGAGCGAGCCGGCGCTGCCCGATGAAGTGCCGGAGGACGACCAGTGAGGGACTTCCTGCGCTGGCTGCTCGACCTTGCCGGGCGCTTCGCCCAGAGCCTGGACTGGGTGCTGTGCCTGGCCCTGGCCGCGCTCATGGTGATCGGCCTGGCGGTGCTCAAGAGTGCCGGCGGCGCGGTCAATGGCGACCACCTGGTGATGGCGCAGGGCGTGCGCTTCGCCGTCGGCGCCGGCGCCATGTGGGCGATTTCGCGGGTCTCGGTGTTGCGCCTGCGCGCCTGGACCCCGCTGATCTACGCGCTGTCGATGCTGCCGCTGCTGGCGGTGTTCGCCCTGGGCACCGGCAAGTACGGGCGGCAGTGGCTGGACCTGAAACTGTTCTACCTGCAGCCGGCCGAACTGTTGAAGATCAGCCTGCCGATGATGGTGGCCTGGTACCTGCATCGCATGCCGTTGCCGCCGCGCATCCCGACCGTGCTGGTGAGCGCGGCGATCATCGGCGTCCCGACCGCGCTGATCATGCTCCAGCCCGACTTCGGCACCGGCGTGCTGATCGCGGCCAGCGGCGTGTTCGTGCTGCTGCTGGCCGGCCTGCCGTGGTGGTGGGTGGGCGTGGGCGTCGGCGGCGTGGCGGCAGCCGCGCCGGTAGCCTGGTTCTGGCTGCTGCGGCCGTACCAGAAGGACCGCATCATGATGTTCCTCAACCCCGAGAGCGATGCGCTCGGCGCCGGCTGGAACATCATCCAGTCGAAGATCGCGATCGGGTCCGGCGGCCTGGGCGGCAAGGGCTGGGGCCTGGGCTCGCAGTCGCACCTGAACTTCATCCCCGAGCAGACCACCGACTTCGCCTTCTCGGTGCTGAGCGAGGAATTCGGCTGGCTCGGCGTGGCCACCGTGCTGGCGCTGTACCTGATCGTGATCGGCCGCTGCCTGTGGATCGCCTCGCAAGCGCGCGACACCTATTCGCGCCTGTTGGCAGGGGCCACCGGCCTGGCCTTCTTCGTCTACGTGATCGTCAACGGCGGCATGATCTCCGGGCTGTTGCCGGTGGTCGGCGTGCCGATGCCGCTGATGAGCTATGGCGGCACCTCGGCGGTGTCGCTGCTGGCCGGGCTGGGCGTGGTGATGGCGGTGAAAGCGCATAGGCCCGTCCACGGCGGAGCGTGACGCAGGCGCTGCGCGACTGCGTCCCCAAAGTTTGCTGCGCAAACCTTGGGCCCCGACTTCTGCCTCGCCTATCCCCGCGCCTTCGGCGCGCCCCCTTAACAGAAGGGGGCTTTGCTCCAGGTTGGATGTCGCGCAGCGGGGGCAATTTGACGGCTCGGTCGCTGCCTTATGAATAGGCAGTCAAGCCATAGCACTTGACGGCTGGCAAAGTTCTTTTGTTTCATGGTCTTATTGGGAGTAATTCATCCCGAACTTGTGATTGCCGATGATCCGTAGCGCGCTGCTCTGCCTGACGCTGGTTTGCCTGGCGGCCTGTGCCACCCAGGCGCAGCCTCCGCGGCCGGCGCTGCTGCCGGCCAAGGCCGGTCCGGCCGGGCCGAGCGAGGCGGCACCAGAGAAGGTCGCGCTGCCGCCGGTGGACCTCACGCCGGTGCCGTACGAGACTGCGCGCGCCAATTTCATCCGCGATACCGCGACCAAATACGGACTCGATCCCCAACAGATCGACAGCGTGTTGGCGCAGGCCCAGTTCCGCGATCCGATCATCGCCGCGATGTCGCGTCCGGCCGAACGGGTCAAGCCGTGGAACGAATACCGGCCCATGTTCATCACCCAGGCCCGCATCGATGGCGGGCGCGCCTTCCTGCAACAACATCGCGAGGAACTGGCACGGGTCGAAGCGGCGACCGGCGTGCCGGCGCAGGTGATCGTCGCGATCATTGGCGTGGAGACCAGCTACGGCGCCAATACCGGCAAGTACCGCGTGCTCGATGCGCTCTACACCCTGGCCTTCCGCTACCCGCGCAGTGGCGACCCGGCCAAGCTCGAACGCGAAGTGCGGCGCGAGCTGTTCTTCCGCGATGAGCTGGCCCAGCTGTTCGCCTTGGGCAAGGAAGAAAACCTCGACATCACCACGCTGATCGGCAGCTATGCCGGCGCCATGGGCATGGGCCAGTTCATGCCCTCCAGCTATCGCCAATTCGCGGTAGACGGCAACGGCGACGGCCGCCGCGACCTGTTCAACACCTACCAGGACGTGTTCGCCTCGATTGCCAACTATTTCGTCGGCAAGGGCGGCTGGGTGCGCGGCGGGCAAGTGGCGGTACCGGCCACGCTGGCGGCTGGCCAGGCCGAGTTCAATCCCGAGGATTGGACGCCGACCTACACGCTCGCCGACCTCTCGCATCGCGGCTACCGCCCCAATGCAGCCGTGGTCGCCGGCAGCCTGGCCACGCCGATCACCCTCAACACCGAGAACGGGCCGCAGTACTGGCTCGGCTTCCAGAACTACTACGCGATCACCCGCTACAACCTCTCGAAAATGTACGCGATGGCCGTGTTCCAGCTGTCCGAGGCCATCGCCGGCAAGGAGTTACCCCCGGCATGAACATCCTGCATAGCCGCAAGCGTCACACCTGGTGGTTGCCGGTGCTGCTGGCCGTTGGCCTGGCCGCCTGCAGCAGCGCCCCGAAGAAGGCGCCTTCCGCCGCTTCGGCGGGCAAGGGCATCAAGGTCGAAAGCAAAGGCCAGGCGCATGTCGCCACCGGGTGCCCATCGACTTCGCCCTACGCGCCGGCCAGGGAGGATGCCTCCACGCGCGGCGACTACACCGCTGGCGGGTTGTACAAGCCCGGTGTCAAGGACACGACGCCGGACTACGTGCCCAACGTCGGCTGCATCCCCGAGCCGCTGGTCAGCAACGAGCCGCGCTCGCCGATCGGCAACCGTAGTCCCTACGAGGTGCTGGGCAAGACCTACCGGGTGATGGACGACGTCGAGGGCTACAAGGAAACCGGCACCGCTTCGTACTACGGCAACAAGTTCCATGGCCGGCTGACCTCCAACAAGGAGGTGTACGACATGTACGCCTTTACCGCCGCGCACAAGACGCTGCCCTTGCCGAGCTTCGCCCTGGTGACCAACCTGGATACCGGCGATTCTGTGGTCGTGCGGGTAAACGATCGCGGCCCGTTCCACGATGGCCGCGTGATCGACCTGAGCTACGCCGCCGCGGTCAAGCTGGGCATCACCCAGCGGGGTACCGGGCGGGTGGAAGTGCGCGCGCTGACCGAAGCCGACAATGCCGGCCTGCTCGCGCGCCGCAATGGCGGCAAGACGCCGGCCGCGGCAAGGGCAAGCACCGCCGTGGCGGCATCGGCTGCGGCCAAACCGGCCGAATCCAGCCGTATCGACGAACTGGTCAAGCGCCTGCCGGAGGGCACCGGTACCGCGAGTGCCTCGACAGCGACGCGTACCGCGGCGGCCTCGCCCGCCGCCGCAGTGGCGACCGTGGCCCGCGCTACCACGCTGGGCAAGGAATCCGAACCCTGGCGCTACCGCGTTGCCGACGCCGCCCAGCCCGGCAATGCCGATAACTTCGATGCCTGGATGAAGGCCAAGGGCGTGCGCGTGGCCACTGGCAAGCCGGCCGCGGTATCGGCCCGCAGCGACGCCACATCCGCCGCCAGCGCGCCGACCGCCAGCGTCGGCGTGGCGAGCGTGGTGCCGGCCAATGTGGGCGCGGCGGTGGCGCGCAAGGTGGCCGAAGAAGTACCGGCGCGGACCCCCAGCCCTGCCCAGGCCGCGCTTGGCTCGATCCTGCTGCAGGTCGCCAGTTTCGCCAGCCGCGAAAACGCCGACCGCGCCCTGACCCAACTGTCCACGGCCGGCATTCCCGGCGCCAGCATCAGCGACATCGTCAGCGGCGGCCGCACGATGTGGCGGTTGCGGGTGAATGCGCCCGACCATGCCCGCGCTTCGGAACTTGCCACGCGCATCGCCGGTCTGGGCTTTGGTCGCCCGCAAGTCGTGGCGAACTGAGCCGCCGCTTTCCGTTCGCCGCCGTCGCTGGCGGCTGCTTGCACTGATCCGCCTACAATGCACCGCCGGCCCCGTGGCCGGCCCTCATGCAAGAACGGCCCCGCCAGGGCCCCACCGGCCCCCGTGGCCACCATTGGCCCGCGCAGGGGCCGCAGGAGTCGTTGTTCAATGAAATTCCGCTTTGCCGTCGCCATGGCCGCCACGTTGGCCGTAGGCCTGGTTTCCGCGCAGACCCCGGCGCCGCAGCCCACCCCCGCCGCCCCGGCTGCCCCCGCTTCGGTGCCGACCCCGCCGGCGCCGGCACCCGCTGTTTCCAAGGCCTGGGTCCTGATGGACTACGCCACCGGCCAGGTGCTGGCGGGCGAGAACATCCACCAGACGCTGGCGCCGGCCAGCATCACCAAGGTGATGACCTCCTACGTGGTCGCCGCCGAGCTGAAGAACGGCAAGATCACCCGCGACGACCAGGTCATGATGAGCGAGCGTGCCTGGCGCGAGGGTGGCGCTGGCACCGACGGCAGCTACAGCGGCTTCCCGGTCAACCAGACCGCGCGCCTGGAAGACATGGAAAAAGGCATGGCGATCCAGTCGGGCAACGACGCCGCCATCGCCCTGGCCGAACACGTGGCCGGCAGCGAAGAAGCCTTCGCCTCGCTGATGAACAGCTACGCCGCCAAGATCGGCATGAAGAACTCGCACTTCGTCAACGCCCACGGCCTCAGCGCCGAAGGTCACCACACCACCGCCTACGACCTGGCGCTGCTGGGGCGGGCGATGGCGCGCGATTACCCCGAGACCTACGCCTACAACAAGATCAAGGAATTCACGGTCGGCAACATCACCCAGCCCAACCGTAACCTGCTGCTGTGGCGCGACCCGAGCGTGGACGGCATCAAGACCGGCCACACCTCCGAGGCCGGCTACTGCCTGATGAGCTCGGCCCAGCGCGGCGACCAGCGCCTGATCGCCGTGGTCATGGGCGACACCTCGGAGAAGCAGCGTGCCGACGACAGCCTGGCCCTGCTCAACTGGGGCTTCCGCTTCTTCGAAACCCACCGCCTGTACGAGCCGGGCAAGGTCGTGGTGCAGCAGAAAGTGTGGAAGGGCGCGCAGGACCAGGTGCAGTTGGGCGTGGCCCAGCCGCTGCTGGTGATGGCCGCGCGCGGCCGCTACAACGATCTCAAGCCCAGCATCGAAGTGCCGAAGAACCTCACCGCCCCGATCAAGCAGGGCCAGCAGGTGGGCACGGTGAAGGTGCAACTGGACGGCAAGGTGATTGCGCAGGCGCCGCTGGTGGCAATCACCGCGGTCGAAGAGGGCAACTTCTTCAAGCGCCTGTGGGATGCCTTCTGGATGTGGTGGGCCTCGGAATAAGCGCGAGAAAAAAGCCGGCGAAAGCCGGCTTTTTTTTCCCTGCATCTAATTCCGGGTTACAGCATCCGGCTGATGGTAAAGCTGCCGTAGATCGGCGTTTCTTTCTGCGTATCGAACTCGCGCGTGCGGTGATAACGGGCCAGCGCGAACTTCCAGCGTCCGCGCATGATCGCCAGGCCATAGCCGATGTCGGCCACGAACGGCCGCTTGTCCACGCTATGGCTATCGCGGAAGGTGTTGCCGTCCAGGGTGATGTCGCGCAGGACCCAGCGTCCGTCGGTGGTCAGGAACAAGTGGCCGGACCAACCAGTCGGGCGACCGCGCAGGCTCGGTGCGGTGTTTTCGCCGGCCGGGCGGATCGGCGTGCTGCCGAAGTCGTCCGGCAACTTCCAGCCGAAGCGCACTTCGGCGCCGACGTTGGCATAGGTAGCGCGGTTGCCCAGGGTGCCGCCCCAATGGGTGATGGCATCCCAGCCCCAGCCGCCGGCATTGACCGTGGCATCGCCGGGCCAGCGGCGCATGCGCTCATGCACGATGCCGATCAGCGGCTCGTTGTGCAGCTGGTTGTCCCAGCCCTGGAACTTCGGGTCGTCGAGCACTTCGTGCACCGCATTCTGCACCTGCTTGCCCAGCGCCCACGGCCCGACGATGCCCAACTGCAGCTGCGTGGTGCGCAGGTGGTCATCGTTGCGCGCGTTGTAGCCAAAGCTGGCCATGAGGATGCCGGCGTAGGGGCGGTCGTCGGGGATGACGTCGGTACGGGTGTAGTCGGTCGGGGTGAAGATGCCCTGGCCGAACGAGAAAACCATGTTCTGCTGCTGGAATTCGCCCGGGTGCAGGCGCTCCAGGTGGGTGTTCACCCAGCGCGCCAGGCGCGGCAGGCAGGGGTCGTTGGTGTAGTCGACCAGGTTCGGCGACACCAGCGTGATCATCGCGCCGTTGGTGTAGCCCTGGTCTTGGTCGGCACCGCCGAACAAGTCGTTGTCGACGCGGAAGTTCACCGCCGGCGGGGTCTGGTCCATCGTGCTTTGTTCGCACTGGTCGGCGGCATGGGCGGGGGCGGCGAGGGCGGCACAGACGGCCGCGGCCAGCACCAGGGACAGCGGACGCAATAAGGGCATGGGGGGTACCGTGAGGGGGATGAGCCGGACGCTAGCGGACAGCGCTAGCTAAGCAATGTGAATGGGGAAGCACGGACGCGTGAAATTAAACGCTGTCCGGTTCCGCTCGACCAGCCCCGCGAGCGCACCGCAGCGTTTCCATCTGCGCACTGCGCCGGCCGCCAGTAGCGCGCTGCGTTCCATGGCCGGGCTTGGGTTTGCCGGGCCGCGGCTCAATAATGGCGGGCATGGAAATCAAATCCGACAACCCCGAACACGGCTTCCAGTTCCCCGGCACCTTCGAGCTCAGCGCCATGGGCACCGCGGACAAGGGCCTGGAAACCGAACTGCCGCGCCTGTTGGCCACCAGCGGTGTTGAAGTGCTGGAGGAGCGCATCAGCTGGAAGCATTCGAGCAACGGCAAGTACGTCTCGGTGCGGATCGCCTTCGAAGCCGCCAGCCGCGAGCAATACGACGAAGCCCATCGCGTCCTGCGCGACCACCCGGAAGTGAAGTGGACGCTGTAGCGGCCTGCGCGCGCGAGCTTGCATCGGCTGCCCTGCAGCCGGCGAGCGTGCGCCAGCTTGGCCGCCAGCCCTACGAGCCGGTCTGGCGCGCCATGCAGCGCTTCACCGATGCCCGCGACCAAGCCACGCGCGACGAACTGTGGGTGGTCGAGCACGATCCGGTGTTCACCCTTGGCCAGGCCGGCAAGGACGAGCACGTGCTGGCGCCCGGCGATATCCCGGTGGTGCACGTCGACCGCGGCGGCCAGGTGACCTACCACGGGCCCGGCCAGATCGTGGTCTACCCGCTGCTGGACCTGCGTCGCCTGGGCATCGGCGTGCGCGAGTACGTCTGCAAGATCGAGCAGGCGATCATCGACACCCTGCTGGAATGGAACATCGTCGCGGTGCGTCGCGAAGGCGCGCCCGGGGTCTACGTCGGCGATGCCAAGATCGCCGCGCTCGGTATCCGCGTGCGCCGCGGCTGCACCTTCCATGGCCTGGCGTTCAACGTGGACATGGACCTGGAACCCTTCCAGCGCATCAACCCCTGCGGCTACCAGGGCCTGCAGGTGACCTCGGTGCTAAACTTGGGCGGCCCTTCCGGCCTGGCGCCTGTGCAGCGCGTGCTGCTCGACGAACTGGCCCGCCAGTTCGGCCTGGAACTGCACGCCGAACCGGCTTTGCCCGACCTCATTCCCGCGGCCTGACCGCGCATTCGCCTTGCCATGACCCAGCCAACTGCCCGCACCATTCCCCTGGAGGTCGTCTCGACCGACAGTGCCCCGGCCGCGCCCCTGCAGGCCGGCGTCAAGCAAGTCGGCGGGGACAAGATCCACCGCTCGCCGGTGCAGTTCGCCGATGTGCCGGTGTTGCGCAAGCCCTCGTGGATCCGCGTGCGCATCCCGTCCGGCAACGCGGTGCAGAACCTCAAGGCCAAGCTGCGGGAAAACCGCCTGGTCACGGTCTGCGAAGAGGCCAGCTGCCCGAACATCCACGAGTGCTTCAGCCACGGCACCGCGACCTTCATGATCCTCGGCGAGGTCTGCACGCGCCGCTGCTCGTTCTGCGACGTCGCCCACGGCCGGCCCAAGCCGCCGGACGCCAATGAGCCCCTCAGCCTGGCCACCACGGTGGCCGACATGGGCCTGAAGTACGTGGTGGTCACCAGCGTCGACCGCGACGACCTGCGCGACGGCGGTGCCCAGCACTTCGCCGATTGCATCAGCGCCATCCGCGAGCACGCGCCGCGCACGCGCATCGAGATCCTCACCCCGGACTTCCGCGGCAAGGGCCGCATGGACCGGGCCCTGGAGATCCTGGCCACCAGCCCGCCGGACGTGTTCAACCACAACATCGAAACCGTCCCGGATCTGTACCCGAACGTACGTCCGGGCGCCGACTACCAGTGGTCGCTGACCCTGCTGCAGAAGTTCAAGGCCCAGCATCCGACGCTCAACACCAAGTCCGGCATCATGCTCGGTCTCGGCGAGACCATGGAGCAGGTGCAGGCCACCTTGCGCGACCTGCGCGCCCACGACGTCGACATGATCACCATCGGCCAGTACCTGCAGCCGACCCCGCACCACCACCCGGTGATGCGCTACTGGACCCCCGAAGAGTTCCAGGCGCTGGAGGACTACGGCTACAGCCTGGGCTTCGCCCATGTTGCCTCGGGCCCGATGGTGCGCTCCTCCTACCACGCCGACCGCCAGGCGGCGGGTGCCGGCGTCGCCGCCTGAGCCGGTGCCTGAACCCGCCATCGCCGCCGCATGGCGGCTAACGGGGCGTTTACAGACCGTAGTCCCCCCGGCGCGCTACGCTGGGGCCGCACTGATGACAAGTGCGGCAACTTTCGGCACTGTCGTGCTGTCAGATGCTTCCGCAGCCCCCCATTACGGCCTGGTGCCGAGAGTATGCCGATGAACTACAAAGTCCCCGCCAGGTTCACTGCTGGCCTGTTGGCCCTGGCCTTGACCGCGCCGTTGGCGCTGATGGCGCGCGCCGATACCGCGATGCCGCCGGCCGCCACTGCCGACCAGGCCACCGCCAGCAAGCTGGTGTATGGCCTGCTTTCGGACAGCCGCTATGCCTACCGGCCGCGCGAGCTCGACGAGGCGATGACCAAGGACGTGTTCAAGCGCTACCTCGAGTCACTCGACGCCAGCAAGCTGTATTTCACCCAGGCCGATGTGGATGGCTTCGCGCCGATCGAAGCCAAGGTCGGCAGTGCCATCCGCGATGGACAGCTCGACCCGGCGTTCGAAGTGTTCGCCGTGTACAAGCAGCGCGTCGGCCAGCGCGTGGCCTTCGCGCGCAAGCTGCTGAACCAGAATTTCGATTTCAACAGCAGCGAGAAGTTCGAATACGACCGCGAGAAGGCGCCCTGGGCGGCCAACGACGCGGAACTCGATTCGCTGTGGCGCAAGCAGGTCATGAACGACTGGCTGCGGCTCAAGCTGGCCGGCAAGCAGCAGGCCGACATCCGCAAGACGCTGGACAAGCGTTACGCCAACCTCGCCAAATCGGTGAACGAACTCAAGGGCGAGGACATCTTTCAGGTCTTCCTGGGCGCGTACACCAACGCGGTTGACCCGCACACCGACTACTTCACCCCGCGCACCGCCGAGAACTTCAACCAGCAGATGTCGCTGTCGCTGGAAGGCATCGGCGCGCAGCTGCAGAAGCAGGACGACATGGTGGTGATCCGCGAGGTCATCGCTGGCGGCCCGGTGGCGATCGACGGCACCCTCAAGCCGGGCGACCGCATCGTCGGCGTCGGCCAGGACAAGTCCGGGCCGGTCGAAGACGTGATCGGCTGGCGCATCGACGATGTCGTGGCCAAGATCCGCGGCAAGAAGGACACCCAGGTCCGGATCGAATACATCCCGGCCGAGTCTGGCATCGACGGTAACCACCGCACCGTGACGCTGACCCGGCAGAAAGTGCGCCTGGCCGAACAGGCCGCCAAGGGCGAGACGATCACCTTGCCGGCGAAGGACGGTGAGCCGCAGCGCCGTATCGGCATCATCAAGCTGCCCGGCTTCTACCAGGACTTCGAAGGCCGCCGCCGCAATGCCGCCGACTACGCTTCGGCTACCCGCGACGTCGCCAAGCTGCTGGCTGGCTTCAAGAACGACAAGATCGACGGCGTGGTGTTGGACCTGCGCAATAACGGCGGCGGTTCGCTGGACGAGGCGGTGGAATTGACCGGCCTGTTCATCGAGCAGGGCCCGGTGGTGCAGGTGCGCGAATCCGGCGGCCGCGTCACCGTCAATGGCGACCGCAGCGAGAAGGTCGCGTGGGACGGCCCGCTGGCGGTGCTGATCAACCGTGGCTCGGCCTCGGCGTCGGAGATCTTTGCCGGCGCCATCCAGGACTACGGCCGTGGCCTGGTGATCGGCGAGACCACCTTCGGCAAGGGCACGGTGCAGAACATCGTCGACCTCGATCGCTGGCCCGCAAGCGAAGAGCAGCGATTCGGCCAGGTCAAGCTGACCATCGCGCAGTTCTTCCGCGTCAGCGGCTCCAGCACCCAGCACAAGGGCGTGGTGCCGGACATCGCCTTCCCGGCGAGCGTGGATGCCAGCGAGTTCGGCGAAAGCACCTACGACAACGCCTTGCCGTGGACGCGGATCGCTTCGGTGCCGCACACGCAGTACGGCAACTTCGGCCCGCTGTTGCCGAAGCTGGAAAGCCTGCATGCCTCGCGCGTGGCGCAGGACAAGGAATTCCAGTGGTGGGAGCAGGACGTCGACCAGTTCCGCGAGGAAAAGGCCAAGAAGTACGTCTCCCTCAACGAAGCCGAGCGCCGTGCCGAACGTGAGAAGCAGGACAACCAGCGCAAGGAACGCCAGGCGATGCGCAAGCAGCTCGGCATGCCGCTCGATCCGCTGGCCGAAGATGCCGACGACGGTTTGACCGGCAATGAGCGCGACATCGTCAAGGACACCGCGCGCGAGAAGGCGGCCGAGAAGCGCCCGGACCCGCTGTTGCACGAGTCCGCCGCGATCCTGGCCGACGCGCTGAACCTGCTCGAACAGGACCGCCCGCTGTCGGCGCAGGTGTTGCCGCAGTCGAGCGCGCCGGGGCGTTGGGCCGACTGAGTCGTGCAACCGGATTGCCTTGTAGATTGAGAAGGCCCCGCGGTTGCGGGGCTTTCTTTTTGCAGGCGCGCGTCAGCCCCAGGCTTGCCACAGAATCTCTGCGCCCAGTGCCGCCAGGGTTACGAAGAACACGCGGCGAAACAGCACCGGTGGCAGCCGCGCCCTCAGGCGTCCGCCCAGCCACAGGCCAAACAGCGTGGGTGGCAATACCACGAGCGAAGCGGGCGCAGTGGTGGCATCCAGCACCCCATGTCCGGCCAGCGCCGCGGCGAGCGCCAGGGTCGAAGCGCTAAAGCACAGGCCCAGCGCCTGGACCAGGGTGTCGCGCGGCAGCCGCAACGACACCAGATAAGGCAGGGCCGGCAGCACGAACACACCGGTCGCGCCGGTCGCCAGCCCGGTCAAGGCGCCGCACAGCGCGCCCAGCCAGCCTTCGTGGCGGCCGGGCGCGGGCAGCGTCCATTGGCTGAGTCCGAACACTGCATACAGCAACAGCATCGCGCCGAGACCGATCCGCGCCGCCTGCCCATCGCTATCGGCCAGCACCCCGGCGCTGAGCACAGTCGCCAGCGTGGTCGCCAGCAGCATCGGCGCCAGCCGCCGCGCCAAGCGCAGCCAGCCACCACTGCCGCGCGCCTGCTGCAGGTTCGTCAGCAACGAAGGCAGCAGCATCAGGCTGGCCGCCGCGGCGGGGCTCATCCGCAACGCCAGCAGCGCCATCGCCACGGTGGGCAGGCCCATGCCGGTGACGCCTTTGACCATGCCGGCCAGCAGGAACACGGCGACCAGGAACGGCAGGTGCGGCAATAGGTTCGACATGCGGCCATGCTTGTCCCGCGGCGGCCTGCGCACAATGCGCGATATCCTGAGCCTGCCTTCGTAGTTGCCGAAGGCTGGAGCCGCCGATGCATTTCGACCTGACCGACCTGCGCCTGTTCGTTGCCGTCGCCGATGCAGGCAGCATCACCGCCGGCGCCGCCGCTTGCGCGTTATCGCTGGCGGCGGCCAGTGCGCGCCTGCGGCAGCTCGAAGACCAGGCCGGCGTCACGTTGCTGCAGCGCGGCCGGCGCGGTGTGCAGCTCACCCCCGCCGGGCGCGCGCTGCTGCGGCATGCGCGACAGATTGGCGGCGAGGTGGCGCGCCTGCGCGGTGAACTGGCCGAATATGCCGGCGGCCAGCGCGCCACGATCCAATTGCTCGCCAATACCGCGGCCTTGAGCGAATGGCTGCCCGAACGCATCGCCGACTTCCTGGTGGCCCATCCCGCCCTGGACGTGGCGTTGGTCGAACGCGGCAGCGTCGAAGCGGCCGATGCGGTGCGCGAAGCGGCAGCCGAACTGGCGGTGGTCGCCAACCATGCCAGCCGCCGTGACCTGCAAGGTGAGGTGGTCGGCGAGGATGAGCTGGTGCTGGTCTGCGCGCGCCAACACCGCCTGGCGCGGGCACAGGCGGTGCGGCTGCCTGACCTGTTCGGCGAAGGCCTGCTCGGTTTGTCCGCCGACAGCGCGCTGCAACGCCACTTGATCAGTCGTGCGGCCGAGGCCGGCGGGCGCCTGCAGTGGCGTGCGCACGTGCCGGCGCTGGAAGTGCTGTGCCGGATGGTGGCGCGCGGCGCCGGCGTGGCGATCGTGCCGCTCAGCGCTGCGCGCCGCAGTACCGCAAGCGCGGCCTTGGCGACCATCGCGCTGGATGAACCTTGGGCACATCGAACCTTGTGGCTGGTGGCGCGCGACTTCACCGCATTGCCGTTGCCGTTGCGGCAACTGGCGGACTGGTTGCGCGTGTCGCCAGCGGCCGACTAATCCCAGGTGTTGGCGTCGGGCCGGCTCGCCGGGTCGCGCATCCGCACGATGCAGAAGCGGTGGCCGGTCGGCGCCTCCATCACCCACCAGCGTTTGACGAAACCAATGCGCCTGGCGCCGAGCCTTTCCAGGCGCTCGGCTTCCGCATCGATGTCATCGCTCTCGATGTCCAGGTGTACGCGCGAGGCATGGCTCACGCGTTGCACTTCCACTTGCAGGCCGCCGGGGGCATTTTTCAGCTCGGCGTACTCGGCTTCCCCTTCGCGATAGGCCGGTGCGGGTTCCAGGCCGAGCGCAGCCGACCAGAAGCGTGCGCCCTCGTCGGCGTCGTAGTCCTGGCAATCGATGATGAATCCGGCAAGGCGACTGCGATGACCCATGGCGTGGGCTCCCGTGGAAGTGGGAGGGAGCCTAGCGCGGCGGCTGCGTGGGAGTTGTGACCGTGGCAGGGAAGGCCAGCTCGGCCATGACCGGGTAATGATCGGACGGGAACAGCCCCTGCGGCCGCGTATCGATCGTGCTGAAGCGCCGCGACTGGAAGCCGCGCAGCAGGATCCAGTCGAGCTGGCGCCGCTCGCTGCCGCCAAAATCCTGGAAGGTCAGTCGTGGGCCTTCCACTTTTGCCGCTTCGCCACGGGCATCGCGCAGCTGCGCGGTCAACGTGCGCCAGGTATCGCTGCCGGGTTCGCTGTTGAAGTCGCCGGTCAGCACCACCGGCACGTCGGCCGGGAGTGCGGCGATCCGGCTCAACAGCAATTTTGCGCCAAGTACCCGCGCCGGCTCGTCCTGGTCGCGGTAAGGCAGGTGGGTATTGAACAGATAGAACTTCCTGCCATCGGCGCGGCGCTCGAACAGGCCCCAGGTCACCATGCGCGGAAAGGGATGGCCCCACGTGTCGCTGCCCGCGACCTCCGGCGTATCGGACAGCCAGAAGTCGCCGGATTCCAGCAGCGTCAGTACCTGCGTATCGAAGAACACGCCCATGTGCTCGTCGTCATCGCTGCCGCGGCGGCCGCGGCCGAACCAGCGGTAGCCTTGCAATTGCTCGGCCAGGTACTTGGCCTGCACGGGGGTGAGCTCCTGCGTGCCGATCACGTCGGGCCGCGCCTTCTCGATCACTTCGATCATGGCGCCGCGACGGTCTTCCCAGCGGCGGCCCGGTTCGGTGTCGGCGGGCGTACGCACGTTGAACGACATGACGCGTAACGGCGGCGGAGCGGCCCACGCCGGGACCAGGATCAACAACAACGACAGCAGGCAGGACAGCCGGGCAAAGACCATGCATGCAACTCCAATGCGAGACCCTGCACAGCTTCGCACCGTGGCGGCCTGCAAACCTTGCCGGGATTGGCCCTTCAAGCATGAACCGGCCCCGCCGCGGGCAAGCGCCTTCGTTCATCTCTCACGGTATCGGCGATATCCTGCGGGCGGATTTCACCGGATATCCCTCATGATTCCTTCACGCCGTCTCCTTCCCGTCATGGCTTGCGCCGCGGTGCTGATGTCGCTCACTGCCTGTGGGCGCGGCAAGTCCGACCACCTGCTGGTGCGCGAGACGTTCAACTCCGACAACACCTATTCGCGCAGTGTCGATGTAACGCCCGCGGCGGCTTGCGAAGCGGCCCGGCGCGCGCTGCTGAGCCAGGGCTACATGGTGACGCGCGCAGACAATGCCGCAGTGGAAGGCAGCAAGAATTTCCAGCCGACCGAGGAGTCGCACGAGCAACTCGACCTGCGCATTTCCTGCGTGGCCCAGGGCGACGACAAGGCCTGGGTCTTCGTCAGCGCCGTGCAGGACCGCTACGCGCTGAAGAAGAGCGCCACCTCGGCAAGCGTCGGTGTCGGCGTACTCGGCTCGGTGTCGCTGCCGGTGGGCAGCAGCAACGATTCGATGGTGCGCGTGGCCAGCGTCACCGTGCAGGACGGCGACTTCTACAAGCGCTTCTTCGAGCGTTTGTCGACGTACCTGCCGAAGGCCTCGTCGAAGGCCGACGCTGGCGCGGCCCCGCCACCGCCACCGCCGCCGCCGCCGTCGGCACCCGACCCGGTCCCGCCCGAGCCAGCACCCGAAGTGAAGCCCGCCGCTGCCCCGGCGGCGCCAGAGAACGCCGCCGATACGGCAGCGGCCGCCCCGAACACGCCGCCGCCGCAAGGCAACCCGTTGCCATGACCCTCATCGGCGTGGCTGCCTGCTGAACGCATCGCGTGCATTTCACAGTGCTTTGTTTCCCAGCCCGACACAGTGATCGCAACGCAGCGGCATCGGGCCGCTTGCGACCAACAGGAGATCGTCCATGAACGCACGTGGATGCCTGGCCGGGTTGGCGCTGGTGGGCCTGACGTTCGTCGCCCAGGCTCAGACCTACGGCCCACAAGATGAAGGCCGCCGTTTCAACGATGGCACCGTTGTCCGTTGCCACAAAGAAACGGTGCAGAAGAATACCTCCGACCCCAATCGCGTGACCGGCACCGTTGCCGGCGCGGTAGTTGGCGGCCTGCTCGGCAACCAGATCGGCGGGGGCAACGGGCGCAAGCTCGCCACCGTGGGCGGTGCCGTGGCCGGCGGTGCCACTGGCCGTTACGTCCAGGGCCAGCACCAGCAGAACAACGGCGATCGCGTCGTGCAGACGGTGTGCACGCGCAGCCGCTGACACGGCCGAGCAAAGATCGACCAGGCCCCGGTTCGTCCGGGGCCTTGTCATGTGCGCGTCCGTGGTGGGGCAGGGCGCTTTGGCTATCGGCGGCGGCTGGCCTGCTGCTTGCGACCACCGCCGCGGCAGCGCCTCAACCGTCGAGCTGCGCCGCAAAGCTGCTGACCGAGCTTGGCTGGCAGCTGCAATACGCCGACATCGACGCGCCGCAGGTGGCGCCTGGGCAGCCCTGCACCCGTGCCACCCTGGCCGAGGCGCAAGCCGCCGGTGACCTGCGCGCCGTCCTTCCGGCAGATCCCGCCCGCGCCGCGCTCGCCGCGCAGGGTCTGTTCGACCAACCGGCGACGATCTGCGCCTACGCTTTCAAGCTTGGCGAAGCGGCGCGCCGGGCCAGCGAGCGTCTGGCCGCCAACCCGGATTTTCGCTTTACCGCACTGCAAGCCGGCTGGATCAGCTTCGGCAGCGGCGCGCACGCGCAAGGTTGGACGCAGTTCCGCAGTTTCGGTCGCGGCTACCAGCCGCTCGCCGGCAACAGCGCGGCGCTGGATGCGTTCTATCGCGGCCAGGTACGCAGCGAGTGCGGCGTCGGCCGCCAGGTGGCGCAGTTGGCCACGCAGCGCGAGCTATACGGCGATAGCGGATTCGATGCCGCGTTTGCACCGGGCGAGCTGTCGATCGGCACGTTCCTCACCCTGCACGACACCGACAGCATCTTGCTGGGGCGCCAGGCCGGCCAATTCCTCGCCGATGGCGAGGGCGTGCGCAGCGCTGCCTTGGGACGGCAGGCCTTCATGGGCGTGCCAGGTTTCATCGAGCACGCCTTCTCCAAGCGCTTCCTCGACGATCTCAGCAACCAGGCCGAGAATTTCATCGTCGTCGATGTCAGTAACCCGGCGGCACGCGCGCTGGCCGAGCATGCAGGGCTCGCCTACTACGACCGCGTCAACCGCCGTCTGTGGGAACTCTCCCAGCAAGTACAGGCACCGGGCCGGCGCGGATTCGAGCGGCTGTTGTACGAGCGCGACCCGGCCGCGCTCAAGCATCTCAACGACAGCGAACGCGCGGTGGTCGCGCAAATGCAGGTCCTGCTCGACGACCCGTTCTATCGCGGCTTCCTCGTCTACGTGCATCCCCGCGGCGTGCGCCCGATCGGCTACCACATCGCCCGCCTGCTCGATCGCAACCCGCGCACGCCCTTCACCATCGACCTGGCGCTGCACAACCTGCATACCACGCTGTACCGGCGCTGGATCGAGTACCGGTTGGCGCAGTGCGCCAGCGCAACGAACCGTTGACGCGCCGGCCGATGCCGAATAACCGCGATCGTGCCAATCTTGGCACCTGTTCAACACAAGGAACCGCTATGGAACTGGGAATGGTCGGCCTGGGACGGATGGGCGCCAACATGGCCGAGCGGATCATCCGCGGCGGTCACCACGTGGTCGGTTTCGACCCGGGCGCGGCGGCGCGCCAAGCCGCGCAGGCCAAGGGCATCGCGCCAGTGGCCTCGCTGGCCGAACTGATCGCCGCGTTGCCGGCGCCGCGTGCGCTGTGGTTGATGGTGCCGGCCGGCAAGGTGGTTGATGACACCCTGGCGCAATTGCTGCCCTTGCTCGCGCCCGGCGATCTGGTCGTGGACGGAGGCAATTCCTACTACAAGGATTCCCAACGCCGCGCTGGCGAGCTCGCCGCGCATGGCATCGCCTACATCGACTGTGGCACCAGCGGCGGCGTGTGGGGCCTGAAGGAAGGCTACAGCCTGATGATCGGCGGCGACGAAGCGGCGGTTGCGCGCTTGGCGCCGGTATTCAAATCCCTGGCACCGGCCCCGGACCGCGGCTGGGGCCGCGTCGGTCCCAGCGGCGCCGGCCATTTCACGAAGATGGTCCACAACGGCATCGAGTACGGAATGATGCAGGCCTACGCTGAAGGCTTCGCGCTGATGGAACGCAAGGAAGCGTTTGGCCTGGATCTGCACCAGGTCGCCGAGATCTGGCGCGACGGCAGCGTCGTGCGCTCTTGGCTGCTCGACCTGACCGCGGACGCGCTTGGCCGCGATGCGCGGCTGTCGAGCGTGGCCCCATTCGTCGAGGATTCCGGCGAAGGCCGCTGGACCGTGGCCGAGGCGATCGACCTGGATGTATCCGCGCCGGTCATTACCTTGTCGTTGCTCGAACGCCTGCGCTCGCGCGACAAGGATTCGTTCACCGACAAACTGCTGGCGACGATGCGCAACGAGTTCGGCGGCCACGCCTTGCACGCGGCCGCGCCGTCCACCGGCAAACCGGACTGAGGCGCTCAGTCCAGCGTCATCACCTGGCCGCGCGATGCCGATTGCGCGGCCAGTTCCAGTAGTGCCATCACCTCGAGCGCCTGCGCAGGCGTGGCCGCGGGCGCACCGTCGCCGCGCACCGCCGCGGCGAACGCTGCATAGCAGCGGCGATAGTCACCGGGCAACGTCGGCACCCGCTGGCGCTGCGATGGACCCTCGCCGCAGCTCAGCGTGAGCCAACCCGCCTCTGGATCTTCGCCCCAGCCGCTCGCGCCAGGCCGCACGCCCTCTCGCAACTTCGCTTCCTGGGTGTCCAGTCCGTCCTTGATGAAACTGCCCAACCGCCCATGTACGGCGAAGCGACGGCCGCCATCGGCCACCAACGTGCCGGCGTGCAGATGCGCGCGCATACGCGGGTAATGCAACACCACGTGGAAGTAATCGTCGCTGCGCGCGCCGTCGCGCTGGCGCAGCAGGTCCGCGGCAATCGCTTGCGGCCGGCCGAACAACTGCAGGGCCTGGTCGAGCAGGTGCGGCCCCAGGTCGAACCACAGGCCGGCGCCGGGCGCTTCGCTCTCGCGCCAGCGATCGCGGACCTGAGGCCGGTGGCGGTCGAAGTGCGAATGGAATTCGGCAATCTCGCCGAGCACGCCTTCTTTCAGCAAGTGCTGCACGGTGAGGAAGTCGGCATCCCAGCGCCGGTTCTGGAACACGCTGCACACGCGCCCGGCATCGGCGGCGGCAGCCATCACTGCACGCGCCTGTGCCAGATCCACCGTAAAGGGCTTATCCACCAGCACGTGCTTGCCGGCGGCCAACGCCTCCAACGCGATGGCTGCGTGGGTGTCGTTGGGCGTGGCGATCACCACCGCATCGACGGCGGGGTCGTTCAAGGCCGCCGCGCGTTCGGCGAGCACGCGTGCCTGCGGGTAGGCCGTCTCCGCATCGGCCTGTCGCGACACCAGGGTGTGCAGGCGCAGGCCGGGCGTCGCCTCGATCAAAGGTGCATGAAAAACGCGGCCTACATAGCCGAAGCCGATCAGGGCGAGATTGAGTTCGGTCATGGAGAGACACCGGGTTGCGGCCGCCCATGGTAAGCGAGTGTGCTGAATGGTTCACGGCACCTGCATGCCGAAGTCACGTGTCCCACACCGCCCGGTACGCAGACTCCACCTCACACCCACGGGAGGTTTCCAATGAACAAGCAGCTCATCCGCAACACCCTTGCCGCTTCGCTCGTTGCCGTTTCAACGCTCGGCGCCGGCGCTGCTTTCGCGTCGGCTTCGATGGACAACAAGAACCCGCCGGCCGAGTCGAAGCAGCCCGCAAGCGACACCTGGATCACCACCAAGGTGAAGAGCGACCTGCTCGCCAGCGAGAACGTACCGGGCAGCGACATCAAGGTCGAAACCAAGAACGGCGTCGTCTGGCTGAGCGGTCTGGTCAAGACCCAGGCCGAGCATGACAAGGCGGTCTCGGTCGCCAAGGGCATCGAGGGCGTCAAGAAGGTCGAAGCGGCCAACCTCAAGGTCTCGGCGATGGCCGACAAGTAATCGCTTCAACCGTGGGGCGGGCCGAGACGAGGCGGCCCGCTGCACGATCCGGGCGCGCCTTCGGGCGCGCTTTTTTCTTGCCTGGCGTCCGCGCAGACGGGCGCTTTTTTGGCGCCGGCGGTCGTATGATGTCCCCATTCATCATTGCCGTGCTGCGGGCCCGGTTCGCGGCGGTAAGCTGAACTATTCAGTGGAACCGGCGAGCGCGGGACAATTCCTGACCCCGGCGAACTTTGGAATCGAGCGAAGCTACCCCAATGCAGATAGCCGCCAACGAAGATGCCTGGGACCGCTGGCGCTTGCCGGTGCTTACCACGGCCATTTTCCTGATCGTGGTCGTACCGGCCGTGCTGTTGCAGCAAATGGCGCGCAATACCGAGAACGCCGCCAATTGGGTCATGCACAGCCAGCAGGTTCGGCAGTTGTCGCAGGTCTTGGAGTCTTCGGTTCGCGACGTCGAGTCTTCGGCGCTGATGCGCTCCCATGGCGTCGAACTGCCGGTCCTCAACGAGCGCATGCGCCAGGGCCGGGCCGATGCGAAGAAGGCCCTTGCCGACCTGATCTACCAGACCCGTGACAACCCGGAACAACTGGTCCGACTCGGGCGCCTGGAAAACACGATCGAACGGCGCATGCAGCTGGCCGAGACCATTGCCCGTTCGCGCGAGCCCGACAAGACCCATGCGCTGATCCAGGAAATGGTGGTCGCCAATCCGATGCGCGACATCATCGACCAATTGCAAGGTGCGGAGAATGCGCTGCTGCTCCAGCGCGATCGCGAGTCCGACTTGCGCCGGGTGCAATACAACGCCTTGAGCTGGGGCGCGCTGATCGTGCAGTTGTTGTTGCTGGGCACGGTGATCTGGTTGTTGCAGCGGCAGACCCGGCATCGCCTGGTGGCCGAACAGGCCTCGACCCGTGCCGCGGCGCGCGCCTCGACCGTGTTGCAGACCGTGCGCGAACCCATCGTGCTGCTCGACGGCAAGCAGCGGCTGGTGCTGTACAACACCGCTTTTTCCGAGCTCTATGGCCTTGAGCAGGAAGACGCGCGCGGTGCCCCGCTGGACAGCATCGGCGGCGGCGCCTGGGCCGACCCGACTATTCGCCAGCGCCTGGCCGACATCCTGCTGCGCGGCCGCGAACTGTGGGACTTCGAGCACGAGCAGCATGCCGCCGATGGCGTCGTCCGCACCATGCTGTTGAACGCCCGGCGCATGCCGCTGCCCGACCGGGACGATGAAGTGGTGCTGATGACGGTCAGCGACGTCAGCCTGCAGAAGGTCAACAACCAGCGCATCCAGGAGTTGAACCGCCAGCTGGAGGGCAAGGTCGAGCAGGTCTCGGAAGTGAACCGCGAGTTGGAAGCCTTCAGCTACTCGGTCTCGCACGACTTGCGCGCGCCGCTGCGCCACGTGGCCGGCTTCGCCGACAAGCTCTCGCGCCACCTGGGCGACACCGCCGACGAAAAGGCGCTGCACTACATGGAAGTGATCGGCAGCTCGGCGCGGCGCATGGCTACGCTGATCGACGATCTGCTGGTGTACTCGCGCCTGGGCCGCAGCGCCATGCGCATGCAGCCGGTGGACATGCAGTCGCTGGTGGCCGAGACCCGCGCGATCGTCGAGGCCAACAGCTTGGCCGAACACCCCGAGCATCGCATCGACTGGCACATCGCGCCGCTGCCCATTCTGGTGGCCGATGAGAACATGATGCGGCAGTTGTGGACCAACCTGATCGGCAACGCGGTCAAGTACAGCAACAAGCGGCCGGTCGCACGCATCGACATCGCCTACGAACCGCTGCCCGACGGCAGCCATCATTTCAGCGTCACCGACAACGGCGCCGGTTTCGACATGGAGTACGCCGGCAAGTTGTTCGGTGTGTTCCAGCGCTTGCACAAGGCCAGCGAATATCCCGGCACCGGGATTGGCCTGGCCACGGTACGCCGGGTGCTGGCCCGCCATGGCGGGCGCATCTGGGCCGAGAGCCAGGTCGAGCAAGGCGCCACGTTCCACTTCATCCTCCCCTCGGCGCTAGACGCGCCCTCCCACGAGTCCTGAAACATGAGCCCCATTCGCACCATCCTGCTTGCAGAAGACAGCTTCGCCGACGCGGAAATGGCCATCGATGCGCTGCGCGAAGCGCGGCTGGCCAACCCCATCGTCCACGTCGAGGACGGCGTGGAAGTCCTCGATTACCTGTATCGCCGCGGCGCCTACGCCAATCGCGAGGAAGGCATGCCGGCGGTCCTGCTGCTGGATATCAAGATGCCGCGCCTGGACGGGCTGGAGGTGCTCAAGCAGATCCGCAACGACGAGCAGCTCAAGCGCCTGCCGGTGGTGATCCTGTCCTCCTCGCGCGAAGAAAACGACCTGGCCCGCAGCTGGGACCTGGGCGTCAACGCCTATGTGGTCAAGCCGGTGGACGTGGACCAGTTCTTCAATGCCGTGCAGACGCTCGGCACCTTCTGGGCACTCATCAACCAGGCGCCGGGAACGAACTGACATGCCGCACGAAGGGGGAAGGCTCGGCGAGTTGCGGATCCTGCTGATCGAGGATTCGCCGGAAGACGCCGAGCTATTGTCCGACCAATTGCTGGAGGCCGGGCTGGAAGCGGTATTCGAGCGCGTGGACAGCGAAGCTTCGCTGCGCCTCAGCCTGGAGCGGTTCGTCCCGGACATCGTGCTGTCGGACCTGAGCATGCCGGGATTCTCCGGGCACGAGGCGCTACGCATCGTGCGCGCGGCCGACCCCCTGACGCCTTTCATCTTCGTCTCCGGCACCATGGGCGAGGAGACCGCGGTCAAGGCGCTGCAAGAAGGCGCGAACGATTACATCATCAAGCACAACCCGACCCGCCTGCCGGCAGCCGTGGTGCGCGCTGTGCGCGAGGCGCGGGTAGAGCGCGACCGCGAACGCGTCGAGAACGAGCTGATGCGGGCGCAACGGTTGGAAAGCCTGGCCCTGCTCGCCGCCGGCCTCAGCCATGACCTGCGCAACATCCTGCAGCCACTGCTGATCGTGCCGGACCTGCTGATCGCGCGCAGCGACGACCCGCAGTTGCGCCAACTCGCCGATGTGATCGCCGAGTGCGGTCGGCGCGGGCACGAGATGGCCGAATCGATGTTGTCGTTCGTGCGCGGCTCCAACAAGCCGCGCGAACGGGTATCGGTGGCGCGCCTGTTCCAGGCCGTGCAACTGCTGCTGAAGAGCAGCGTGCCGAAGGACGTCGCCCTGCACGTGGATGGCGGCGACGGCGACCTGAGTGTCGAGGCCAACTACACCGAGTTGCAGCAGTGCCTGCTCAACCTCAGCTTGAACGCCTTGCAGGCGATGCCGGAGGGCGGCGTGCTGACGCTGTCGGCACAGCCGGAAGCTGACGCCCAGCTACGGCTGAGCGTGGCCGATACCGGTATGGGCATGGATGCGGACACCTTGTCGCGGTTGTTCAGCCCGTTCTTCACCACCAAGCCCGACGGCACTGGCCTGGGCCTGATTTCCTGCAAGCGCATCGTCGAGAGCTACGGCGGCACCATCCAGGTCACCAGCCACAAAGGCGAGGGCACGCGTTTCGACATCGTGCTGCCGCTGCGCGCAGCGTCCTTGGCCGTGGGCGACAACGAACCCGAACTACCGCTGGGCCGCGGCCAGCGCATCCTGCTGGTTGATGGCGAGGCCACGCGGCTGTCGCTGCTGGGCAACGCGTTGTCGAGCCAGGGCTACCAGCCGCAACTTGCGGCCGATGGCGCCGCCGCCCTGCAATACGCGCAGCAACACGCATTGCCGGACCTGGTCATCGTCGACAGCGACATCATCCTGCTGTCCGCGGTGAGCCTGCTGCTGACGATGCAGGAGCTGGGGTACGAAGGTCCGGCCATCGTCCTGGAAGACGTGGGGCAACCGCTGCAGCGCGAGCATTTCCCGCCGGATATCCCGGTCCACGTGCTGCGCAAGCCGTTGGAGATGCGGCGGGTGTTCCGCGCCGTGGCGCACGCGCTGGAAACCGGTTAGATCCCTGGCAGCTCCCAGGGAAAGCGCGGCAGGGTGTGGACCGCGTCGGTCAACTTGCGCGACCAGTTGGCGTGGATGTCCGCATATAAAGGCGTATCGGCGTCCAGGCGGATGCGTTCGGTTACCCGCAGGTCGTCGCGGCGGATCAGGGCCAGGTCGATGGGCATGCCCACCGACAGATTGGAGCGGATGGTCGAATCCAGCGACACCAGCGCGGTGCGCGCGGCGTCCTCCAGGCGCGTTTCCGGCCGGATGATGCGGTCCAGGATCGGCTTGCCGTACTTGGACTCGCCGATCTGCAGGTAAGGCGTCTCGGGCGAAGAAGCGATCGCATTGCCGAGCGGATAGATCATGTACAAGCCCGGGCGCTCGCCCGCGACCTGGCCGCCCAGGATTAGTGTGGCCTGGGTGCTGATGCCCTCGAACTCGGGCCGATCGGAAGTGTCCACCTGGCTGCTGACGAGCACTTGTCCGATGTACTCGGCCACCTCGAATAGATGGCGGAACCGGCGCAGGTTGAGCGGCGCATCATCTTCGACATCGCGCTGCAGCCGTGCCAGCGCCAGCTGGGTGGTAGCCAGGTTGCCGGCGGCCATCAGCGCGAATACTGCCTGGCCCGGATACTCGAACAGGTGCAGCTTGCGATACACGCGTACATCGTCCAACGAAGCGTTGGTGCGGGTATCGGCGGCGAATACCAGGCCTTCATTCACTTCGATGCCGACGCAATAGGTCATGGCGCTGCCATCGGTGCGGGAAGGGTCATTCTAGGCAGCCGGCGGCACCGCTTCGTGAAGAGGTGGTTGACGCTGCTGCCGCGCGCGTGCGCGAATATTGCATGACTACCGTCCTCCTCAGCCTTGGCAGCAACCTGCGCCCGGCCCACCATCTGCACGCCGCGGTGCAGGCTTTGCATGCCAAGTTCGGCGAATTGCGTGTCTCTCCCGCCTATCGCACGCCGGCGGTGGGTTTCGACGGCCCGGACTTCCTCAACAACGGGGTGCTACTGCAGACGGAGATGGCATTGGAGCCGCTCGACGCCTGGCTGCACGCGCTGGAAGACGCGCATGGCCGCGACCGCAGCGGTCCACGTTTTGGCGACCGTACGCTGGATATCGACGTCATTTTCTACGGTGACTGCATCGTGGAGGGGCCGGGGCATCTGCGGGTGCCGCGCCCGGAGCTGAAGCATGCTTTCGTGTTGAAGCCGTTGGCTGATATTGCGCCGGGGTTTGTTGATCCGGTTAGTGGGCGGACGCTCGGGGAGTTGTGGCTTTTGCACGCTCAGTATGGGGAGGTATTTGAGACCGTTCGTTTGGGGTGATTGCGCATGGACTCTTGGTTTTTCCGTGCGGCGTCCGGGGCCGGGCCCTTGCCCGGGGGACGCCAAGATCTGCATCCATGCGGGGCTCGTTTGGGCGACGTCCTGTCGCCCAACGCCCCCGGGCAAGGGCCCGGCCCCAAACGCCCGATAGAAGGCCGCGTTTGTGGGGGAGAGAACGCCCTCATCCGTCGCTGTCGCGACACCTTCTCCCGCAGGCGGGAGAAGGAAGGCTATTGCCGTCGGCGCTTGATTGAAGCTTGCGAGCAGCCATGCCGTCCTTCTCCCACTCGTGGGAGAAGGTGCCGTGGCAGCGGCGGATGAGGGCGCTCTTTCTAAAAGTCGAGGCGATCTGTGGGGCGGTCGGGGCTAAACCCCTTTCGGGACAATCGGCGACATGGATGTCGCCGATTAGCCCCCAGGGATGGGTTCACGGCGTGTCCTGAAAGGGCTCACCCCCCGCATGCCGCACGTAACCCGCCAGACAAAGCCGCGTTGCAAATCCTGGCGCCAACCCCCGCCAT
>DATCVI010000085.1:0-20862 GCA_036566925.1 Stenotrophomonas sp.
GGCGCGCAGGTCTTCGCGCGGGCCGCTCAGTTGCGCCGGCAACAAACCGGCCTCGCACTGCTGCATCAGCTGGCCGTTGCGCGGCGAGGCCAGGCCGAGATGCGCGGCGGCCCATGCCGCGCCCACGCTGGGGTGGCCGGCGAAGGGCAGTTCCATGCACGGGGTGAAGATGCGGATGCGGTAATCGGCGCCGCTGCCCGGCGGAAGGAAGAAGACGGTCTCGGACAGATTCAACCAGGCCGCCAGTGCCTGCATCTCGTGGTCGGACAGATCCCCGGCATCCAGCACCACCCCAAGCGGGTTGCCGGTGCCCGGGCGGTGGGAGAAAACGTCGAGCTGGAGATAGCGGCGGGCGGTCATGGCGGGGTCCGTGGCGGTAGAATCGGGGGTTACGCGCCCGTTCGTGGCGCGGTTTCTCCCCCCTATCGTAGACAACCGCAACCATGTCAGCTTCCCCTTCCGTGGATCGTTGGATCGTCCTCAAGTTCGGCGGCACTTCGGTGTCGCGTCGCCATCGCTGGGACACGATCGGGAAACTGGCGAAAAAACGTGCCGATGAAACCGGCGCGCGGGTGCTGGTGGTGGTGTCGGCGTTGTCCGGGGTCACCAATGAATTGACCGCCATTGCCGATGGCGCGGCCGACAGGCGCGAGCGCGTCGCCGCGTTGGAGCAGCGCCACCGCGACTTCCTGGCCGAACTCGAACTCGACCCCGAGGCGGTGCTCGGCGCTCGTCTGGCCGCCTTGCGTGGCCTGCTCGATGACCCGCGCGCTACCAGCCGCACGCTCGACTGGCAGGCCGAAGTGCTGGGCCAGGGCGAATTGCTGTCCTCCACGCTCGGCGCCGCCTATCTCGCTGCCAACGGCCTGGACATGGGGTGGGCCGACGCGCGCGAATGGCTCAGCGCGTTGCCGCCGTTGCCGAACCAGAGCGAGTGGTCGCGCCGCTTGTCGGTGTCGTGCCAGTGGCAGTCCGATGCCGCCTGGAAGGCGCGCTTCGACGCCCAGCCCACGCGCATGCTGATCACCCAGGGCTTCATCTCGCGCCACGCCGACGGCGGCACCGCCATCCTCGGTCGCGGCGGTTCGGATACCTCGGCCGCCTATTTCGGTGCGTTGCTGGGTGCCAACCGCGTGGAGATCTGGACCGACGTGCCGGGCATGTTCAGCGCCAATCCGCGCGAAGTGCCCGATGCCCGCCTGCTCACCCGCCTGGATTATTACGAAGCGCAGGAAATCGCCACCACCGGCGCCAAGGTGCTGCACCCGCGCTCGATCAAGCCGTGCCGCGACGCCGGCGTGGCGATGGCCATCCTCGACACCGAGCGTCCTGACCTGCCCGGCACGCGCATCGACGGCACCGCCGAGCCGGTGCCGGGCGTCAAGGCGATCAGCCGCCGCAACGGCATCGTGCTGGTGTCGATGGAAGGCATCGGCATGTGGCAGCAGGTCGGCTTCCTGGCCGACGTGTTCGCGCTGTTCAAGAAGCACGGGCTGTCGGTGGACCTGATCGGCACCGCCGAAACCAACGTCACCGTGTCGCTGGACCCGTCCGAGAACCTGGTCAATACCGACGTGCTGTCGGCGCTGTCGGCCGACCTGTCGGAAATCTGCCGGGTCAAGATCATCGTTCCGTGCGCGGCCATCACCCTGGTTGGCCGTGGCATGCGCTCGCTGCTGCACAAGCTCTCGGATGTGTGGGCCACGTTCGGCCAGGAGCGCGTGCACATGATCTCGCAGTCCTCCAACGACTTGAACCTGACCTTCGTCATCGATGAAAGCGACGCCGACGGCCTGCTGCCGATCCTGCATGCCGAGTTGATCGACAGCGGCGCGATGCCGGTGGGCGAGGGCGAAGTGTTCGGCCCGCGCTGGCGCGAGATCACCGGCTCGGTGCGGCCGCGGCCGGTGCCGTGGTGGCGCGGCGAGCGCGAGCACTTGCTGCGACTGGCCCAGGCCGGCACCCCGCGCTACATCTACCACCTGCCGACCGTGCGCGAGCGCGCCCGCGCGCTGCAGGCCATTGCCGCCATCGACCAGCGCTACTACGCGATCAAGGCCAACTCGCACCCGGCCATCCTCGAAGCACTGGTGCTGGAAGGCTTCGGCCTGGAGTGCGTCTCGCACGGCGAATTGCGCCGGGTGTTCGACACGCTGCCCGAGCTATCGCCGCGGCGGGTGCTGTTCACGCCGAGCTTCGCGCCCAAGGCCGAGTACGAAGCCGCTTTCGCCCTGGGGGTCACCGTCACCCTCGATAACGTCGAGGCCTTGCAGCACTGGCCGGAAGTGTTCCGCAATCGCCACCTGTGGTTGCGCATCGACTTGGGTCATGGCGATGGTCATCACGAGAAGGTCAACACCGGCGGCAAGCATTCCAAGTTCGGCCTGGCGGCCTCGCGCGTGGACGAATTCCTCGATGCCGCGCGCGCGCTGGGCATCACCATCACCGGCCTGCACGCCCACCTCGGCAGCGGCGTCGAGACCGGCCAGCATTGGCGCCTGGTGTTCGACGAACTGGCCGGCTTCGCCCGCCGCATCGGCACCGTGGAAACCATCGACATCGGCGGCGGCCTGCCGATTCCCTACAGCGCCGAGGACGAGCCGTTCGACCTGGAACGCTGGGCGGCCGGCCTGGCCGAAGTACGCGCGGTGCACTCTGCGTTCCGCCTGGCGATCGAGCCGGGGCGCTTCCTGGTGGCCGAGTGCGGTGTGCTGCTGGCGCATGCGACCCAGGTGATCGAGAAGGACGGGATTCATCGCGTCGGCCTGGATGCCGGCATGAACACCTTGATCCGCCCGGCGCTGTACGACGCCTGGCACGACATCGACAACCTTTCGCGCCTGGACGACGACGCCCGCGGTCCGTTCGACGTGGTCGGGCCGATCTGCGAATCCTCAGACGTGTTCGGCAAGCGCCGGCAGCTGCCGCTGGCCAGTGCGCCGGGCGACGTCATGCTGGTTTCCGACGCCGGTGCCTATGGCTATTCGATGTCCAGCACCTACAACCAGCGCGAACTGCCGCGCGAGGACGTGATCGATGTCCCGGCCGGCTGAGCGACCTGACCTTTCTTTCCTCCTGATTCTCCCGGCCGCGCGCAGCTGCGCGCGAAAACCGGGCTGCCTGTTTGCGGATACGCCATGACTGCCTTCGACAAAACCCAGGTCTCCTGCTTCCGCTTCGTCCGTTGCGGCTTCGATCCCGCCAGCGGCGTCGCCTCGTTGGTCTATGCCTTCGACCAGGGCCCGGAGCTGGTGGAGACGATCACGGTGCCGGGCGCGCCGTTCCAGCTCGACGGCGCGCGCGCCGAGGCCGCCGAGCGCGCCTTGCGCCTGCTGCACCTGTTCGCCGGGGTGAGCTACTACAAGGCCGCGGTGCCGGCCCAGGTGGTGATCGACAGCTACCAGATCGACGCGGCCACCGCCGCGCTGGTCGAAGACCTGTACCTGCACGGCCTGGGCGAGTTCGCCTATCGCAATGGCCTCAATCTGCGCGGGCGCTTCAAGCTGCCGGCGGAGGCGGCGCCGGCCGCAACGGCGCCGGCCGTGGGCCTGCGCGAGCACGCGCTGGTCGCCATTGGCGGCGGCAAGGACTCGCTGGTCAGTATCGAGGCGCTGCGTGCCGCGGGCGTGGCGCAAACGGTGACCTGGATCGGCGGCTCGCAGTTGATCCGTGCCTGCGCCGAGCGCACCGCACTGTCCACGCTCAATATCGGTCGCACGCTGGCGCCGGCGCTGTTCGAGCTCAACCAGCAGGGCGCCTACAACGGCCACATCCCGGTGACCGCGATCAACTCGATGATCATGCTGTTCGCCGCGCTTTTGGTCGGCGCCGACCAGGTGGTGTTCTCCAACGAGCATTCGGCCAGCTACGGCAGCCTCATTCCCGGCACCGGCGAGGTCAATCACCAGTGGTCCAAGGGCTGGCACTGGGAGCGCGCGCTGGGCGAGCACGTCGAACGCCATGTCGCCGCCGACCTGCATTACTACTCCTTGCTGCGCCCGCTATCGGAACTCGCGGTGGCGCGGCAGTTCGCCAAGAACGACCACTACGACGCCCACTTCTCCAGCTGCAACCGCAACTTCCACATCATGGGCGAGCGCCCGGTCAACCGCTGGTGCGGGGTCTGCCCGAAGTGCCACTTCGTGTTCCTGGCGCTGGCGCCGTTCATGCCCAAGACCCGGTTGGTGAAGATCTTCGGCCGCAACCTGCTCGACGACGCCAGCCAGGCCGGCGGCTTCGATGCGCTGCTCGAATTCCAGGACCACAAGCCGTTCGAGTGCGTCGGCGAAGGCCGCGAATCGCGGGCCTCGATGGCGACCCTGGCCGCGCGCCCGGAGTGGAAGGAAGACGTGCTGGTGCAGCGCTTCGCGCGCGAGATCCAGCCGCAGCTGCCGGCCGACGAACTGTTGCTGGCACCGCAACTCGAACTCGGCGGCGAGCACCGCATTCCGGCGCCGCTGTGGGAGCGCGTGCGTGCGAATTTCGCAGCTTGAAGGCCAGTCGGTCGCGTTATGGGGCTGGGGCCGCGAAGGGCGTTCGGCCTACCAGGCAATCCGGCATCGCCTGCCTGCGCAGCCGCTGACCCTGTTCTGCAGCGACGCCGAGACGGCCGAAGCCAAGGCGCTGGCCGACCCGGCATTGCAAGTTGAAACCCAAATCGATGCCGCGGCGCTGGCGCGCTTTGCGGTGGTGGTGAAATCGCCCGGGATCAGTCCGAACCGGCCCGAAGCCCTGGCCGCCGCGCAGGCCGGCACCCGCTTCATCGGCGCCACCGCGCTGTGGTTTGCCGAACACGCACAGGCCGGCGGCATCGTGCCGGGCGCGGTCTGCGTCACCGGCACCAAGGGCAAGAGCACCACCACCGCGTTGCTGGCGCATCTGCTGCGTGCCGGCGGCCATCGCACCGCATTGGCGGGCAACATCGGCCTGCCGTTGCTCGACGTGCTGGCGCCCGAGCCGCCGCCGCAGTATTGGGCGATAGAGCTATCCAGCTACCAGACCCGCGAGGTGGCACGCAGCGGCGCAAGGCCGCAAGTGGCGCTGGTGCTGAACCTGTTTCCCGAACACCTGGACTGGCACGGCGATGAAGACCGCTACATCGCCGACAAGCTTTCGCTGGTCACTGAAGCGGCGCCGCGCATCGCCCTGCTCAATGCCGACGACCCGCGCCTGCTGGCGCTTGGCGCTACATTGAGTGCCAGTGAGGTGCGCTGGTTCAACCATCCCGATGGCTGGCACCTGCGTGGCGAGGTGGTGCATCGCGGCGAGATGGCGGTGTTCGACACCTCGCGGGTACCGCTGCCGGGCCGCCACAACCGCGGCAACCTGTGCGCGGTGCTGGCCGCGATCGAAGCCCTGGGCCTGGATGCCGCCGCGCTGGCGCCGGCCGCGCTGACCTTCCAGCCGCTGCCCAACCGCCTGCAGACCATGGGCACGCGCGCGGGCATCCGTTACGTCAACGATTCGATCAGCACCACGCCGCACGCCACCCTCGCCGCGCTGGCCTGCTTCGACGGCCAGCGTGTAGCGCTGCTCGCCGGTGGCCATGACCGTGGCCTGGACTGGCACGACTTCGCCGCGCACATGGCGCAGGACCCGGCGCCGCCGGTAGAAATCGTCACGATGGGCGCCAACGGTCCGCGCATCCATGAACTGCTGGCGCCGCTGGCCGCCGCCGGGCGCTTCGGCCTGCATGCGGCTGCCGATTTGCCGCAGGCAGTCTCTTTGGCGCAGACGGCATTGGGCAGCGAAGGCGGCGTGTTGTTGCTCTCGCCCGGTGCACCGAGCTTCGGTGCGTATCGCGACTACGTCGCGCGCGGACGGCATTTCGCCGAGCTCGCCGGTTTTGATCCCGACGCGATCAGCGCGATCCCGGGCCTCGGTGTGGCCTGAGCGACAAGCCTTTAGGCTGTGGCTAAATATTCACCAACCCGCCGCAACCCCAACCAGCGCAAGCCCTGCTGACGGTTATCCACAAACTTCTCCGCGATTGATCCACATGGCCTGTGGAGAAGCCAAAATGCACTGGCCAAATTTTCGCCATTGATCGGCGAACGCTTGCGCCGCAAGGGCTGCCGACAATTGTCCACAGGCTTCTCCCGTACCCATCCACACCGGCTGTGCACAATCACTGGCAGTCACCGCGGCAGGCTACACTCGGCTCCGTCATTCCAGCCGGAGCGGGACCGATGAGCAGGCGCAATCCGTGGCAGCAGCGTTGGCAGTGGGCGGTAGGGGTAGTGGCTCTGGCGCTGTTGCCGCTGTCGGCATCGGCGGCGATGCAGGCCCGTCCGGTCGAATGGAAGATTGGCGCGGACACCTTCAGCGGCGTCCTGGTCTACGACAACGACGGCGAGGGCAAGCGCCCGGGCCTGGTGATGGTGCCCAACTGGCGCGGGGTCAATGACTCGGCGGTGGAAAAGGCCAAGCAACTGGCCGGCGACGACTATGTCGTGCTGGTGGCCGATGTCTACGGCAAGAACGTACGGCCCAAGGACGACAAGGAAGCCGGCCAGGTCGCCGGCAAGCTGCGCAGCGACCGCGCGACCCTGCGCGCCCGCGCGTTGAAGGCGGTGGAAGTGCTCAAGGCGCAGGCAGGCAAGGCGCCGGTCGATCCGGCGCGGATCGGCGCGGTCGGTTTCTGCTTCGGCGGCACCACGGTGCTGGAGATGGCGCGCTCGGGCGCGGCGCTGGCCGGCGTGGTCAGCCTGCACGGCGGCATCGCCACTGATATGCCGGCGCAGGCGGACGCGGTGAAGACGCCGATCCTCGTGCTCAACGGTGCCGCCGACAAGAGCGTCACCGCCGAGGACATCGCCGCGTTCCAGAAAGAGATGGATGCCGCCGGCGCCGACTGGCAGTTCGTCAACTTTGCCGGTGCCGTGCATTGCTTCGCCGAAGCCGACGCCAACAGCCCGCCGGGCTGCGTCTACAACCCGCGCGCGGCCAAGCGCGCCTACCGGATGCTGGAAGACTTCTTCGAAGAACGTTTCGGGGAATGAAGCCTCGGCGCCTTTCTCCCGCGATGCGGGAGAAGGACGCATGAGATGCAGGGCGGGTCAGTGCGTTCTTTCGACCGCGTAGCGCGCCAGGCCGCGCAACGCCGCCACGGCTTCATTTTCGGCCAGGCCATCCAGCGCCCGCTCGGCGGCTTCGGCATATTCGGCGGCACGCTGGCGGCTGTATTCGAGGCCGCCGGTGGCGCGGATCGCCGCCAGCACTTCCGGCATCGCCGCGGAGTCGCCTTGCTCGACGATCTCCCGCAGGCGCGCCTGGGTGGCCGCATCGGAATGGGCGATGGCGTGGATCAGCGGCAGCGTCGCCTTGCCTTCGGCCAGGTCGTCGCCCAGGTTCTTGCCCAGGTCGCTGGCATCGGCGGCATAGTCGAGCACGTCGTCGGCAATCTGGAACGCGTAGCCCAGCTGCATGCCGTAGTCGTACAGCCGCGCTTGCAGCGCTTCGTCGGCACCGCTGGCGAGCGCGCCCAAGCAGGTGCCGGCGGCGAACAGCACCGCGGTCTTGCGCTCGATGACGCGCAGGTAAGCCGCTTCATCGGTGTCCGGGTTATGCACGTGCAGTAGCTGCAGCACCTCGCCCTCGGCGATCCGGTTGGTGGTGTCGGCGAGGATGCGCATGACTTCCATGCGGTCCAGTTCGACCATCAGCTGGAAGCTGCGCGAATACAGGAAATCGCCCACCAGCACGCTCGGCGCATTGCCCCACAGGGCATTGGCGGTGCTGCGGCCGCGCCGCAGGTCCGACTCGTCGACCACGTCGTCATGCAGCAGGGTCGAGGTGTGGATGAACTCGATGATCGCCGCCAACTGGTGGTGTTCGGCGCCGCCGCCGCCGGCCGCGCGGCCGGCCAGCATCACCAGCATCGGCCGCAGGCGCTTGCCGCCGGCGGAAATGATGTGGTCGGCGATCTGGTTGATCAGCACCACGTCCGACGCCAGGCGACTGCGAATCAGGGCATCGACCGCGGCCATGTCGGGCGCGGCGAGCTGCTGGATCTGGGGCAGGCCCAGGGCGGGACGGAGATCTTCGACGAGGCTCATGCGGATCGGGCTGGAAGCGTCGGCGAATTATAGGCGACTGCCGACATCGCCGCGTTCTCGCGGCGTCCACGCCTCGCATCGGCCAGCGGCGTTGTTGCGCTGCGGGAGGCGCCCGGCCGGGATTGGGCTAGGCTTCGGCCAGACCGCCAGCCGCGTGGGAAGGGCGCGCGGCGGTCGCGCTTTACGGGAAACCCCACGCCCGACGTACTGGTTATAGAAGCACGCGTTCTACCGATCGACGGCCTCGCGGCCGATGCAGGTGGCATTACAGCGATGTTCTTCAAACCCCGGAGGGAAGCATGAAGCATGTTTTTGCCGTACTCGCGTTGGCGTGCCTGCTGGTGGGCCTGGCCGTCTCGGCCTCGGGCGCCGACCAGGTCACCACCGTGCCGGTGCAGTTTTCCCGCGGCCTGAGCGATGCCACGCTCAAGGGCCATTTCAGCGGCTACGACAGCGTCCACTACACGGTGGCCGGGAAAGCCGGGCAGGACCTGAGCGTCAAGGTGACGGGCAGCCCCAACGCCAACTTCAACGTGTTCAAGCCTGGCGACGAGCCCGGCACCGCCGCGGCCATCGGCAGCGGCAGCACCGGCAGTGCCTGGAAGGGCGAGCTGCCTGCGGACGGCGAATACATCGTGCAGGTCTACCAGATGCGCGCCAGTGCGCGGCGCGAGGACAAGGTCGATTTCGCGATCCAGGTGGCGGTGAACTGAAGGCCGCCGGCTCGGGGCCGCGCAGGCCCCGGATGCCGCTGCCGACGCCGGCAGCGACGGCAAACCCCGACAGCCAGGTCGGCCCGAACAGGCCGCCGCGGCGGGGTGCGCGCGGTCAGTGCTGGTAATATGCGTCAATCGGATGGCCTCAGCGGCGATCCTGCCGGTCGAACCGGTGCCGGCGCCCGCGCCGCCGCGTTCGCCGCCCCCATTCCCAGAATCACCCGGACGGAAAAGCTATGGCCCGCGGCATCAACAAAGTCATCCTCGTCGGCAACCTCGGCAACGACCCCGACGTCAAGTACACCCAGGGCGGCATGGCCATCACCCGTGTCAGCCTGGCCACCACCAGCGTGCGCAAGGACAAGGACGGCAACCAGCAGGAGCGCACCGAATGGCACCGCGTGGTGTTCTTCGGCAAGCTGGGCGAAATCGCCGGCGAATACCTGCGCAAGGGCAGCTCGGTGTATGTCGAAGGCTCGCTGCGCTACGACAAGTACACCGGCCAGGATGGCGTCGAAAAGTATTCCACCGACATCATCGCCGATGAAATGCAGATGCTCGGCGGCCGTGGCGAAGGCGGCGGCGGTGGTAGTGGTGGTGGCGAGCGCCCGCAGCGCCAGGCCGCCCCGCGCCAGGAATATGCACAGCGCCGCCAGGCGCCTGCGCCGCAGCAGTCGGCACCGCCGATGGACGATTTCGCCGACGACGATATTCCGTTCTGATCGATAGCCGCATTCGCTTTGCTAAAGGGCTTGTAACCTCGCGGTTACAGGCCCTTCTTGCTTTCGCAGGCCTGCCGCCTCTCAGCCGTTGCCCTCGCGTCCGCGCCGCCACAGCGGCGGAAACGCGCGTTGCAGGCAGTCGGTTCGTTCGCACGTCAGGCAGCCCGGGCCGATCGGCACCGCGCTGCCGCCTTGCAGGTCCAGGCCGCGCGAGTACACCAGGCGTTCGGCGTGGCGCAGGTCGCAGCCCAGGGCGAGGGCGAAGGTCTTGCGCGGTTGGCCGTAGCCGGGCGGGCCGCTGCTGACCTGCCGCGCCATCCAGAAATACTGGCGGCCGTCGGGCATCCGCGCGATCTGCGTGAGTAGTTTCCCTGGCTGGTTGAAGGCCTCGTAGACGATCCACAGCGGGCAGGTGCCGCCGACCTGGGAGAAGTGGAAATCCGTCGAGGAGTGGCGCTTGGAGACGTTGCCGGCACGGTCCACGCGCATGAAGAAGAACGGCAGGCCCTCGGCGCCGCGACGCTGCAGCGTGCTCAGGCGATGGCATACCGCTTCGAAGCCGACGGCGAAGCGCTGCGCCAGCCATTCGATGTCGTAGCGGCTGTCTTCGGCGCTGCGCAGGAAGGCGGCATAGGGCATCACCAAAGCGCCGGCGTAGTAGTTCGAAAAGCCAATGCGGGCCAAGGCAATACGCTCGGCATCGTCGAAGCCGGCATTAGCGATCAGTCGGTCGATCAGCGCGCCGTGTTCGAGCGTGGCCAGTTGCGCGGCCATCTGAAACGCCTGCTGGCCGGGCTTGAGCCAGGGCGGCAGCCACAGCACGCGGCGTTCGGCGTCGTACAGCCGCTTGTCGTCGCGCCCCGGGTCCAGGCGCACGCGCAGGCCGTGGCGGTCGGCGAGCAATTGGCGCAAGCGCGGCGCCAGCGTGTCCGGCGCCAGGCCGAGTTCGGCATAGAGCGCCTCGGCGCGCTCGTCCAGTTCGGGGATGTAGTTGCGCTGGCGGTTGAAGTGGTCGCGCACGTGGTCGCCGGGCGAGAGCAGCGGCGCCACGCCATGGCCGCTGCCCAACTGCAATTCCAGCGCGGCGGCGCGCTCGCGCAGGTGGTGATGTTCGCGATGCAGGTCGAGCAGGGCGTGGGCGATCTGCGGCAGGTTGCCGGCCAGGGCGCGCAGCTCGCCGGCGCCAACACCGGTGTGGCCGAGTGCGCGCAGGGCGTCGTCCAGCGGTTCGATCAGCGCGGCCGGGTCGTCGCGGTCGACCAGACCTTCTATATCCCCCAGCGCCTCCTTGAGCCGCTGCTGCACCGCCAGGGTGAGCGGCCGCTGGTTGCGCTCGATCTGGTTCAGGTAGCTCGGGGACAGCGCAAGCCGCTTGGCCAGTTCGGCCTGGGTCAGGCCGTGGCGCTGGCGCAGGCGCTGCAGGCGCAGGCCGAGCTGGCGTTGGGAGACGGGCATCTTCACAAACTTCGCAGAATGTTGTGACGAGATTAGCGCGATTAAGCGCCGGATGGGCTGAATCTGGCTAGCCGGGTGCGAACAATGCGAATTCTGTCCTTCCGTTGCCGGTGATGTCCCGATGAGCGAGTCCCTGTCCCACGTGTCCCGCGTTTCCCTGTTGATCGACGGCCAGTTCGTCGAATCGGCGACCACCGAATGGAAGGACGTGGTCAACCCGGCTACCCAGGCGGTGCTGGCCAAGGTGCCGTTCGCGACCTCGGCCGAGGTCGATGCCGCCGTGGCCGCGGCCCAGGCCGCCTTCAAGACCTGGCGCAAGACGCCGATCGGCACCCGCGCGCGGATCTTCCTCAAGTACCAGCAGCTGATCCGCGAGAACATGGGCGAGCTGGCGGCGCTGCTCACTGCCGAGCAGGGCAAGACCCTGCCCGACGCCGAGGGCGATGTGTTCCGCGGCCTGGAAGTGGTCGAGCACGCTGCGGCGATCGGCAACCTGCAGCTGGGCGAGTTGGCCAACAACGTGGCCACCGGCGTGGATACCTACACGCTGCTGCAACCGCTGGGCGTGTGCGCCGGCATCACCCCGTTCAATTTCCCGGCGATGATTCCGCTGTGGATGTTCCCGATGGCGATCGCCACGGGCAACACCTTCGTGCTCAAGCCTTCCGAACAGGACCCGATGGTCACCATGCGCCTGGTCGAACTGGCGCTGGAAGCTGGCCTGCCGAAGGGCGTGCTGAATGTCGTCCACGGCGGCGCGGACGTGGTCAACGCGATCTGCGACCACCCCGACATCAAGGCGGTGTCCTTCGTCGGCTCGACCAAGGTCGGCACCCACGTCTACAACCGCGCCTCGCTGGCCGGCAAACGCGTGCAGTGCATGATGGGCGCCAAGAACCACGCCGTGGTGCTGCCGGACGCCAACAAGGAACAGACCCTCAACGCCATGGCCGGTGCCGCGTTCGGTGCCGCGGGCCAGCGCTGCATGGCGGCCTCGACCCTCGTGCTGGTGGGCGAGGCGCGCAACTGGATTCCCGAACTGGTGGCCAAGGCCAAGACCCTGAAGGTCAACGGCGGCACCGAGGCCGGTACCGATGTCGGCCCGCTGATTTCCTGCGCCGCGCGCGAGCGCGTGGAAGGTTTGATCGCCGCCGGCATCGAGCAAGGCGCCAAGCTCGAACTCGACGGCCGCAAGCCGCAAGTCGCTGGCTACGAGCAGGGCAACTTCGTCGGGCCGACGATCTTCTCCGGGGTCAAGCCGGGCATGCGCATCTATGACGAAGAAATCTTCGGGCCGGTGCTGGTGATCCTCGAAGCCGAAACGCTCGACGACGCCATCGCCCTGGTCAATGCCAATCCCAATGGCAACGGCACTGCGCTGTTCACCCAATCCGGTGCGGCCGCGCGCCGGTTCCAGGAAGAAATCGATGTCGGCCAGGTCGGCATCAACGTGCCGATCCCGGTGCCGGTGCCGCTGTTCTCATTCTCCGGTTCGCGCGCCTCCAAGCTCGGCGACCTCGGCCCCTACGGCAAGCAGGTCGTCATGTTCTACACCCAGACCAAGACCGTGACCGCGCGCTGGTTCGACGACAGCACGCTCGGCCACGGCGTCAACACCACGATCAACCTGAAGTGAGCGCCATGAACGCTGCCATGCAGATGCCCTACGAGGCCGATCTCAACGAAGAACAGCAGGCGTTCCGCGAAGCGGCGCGCGACTTCGCCGACAAGGAACTGGCGCCCAACGCCGCGCGCTGGGATGAAGAGGCGCACTTCCCGCGCGAGGCGATCAGCAAGGCCGCCGAGCTCGGCTTCTGTGGCCTGTACACCGATGAAGCCGTCGGCGGCCTGGCGATGAAGCGGCTGGACGCGGCGCTGGTGTTCGAGGAAATGGCCACGGTCGATCCTTCGACCTCGGCCTTCATCAGCATCCACAACATGGCGACCTGGCTGGTCACCACCTATGGCAACGAGGCGGTGCGCCAGCACTGGGGCCCGGCGCTGACCAGTGGCGAGAAGCTGGCTTCGTATTGCCTGACCGAGCCGGGCGCCGGCTCGGATGCGGCCTCGCTGAAGACCCGCGCGGTGCGCGATGGCGATGAGTTCGTGCTCGATGGCAGCAAGGCCTTCATCTCCGGCGCCGGCGCCACCGAGGCGTTGGTGGTGATGGCGCGTACCGGCGAAGAGGGCGCGCGCGGCATCAGCGCCTTCATCGTCCCGGCCGATGCGCCTGGCATCAGCTATGGCCGCAAGGAAGAGAAGCTGGGCTGGAACAGCCAGCCCACGCGCGGCATCACTTTCCAGGGCGTGCGCATTCCGGCCGGCAACCTGCTCGGCAAGGAAGGCGAAGGCTTCAAGATGGCGATGAAGGCGCTCGACGGCGGCCGCATCAACATCGCGGCCTGCTCGCTGGGCGCCGCGCAAGGTGCGCTGGATGCCGCGCGCCGCTACATGGGCGAGCGCCGCCAGTTCGGCAAGAAGCTGGCAGATTTCCAGGCGCTGCAGTTCAAGCTGGCCGACATGGCCACGCAACTGGTGGCGGCGCGGCAGATGGTCCACACCGCCGCGCGCAAGCTCGACGCCGGCAGCAGCGATGCCACGGTGTGGTGCGCGATGGCCAAGCGCTTCGCCACCGACGCCAGCTTCGGCATCTGCGACGATGCGCTGCAGTTGCACGGCGGCTACGGCTATATCCGCGAATACCCGATCGAACGCCTGATGCGCGACAGCCGCGTGCACCGCATCCTCGAAGGCACCAACGAAGTGATGCGGATGATCATCGCCCGCCACCTGCTGACCACCGACGAGGAACTGCGATGAGCGATTGGCTGGAGCGCGAGCACACGGGATTGAAAGTCGAGCGTGACGGGCACGTCGCCGTCGTCACCCTGAGCAACCCGCCGGCCAACACCTGGACGGTGCACAGCCTGGCGGCCTTGCGCGACCTGGTAAAGGCGCTGGACGCTGACCCGCAGGTGTACGCGCTGGTGATCACCGGGGAGGGCAGCAAGTTCTTCTCGGCCGGCGCCGACCTCAAGCAGTTCGCCAGCGGCGACAAGGCAGGCGCGCGCGAAGCGGCGCGTCGCTTCGGCGAGGCGTTCGAAACGCTCAGTGCGTTTGGCGGCGTCTCCATTGCCGCGATCAACGGCTATGCGATGGGCGGTGGCCTGGAGTGCGCGCTGGCCTGCGACCTGCGCATCGCCGAAACCCAGGCGCAGATGGCCCTGCCCGAGGCCAGCGTGGGCCTGTTGCCGTGTGCCGGCGGCACCCAGAACCTGCCGCGCCTGGTGGGCGAAGGCTGGGCCAAACGCATGATCCTGCTGGGCGAGCGTATCGATGCCGCCACGGCATTGCGCATTGGCCTGGTCGAAGAAGTTGTCGGCACTGGCGAGGCCAAGGCGCTGGCGATTGCCTGGGCGCACCAGGCCGGCAAACAGAGCCCGCGTGCGGTCGCTGCGTGCAAGGGCCTGGTGCAGGCCACGCGCACCGGCAGCCACGCCGCTGCCCTGGTCGCCGAGCGCGAAGCGTTCGTCGATCTGTTTGATACCGCCGACCAGGCCGAGGGCGTCAATGCCTTCCTGGAAAAGCGCGCGCCGCAATGGAAGAACGCATGAACATGGCCGAGGGCAGCGAGGCGCCCGTGCTGTTCGAAACCCGCGAGGGTCGCGACGGCCGCCGCATCGGGATCGCCACGCTCAATGCGCCCAAGAGCCTCAACGGCCTGTCGCTGGAGATGACGCGGCTGCTGTATGCGCAGTTGCAAGCGTGGGCGGACGACGCCAGCGTGGCCTGCGTGGTGATGCGCGGCGCGGGCGACAAGGCTTTCTGCGCCGGCGGCGACTTGCATGGCCTGTACCGCAGCATGCGCGAATATCGCGATTCCGGCGCCAGCGACGTCACCGCCAATCGCTATGCCGCGCAATTCTTTGAAGAGGAATACCGGCTCGACTACGCCATCCATACTTATCCCAAGCCGATCCTGTGCTGGGGCCACGGCATCGTCATGGGGGGCGGCATCGGCCTGATGGCTGGCGCCAGCCACCGCGTAGTGACCGAGCGTTCGAAGCTGGCGATGCCGGAGATCACCGTGGGTTTGTTCCCGGACGTGGGCGGCAGCTGGTTGATGCGGCGCGTGCCGCGCGGTGCCGGCTTGTTCCTGGCCTTGACCGGCGCGCCGTTGGACGCCAGTGACGCGATCTATGCCGGCCTGGCCGACGTCAAGCTGGAGCACGCGCAATACGACGCGGTGGTCGATGCGCTCTCCGCGCATGCCTGGAGTGGCGATGCGGAAGTCGATCGGGTGCGACTGCGCGAATTCCTGCAGGGCCTGGCGCAGCCGCTGGCCCCGGGGCCGCTGCAGATGCACGCCGAGCTGATCGAACACCTGGTCTCGGCCGGCACGCTGGAGCGGGTAGTCGCGGCGATCGATGCCTTGTCCAGCGAAGACCCGTGGCTGCAGAACGCGCGCGCCACCCTGGCCGCCGGTTCGCCGGGTTCGGCGCGGCTGGCCTGGACGCTGCAACGCGACGACGGCACCCGCACCCTGGCCGATACCTTCCGCACCGAATACGTCGTCGCGCTGCACGCGGCCGCACACGGCGACTTCGCCGAAGGCATCCGCGCGCTGCTGATCGACAAGGACCGCCAACCGCGCTGGCAACCGGCCACGCTCGCGCAGGCCGACGCGGCCTGGGCCGCCCCTTTCTTCCAATCGCCCTGGGCGGCCGCGGCGCACCCGCTGGCCGACCTCGGCCACGCCTGACGGAGACACAGCAATGAGCCGGATCGCTTTTATCGGACTGGGCAACATGGGCGGGCCGATGGCCGCCAACCTCGCCAAGGCCGGGCACGCCGTGCGCGTGTTCGACCTGGTGCCTGACGCCATTGCGCACGCGGTCGAGGCCGGCGCGGTCGCCGGCACTTCGGCCGCCGATACGCTGGCCGATGCGGAACTGGTGATCTCGATGCTGCCGGCCAGCCGCCACGTCGAAGGGCTGTACCTCGGCCCGGACGGCCTCCTGGAGAAGATCCCGGCCGGCGCGCTGGTGATCGACTGCAGCACGATTGCCCCTTCCACCGCGCGCAAGGTGGCCGAGGCGGCTGCCGCACGCGGCTTGCAGATGCTCGATGCGCCGGTTTCCGGTGGCACCGCCGGCGCGGCCGCGGGCACGCTGACGTTTATCGTCGGTGGCGCCGCCGACGCGCTGGAAAAAGCGCGGCCGTTCCTGCAGGCGATGGGCAAGAACATCTTCCATGTCGGCGACAGCGGCGCCGGCCAGGTCGCCAAGCTGTGCAACAACATGGCGCTGGGCGTGATCATGGCGGTGACCGGCGAAGCCATCGCGCTCGGCCAGGCGCACGGGCTGGACCCCAAGGTGCTGTCGCAGATGATGGCGGTGAGCACCGGTCGCAGTTGGGCCACCGAGGTCTGCAATCCGTGGCCCGGCGTGCTGGAGAACGCGCCGGCTTCGCGTGGCTACAGCGGCGGCTTCGGCAATGACCTCATGCTCAAGGACCTGGGCCTGGCGGTGGAAGCGGCGATGGGCGTGGGCGCTTCGATTCCGCTCGGCGAACTGGCGCGCAATCTGTATGCGATGAACAGCCGCGCCGGTAACGGCAAGCTGGATTTCTCTTCGGTGGTGAAGCTGGTGTCCGATAACTGAGAAATCGGGCTCCTACAAAGTCCACTGTAATAGTCTCCGCGCAACCCCCACGCCTAATCTGGTTCCCTGCTTCAGGATGCCAAGCATGGGACACGACCATAACCACGCGCCTGCCGAGATTCGCCACGAAAAGCCACTGTGGTGGGCGCTCGGACTGACCGGCGCCTTCCTCGTCGCCGAGGTCGTCGGCGCCTTCGTCACCGGCAGCCTGGCGCTGCTGTCCGATGCCGCGCACATGGCCACCGATACCCTCGGCCTGATGATCGCGCTGGTGGCGGTGCGGCTCAGCCGGCGCCCGCCCGATGCGCGTCGCAGCTACGGCTATGCGCGCCTGGAAGCGTTGGGCGCATTGCTCAACGGCGCGCTGTTGTTCGCGGTCGGCGCCTACATCCTGTGGGAAGCGGCGCAACGTTTCCGCCAGCCGCAAGCGGTGGGCGAGACCGGCATGCTGCTGATCGCCGGCCTCGGCCTGGTCATCAATCTCATCGCCATGCGCCTGCTGCGCGCCGGTGCCGGAGAGAACCTCAACGTCAAGGGCGCCTATCTCGAAGTCTGGAGCGACATGCTCGGCTCGGTGGCGGTGATCCTCGGCGCGCTGGCGATCGGCTGGACCGGCTGGCAGTGGATCGACCCGGTGCTGGCAGTGTTGATCGGCCTGTGGGTGCTGCCACGCACCTGGCTGCTGCTGCGCGAAGCGATCAACGTTTTGCTCGAGGGCGTTCCGAAAGGCCTGGACCTTGCGGCGGTGCGGCAGGCGCTGCATGCGCAGCCAGGCGTGCTCGACGTGCACGACCTGCATGTATGGGCGTTGGCGTCCAGTACGCCGGCCCTGACCGCGCATGTGGTGGCCGCCGACGGCGTGGACAACGACCGTTTACGCCGCGCACTGGCAGCGTCGCTGCACGAGCGCTTCGGCATCGACCATGTGACGTTGCAGGTGGAGGCCGACCATTGCGGCGATGCCTGCGTGGTGCAGGGCGGTGGGCATGGCCATGACCACGAGCATGGGTTAGACCACCAGGGTCATCACGGGCACACGCACTCTTGAACAAAAACGCCGCCCGAGGGCGGCGTTTTGTTTTGTGGTGATGCCAACCTACACCACCGGCTCGCGCAACGCAGGCGAATCCCAGCCCGGCCGCGGCGCGAAACGATCGCCGTAGCGCGACTGCAAGGTCTTCAATCGTTCGACCAACGCATCGGCACCGGTTGCGCGCACGTGCTGGATCGGGCCGCCGCGGAATGGCGCAAAGCCGGTACCGAAGATCACGCCGGCATCGAGCAGGTCGGCATCGGCCACCACGCCATCGTGCAGGCAGGCGACCGCTTCGTTGAGCAGCGGCAGGATCAGGCGGTCTTCCAGGTCGGCTGGCGCTTCGTAGTTCTTGGGCACTTCCGGCTTCACCGCACGGCCGTTCTCCCACTTGTACAGGCCCTGGCCGTCCTTCTTGCCGCGCTTGCCCGGCTCCACCGTCTTCAGCGCCGCCGGGATCGGCAGGCCGAGGAACGGGGCCAGTTCTTCGCCCACGCCGGCGGCCACGTCCAGGCCAACGGTGTCGATCAACTCGATCGGCCCCATCGGCATGCCGAACTTCACCGCGGCCTTGTCGATCACCGGCCCGGGAATGCCCTCGGCGTAGGCAGTAGCCGCTTCGAGCATGTACGGGAACAGCACGCGATTGACCAGGAACCCCGGCGTGCCTGCTACCGGCACCGGCAGCTTGTCCAGCGCCTTGCAGAAGGCGGCGAGGCGCTTGCGGGTTTCCTCGGCCATCGCATCGTGCTGCACGATTTCCACCAGCGGCATCTGCGCCACCGGGTTGAAATAGTGCAGACCGGCAAACTGCGCCGGCCGCTGGATGTGTTCGCGCAGTTCGGTCAGCGGGATCGAAGAGGTGTTGGTCGTGAGCAGGGCATCGGCCTTCATCTGCGGCTCCACCTGCTGGTACAGCTCGCGCTTGGCCTCGGGCTTTTCGATGATCGCCTCGATCACCAGGTCGGCCTGGGCGACGCCGTGGCCGGCGAGGTCGCTCTTCAGGCGCGCCGCCACCGCCGGGCGCTTGCCGGCATCCTTGACGCGCTTGTTGAACAATTCGTTGCCACGGCCGAGCGCGGTGTCGATGAAGCGCTGCTCGCGGTCCTGCAGTGTCACCTCGAAGCCCTTGTAGGCCGACCACGCCGCGATGTCCCCGCCCATGACGCCGGCGCCGACCACGTGTACGTGCTTGATCCCATGATCTTTGCCGCCCAGGCCTTTCAGGCGCTCGGTGAGGAAGAAGATGCGGATCAGGTTGCGCGCGGTCGGGGTGCTGGCGAGCTTGACCACCGCCTTGCGCTCGGCGTCCAGGCGCGCCTGGATGCCGCTGCCACCGCTGCGCTCCCACACATTGATAAGTGCGTACGGCGCCGGGTAATGCTCCTTGCGCGCCTTGCGTGCGACCTGCTTGGCCATCTGCGGGGCCAGCAGCTTGCGTGCGATCCAGGTGTTGGTGGCCCAGCCGGTCAGGCGTTGCTTGAACGGGCGCACGGTGCCGGACAGTGCCAGTGCGGCGGCGGTATCCACCAGCACGGCGGGCGCGGCGACCTTGTCTACCAGGCCCATGGCGCGCGCGGCGCTGGCCGAGACGGTGCGGCCGGTCAGCATCAGGTCCATCGCCGCCGGTGCGCCGATCAGGTTTGGCAGGCGCGCGCTGCCGCCCCAACCCGGGAAGATGCCGAGCTTGGTCTCGGGCAGGCCAATGCGGGTGGAGGGATCGTCCGAGGCGACCCGGTAGCGGCAGGCCAGGGCGATTTCGGTGCCGCCGCCCATGCAGAAGCCGTGGATCGCGGCCACGGTGGGGCAGGGCAGATCGGCCAGCTTCTGGAAAGTGGACTGGCCGCGGCGGATGGCGTCATTGACGGTGCCGCGGCGGTCATACTCCTGGAACTCCTTGAGGTCGGCGCCGGCGATGAAGCCGTTGGCCTTGGCCGAGCGGATCACCACGCCGCGGGGCGGGTCGATCGCGATGCGCTCGATCAGCTCGGCCAGCTCCAGCAGCACGTCCTGCGAGAAGGCATTGACCGGTGCATTGGCACGATCGAGGCTGAGCACCACCACGCCGTCATCGCGGATCTCGGTCTGCCAGTGACTGAATCGAAGCCCATCGAAGCCTGAGAGCATGGGTCTGACCATCCGCTTGTGTATGGAAGGGGCCGTTATCATCCAGAGGTTGTTTCCTTCACGTCAAATCCCCAAAGCCATGGCTGGGGGACTTTCCGCCGGTGCGGCCCGTGGTCGCCACGCTAATGCAACGCCCGTTAATCTTGTGAAGTGGCAGCCGCAGCTGCCGCTGAACTTTTCCCTTCAGCGCTGGTCATAAGCCCGGACGTGATCGGGCGACAGGAGTGCGGCCCGACATGGCCGATGTCGAAACACCACAGGATCTGGACCTGGAACTGGTCCGGCGCGTGCAGCGCGGCGAGAGCGCGGCCTTCGATGTGCTGGTGCGCAAGTACCAGCATCGGATCGTCGCCTTGATCGGGCGCTACATCAGCGACTGGAGCGAGTGCCAGGACGTGGCCCAGGAGACCTTCATGCGTGCGTATCGCGCGATCGGGAGTTTCCGCGGCGACGCCCAGTTCTATACCTGGTTGCACAGAATTGCCGTGAACACCGCCAAGAACCACCTGGTCGCCAGCAACCGCCGGCCGCCCACCGACGATATCGACGTCGCCGACGCCGAGCAGTTCGATGGCGCCACGCGCTTGCGCGACACCGACACCCCGGAGCGTGAACTGATGCGGCAGGAGTTGGAACAAACCGTGATGAAGGCGGTCCAAGCATTGCCGGAAGAACTCCGGGCGGCCATCACCCTGCGCGAGGTGGAGGGCCTGAGCTACGAGGAAATCGCGCAGAAGATGGATTGCCCGATCGGAACGGTGCGCTCGCGCATCTTCCGCGCCCGCGAAGCCATCGATGTCGAGCTGCGGCCTCTGCTGGAGACCGACAGCGCCACCCGCGACCGCCACCGTGACCGTCTATGAGCCAACAGCCTTCCCAATCCAGCGACAAGTTCGAAGTCCACTACCGGCAGCAGTTGTCGGCGTTGATCGATGGCGAATTGCCGGCCGATGAAGCGCGCTTCCTGCTGCGCCGGCTGCAGCACGACGAGGAACTCAGCGGCTGCCACGAACGTTGGCAGCTGTGCGGCGACGTGCTGCGCGGCATGGCCAGCGCGCCGGCGCCGGCCGATTTCGCCGCCCGCGTGCG
>DATCVI010000086.1:0-9061 GCA_036566925.1 Stenotrophomonas sp.
CTTCCGCCGCCCTGCAGGCCCATCTCGACCGCTCCCTGGCCCGCCTGCGCAGCGCCTGGCCCGCCGAAACGCCCTGGCCTGGCGCCCCCTTCGAAGCCCGTCTGGCCGCCGTAGCCCTGGTCAGCGACTTCTTCGTCGACACCGCCGCCCGCCAGCCCGCCTTGCTGCGCCACCTCGCTGAATCGGCCGACCCGGCCCCACTGCCCGAGCCTGAGCTGCTCGCGAGCGCGCCCGATGAATGGCCGGCGCAGCTGCGCCGCTACCGCAGCGCCGAATCGGCCCGCCTCGTCTGGCGCGATGTGCTCGGGCTGGACGACGTGCCCGCCACCCTGGCCGGCAGCACCACGCTGGCCGAACGCTGCCTCGGCCTGGCCCTGGCCGCGCTCGAACAACAGTTCGCCGAGCGCCACGGCCAGGTACTCGCCGCCGACGGCAGCCCGCAGCGGCTGGTGGTCTTCGGCCTCGGCAAGCTTGGCGGCGGCGAACTGAATTTCTCCTCCGATATCGACCTGGTCTACGCCTACCCGCAGGCTGGCGAATCCGACGGCACGCGCCCGCTCGCCGCCGAAACCTACTTCGCCCGGCTCGGCCAGCAACTGGCGCGGCTGCTCGACGAAACCACCGCCGAAGGCTTCAGCCATCGCGTCGACCTGCGCCTGCGCCCGTTCGGCAATGCCGGGCGCGTCGCGCTGTCTTTCGCCGCGATGGACCAGTACTTTCAGCGCGAAGGTCGCGATTGGGAGCGCTACGCCTGGCTCAAGGCGCGCACGGTTGCCGGTGATATCGACGCCGGCGAAGCCTGGCTGCAGACGCTGCGCCCGTTCGTCTACCGTCGTTATCTCGACTACACAGCGCTCGACGGCCTGCGCGAAATGAAAGCGGCCATCACCGCCGAAGTCGCGCGCCACGACCGCCTCGACGACATCAAGCGCGGCCCCGGTGGCATTCGCGAAATAGAATTCCTGGTGCAATCGCTGCAACTCATCCGCGGCGGCCGCGAAGACGCCCTGCGCGAACGTCGGTTGTTGCCGGCGCTGGCGGCGTTGATCACGCTGGGCCAGATCGACGCCGATGCCGGTGCCGCGCTGGCGGACGCGTACCGCTACCTGCGGCGGCTGGAAAACCGCCTGCAAATGCTGCGCGACGCCCAGACCCACGCCCTGCCCGAAGACCCGTTGGATCGCGAGCGCCTCGCCCGCGGCCTCGGCCATGCCGACTGGGCCGCGCTCTACGCCGAACTGCAGCAGCAGCGCGACCTGGTCGCCACCGAATTCGGCGAACTGCTGGCGCCGCGCCGCCGCGATCTGGCACCCGACGCTGCCGCCCGCTACTGGCGCGCGCTGCCCGATGGCGGCGATGCGAGCGTGCTCGGCGGACTCGGCTTCGCCGATGCGCAAAGCGCCGACCAGTCACTGCGCGAATTCGCCCAAACCGCCGGCGTGCGCGCCCTGTCCGATACCACGCGCGCAAGGCTGGACCGGGTGATGCCGGCCCTGCTCAACGCCGCCAGCCAATCAGCGCAGCCCGATGCCGCCTTGCGCCGCGTGCTCGGGCTGTTGCAATCGATCCTACGCCGCACCAGCTACCTCGCCCTGCTCGACGAACAGCCCAGCGCGCTCACCCGGCTGGTCAACGTGCTTTCGCGCAGCGCCTTGCTGGCCGAACGCCTGGTCGCCTTCCCGCTGCTGCTGGACGAATTGCTCGATACCCGCATCGGCGGCCCCTTGCCCGACGCCGCCGCCATGCGCGCCGCCTGCCAGGCCACGCTGGAGATCGACGACCCCGAAGCGGCCCTGCGCGAACTCAACGAGCGCCGCCTCGCCCTGAGCTTCCGCATCGCCCTGGCCACGCTCGACGGACGCCAGCCGGCCTGCGACAGCACCCGGCAACTGGCTGAACTGGCCGAAGCCGTGGTGCTGACCGTCGAGGCGATGGCACGGCGGCAACTGCGCGATGCCCACGGCGAAGTGCCCGGCGGCGCATTCGCCATCATCGGCTACGGCAGCCTGGGTGGCTGCGAGCTCGGCTTTGGGTCGGACCTGGACCTGGTGTTCCTCTACGACCACCCGCCGCAGGCCGAGATGTCCGACGGCGGCCGCCCGCTCGACAGCGGCCGTTGGTTCGCACGTATCGCGCAGAAGCTCATCGCCTTGCTTGGCGCACAGACCGGCGCCGGGCGCCTGTTCGACACCGACGTGCGCCTGCGCCCCGATGGTGGCAAAGGCGCGCTGGTCTCCTCGTTGGCCAGCTACGACGAATACCAGCGCGAGCGTGCCTGGACCTGGGAACACCAGGCCCTGGTGCGCGCCCGCGCCGTGGCCGGTGACGCTTCCCTGTGCGCCGCCTTCGAGCGCGTGCGCGCCGAGACCTTGATGCGCGCGCGTGACCCAGCGCAACTGCGCGACGACGTGCTCAAGATGCGCGCGCGCATGCGCACCGAACTGGACCGCAGCGACGCCACGCGCTTCGACCTGAAGCAAGGCGAGGGTGGCCTGGTGGACCTGGAATTCCTGCTGCAGTACGGCGTGCTGGCACAGGCGGCGGCGCAGCCGGCCCTGCTGGAACCCCGCGATACGCCGGGGCTGATCGATGCCTTGGCAAGCATTGGCTGGCTAACGGCCGCGGCGGCCGAATCGCTGCACCAAGCGCACGCCGCGCTATTGGAAGCCGGCCTGGCCTGCACCCTGGACCGGCGTCCGCGCCTGACCGCGCCGACGCCGGCCATCGCACAAGCGCGCGCCGCCATCGGCGATGTCGCACGCGAGAAGGCGTTGGTGTTCGCGCAAGGTCGATGAAAGCTATCGGGCCATCAGCCCCGACCGGAAATCATCCGCGCGCCGGCCCCATCCGCCACAACAACGCCCGGAAAGGCGCCAGCAAGCACAGGCCCATCGCCAGCTTCACCGCCAGATCGCCGGTTCCCCAGCTGATCCACGGCAGGCTCGAACCGGCGAACGCCACCGACCAGAAGATCACCGTATCCAGCGTCGCGCTGCACAACGTAGAGACGAACGGCGCGCGCCACCAATGACCGCGCCGCAGCCGGTCGAACACCTGGATATCCAGCAACTGCGCGGCAATGAACGCCGAGCACGAGGCCAGCGCGATCCGCGGCGTCGCCACCCACACCGACACCAACACCGCCAGCGCGAAGCCGCACCACGCCACCCGCCGCGCCGCATGCGGGCCGAAGCGACGGTTGACCAGGTTGCTCACCAGGAACGCCAGCGGATACGAAAACGCGCCCCAGGTCAGCCAATCGTTGATCGGGTATTGCACCAGCACATTGGAGATCAGCACCACCGCGCCCATCGCCAGCACGGCCAGCAGCAGCGCGCGGGGCGTGGAGGGGGCGAACTCGATCGAAGCGGGGCGTGACATGGCAATAGCGGTGTGGCGAAAAAGTCGCCAATTATCGCCCGGGGCGCCGGCCCGGTCCAAACCGCCGCGTTCAGGCCGGCGGCGCAGGCACCGCGATGCGCTCGCGCAGCAGCGCAGCCACTCGTTCGGTTTCGCGCAGCGGCGTCACCGTCGCGTCTACTTGCAGGGCGTCTGGCGGCAGCAGCCTTCCGTGGGCACGCAAGCCTGCCAGCAGCGCCGCCGCGCGCCCCTCGGCCTGGTCTTCGAACAAGGCCCGCACCGGCACGCGCGTGGCGCAGGCCTCGGAGAGCAGGTTGCTTGAATCGGCGGTGCACACGATCGCCTCGGCCCAACCCAGCAGCCCGGCATACGGGTTCGGCCCATCGGCTGCGCCCGTCCACAACAGCGAAGGCGTGCCACGCAAAGCCTCGCGCACCTGCTGCGTTGCCGCCGCAGGCGTGCGCCGCGAAGTCGTGGCGATCACGCTGCCGCCGAGCGCGGCAACTTCACGCACCAGCGTGGCAACCTGGCGCGCCAGCCCATCGGCGTCCCAAGGCACGCGTGCAGTCGGCCCACCCAACAACAAGGCGACGCGCGGCGACGGCAGCATGGCCAGGGCAGGAAAGGCCGCGCGCCCGGTCGCCAGCCAAGCGTCGTCCACCGGATGCAGGCTGCCCAGCAATGTGATCACGTTCGCGCCGCGCAGACCGTCGTGCTCGGGCACCACCAGCGCATCCCAATGCCGCGGCGCGATTCGCGGGTCGAGGATCTGCACCGCCGTAGCACCGCGCGCGCGCAACACCCGCGTCGCCAGTGCCGCCTGCCGGCCACAGCCGATTACCAGCGGCGGCGGCGTCAGCGTCTGCGAAAAATCTGCCCCCAAGGCGTGCCCGGCGCCCGGCAACCATCTGGGCGCAATCCAACGCCACGGTGCCGCGGGGCGTACTACCGGCGAATACGGAACACCCCATCCCAACGCCCGCGCCAACGCCAACGCCTGACGCGCATTACCTGCATTGCCGTCGTGAATCGCCCACAATCGGGCCGATCGTTGCGCGTCAGACATAGATTCGTTGCAGATTTGGGCGTGTGTTCCCCTGGTGGCACCACTCTACACTGGGCGTTCTTTCCCAATCGGCAGCTCGCCGACCCCCAGGAGTCTCCATGGCCGAAGTCCTCTCCGATGCCGCGCTCGACCAGCTGTTCCGCACCGCGCGTACCCAGAACGCCTTTCTCGACAAGCCGGTCGAAGACAGCCAGTTGCGCGCCCTGTACGACCTGCTGAAGTGGGGCCCGACCGCCGCCAACGCGACGCCGGCGCGCATCGTCTTCGTCAAGTCGAAGGAGGCCAAGGCCAAGCTTGCCCCCGCGCTGTCCGAAGGCAACCTGGCCAAGACCCTGGCCGCGCCGGTCACCGCGATTGTCGGTTTCGACCAGGACTTCCACGAGAAGCTGCCGTACCTGTTCCCGCATGCCGACGCCAAGAGCTGGTTCGAAGGCCCGCGCGAAGGCCGCCACGAAGCCGCCTTCCGCAATGGCTCGCTGCAGGGCGCCTACCTGATCCTGGCCGCACGCGCGCTCGGGCTGGATGCCGGCCCGATGTCCGGCTTCGACAACGCCAAGGTCGACGAAGCCTTCTTCGCCGGCACCGCGATCAAGTCCAACTTCCTGGTCAATCTCGGCTACGGTGACCCTTCCGGCGTGTTCCCACGCTCGCCGCGCCTGAGCTTCGACGAAGCCGCGCGCATCGAATAACCGTCGTCATCCCGCTCCACTCTGTTTGCGTCGCCACCCAACGAAAGGACACACCGATGAACACGACCACCAAGCTCCTGCTGCCGCTGGCCCTCACCCTGGCCATCGCCGCCTGCAACAAGCCGGCCGAACAAGCCGCTGCCCCCGCCGCCGCCGAAACCCCGGCTGCAGCCGCCCCGGCCGAAGCCCCGGCCACGGCCCCGGCCGCCGCCGACACCGCCACCCCGATCCAGGCCGTCTCCGGCACCTACAAGCTCGACCCCTCGCACACCGACGTCCTGGTGCAGTGGAACCACATGGGCTTCTCCAACCCCAGCGCGCACTTCGGCAATGCCGAGGGCACCCTGGTGTTCGACGCCGCCGACCCGACCAAGTCGAGCGTGCAGGTGACCCTGCCGCTGAGCGGCCTCAACAGCTTCACCGCCAAGTTCGACGAACACCTGCGCAGCGCCGACTTCTTCGACGCCGCCAAGTTCCCGACCGCCACCTTCAAGAGCACCAAGGTTGAAGCGGCCGGCACCAACAAGTTCACCGTCACCGGCGACCTGACCATCAAGGACCAGACCAAGCCGGTCGTGCTCGACGTCACCCTCAACGGTGCCGGCGACCACCCGATGATGAAGGTCCCGGCGATCGGCTTCGACGCCACCACCACCGTCAAGCGCAGCGACTTCGGCGTCGGCGCCTACGCCCCGGCGGTGAGCGACGAGGTCAAGATCCGCATCACCACCGAAGCGGAAGTGCAGAAGGACGAGGCCGCCAAGCAGTAAGGCTGGCCGCATCCGGTAGTAGAAGAGGCCCGCCATTGGCGGGCCTTTTTTTTCCGCGTCATAGTAGGCGTGTCAGCCCCGGGGGCAACACCATGCGCGAACTGATCCTGTCCATGTCGATGTCGCTCGACGGCTTTGTCAGCGGCCCTGGCGGTGAAGTCGACTGGATCTTCAGCGACGACGAACAAGCCAAGGCCTGGAAACTGCAGACCGTGCGCAACGCCAGCCTGCACATCATGGGCAGCCACACCTTCCGCGACATGGCCGCGTTCTGGCCAACGTCGACCATGGGCTTCGCCGCGGCGATGAACCAGATTCCCAAGGCAGTCTTTTCAAAGCGCGGCGCCGCCGTGCTCGACGGGCTGGCAGCGCGCACCGGCACCGGCCAACCGCTGCAAGCCGGTGCCGAAAGCTGGGCGCAGCCGTATATCGCCGGTGGCGGCATCGTCGATGAGATCCGCCGGCTCAAGGCCAGCGGTGGCAAGCCGATCATCGCCCACGGCGGTGCCGCCTTCGCGCGCAGCCTGATCGCCCATAACCTGGTCGACGTCTACGCCCTGCTGGTGCATCCGATTGCCCTGGGCCAGGGCCGGCCGATCTTCGCCGAGCTGCCGGCAACGCGGCCGCTGAAGCGGGTCGGATCAAAGGCGTTTCCCGGCGGTGCGATGGCGCAGATCTATCGGCCGGGCTGATCGGCGCCGACACCGTCGGGGCTGAAGCCCCTCCCACGTGGAGGCTTACTCCTCGTCCGGCCCCGCCTGCCAATACCCGGTCGCCCGGATCGAATCATTCGGCACGCCCAACTGCCCTTCGATGAACTTGCGCATCATCCGCGCGCGCCTGGACTCGGTCGCGATCCAGAAGAACGTCTCGCCATCCGGCAGCTCAAAGTCCCGCAGCGTCTCTTCCAGCAAGCGGCTGCTCGCCGCATCCACGCCATTGCGCTCCAGCCAGTGCACGCGCACCTCGGCTTCGCTCTCCAGCGCCTGCCGCTCGCCTTCATCGGCAATTTCGATAAACACTTCGGCCACACACGCTTCGGGCATCTCTTCCAGCCAACGGCCGATCGCCGGCAGTGCGGTTTCATCGCCGAACAACACGTACTGGTCGTAATCATCCGCCACCACGAACGAACCGCGCGGCCCGCCCACCACCAGCGCATCGCCAGGCTTCGCGCGCTGCGCCCAACTCGATGCCGCGCCATCGCCATGCAGCACGAAATCGATCGCCAGCTCGCCGGCCTCGGCGTCGTGCCAGCGCGGCGTGTAGTCGCGCGTGGGCGAGGGTGACGCGCCTTCCGGCCAACGCGGGCCTTCCGGCGTCATCGTCGGCGTGACGAACGCACCTTCGCTATTGGGGAAGAACAGCTTGACGTGGTCGTCGGGCGCAGCGCTGTGGAAACCGGCCAGCGCCTCGCCGCCAAGCACGATCCGGCGCATCTGCGGGGTGACTTCCTCGCTGCGCAATACCTTCAATTCGCGCAACTGCACCGGGTGGCGCAAACGCTGATGAGCGTGCTCAGTCATGCGCATCCTCCAGGCCATCGGCCGCCTGGTTCAGCAGCGCCGCGACCCGGGCGATCTCGGCCTCGGTCCAGCGGCCATGGCGCGCCAACACCGCATGCTTGATCCGCCCGAACGCCTCACGCACCGCCGGCGGAATTTGCGCCTTGGCGATGTCGCGCGCGCTGGCATGGGTGCGCATCCGCGCGGCCTCGATCTGCTCGTGCGCCTGCGCCATGTGCGCGCGGCCTTCCTCGGTGATCGCGTAGCGCTTGCGGCCTTCGGCGGCCGTGGCCGCGATCAGCCCCATGTCTTCCAGCTGCGAGAGGGTGGGGTAGATCGCGCCCGGGCTCGGGCTGTAGGCGCCATGGAACAGCTCCTCGATCAAGCGGATCAGCTCGTAGCCGTGGCGCGGCTGCTCGGCGATCAGGTGCAGCATCAAGTGGCGCAAGTCGCCATGGCCGAGCGGGCGCGGGCCACCCCGGCCGCGACCACCGCGCAGGCCATCGAACTCGCCGTCGCCGCGACCGCCTCGGCCGCCGCCGCGCGGGCCACCGAAAAAGCCGCCTGGGCCGCGTCCCTCATGGCCGGCGCAGTCGTGGAAATGTTCCCGCAGGTCGCGCGGGCCGAAGAACCCACCGGCGTGGCGGGCAAAGCGATGAAAGGGCGTATGCATGGTTTTAGATATATCGTTTTGGATGGCGGAACGATATATCTAAATAGATCGAAGCTGCAAGCCCCCAGCCATTGCAACCCTTTGGCCGTCTCGCGCATCGAACCTTTCATGCTGGCAGGCCCCGTTGCAGGAGGGGGGCGGGGCCGCCAGCACCCTCGCCACGAAGGATCGATGCCATGGCCGTGCCTCCCCGCCAGTTGAGCCTGTTGCTGTCCCTGCTGGCCGCCGGCTGCCCGCTCAGCGCCTCGGCCACCTGGTCGATCGTCGCTTGCGACCCCGATGGCAGCTGCGGCGTCGCCGTTTCCACCCACAACCTCGCCGTCGGCGCCTCGGTGCCGTATGCGCAGGCGCGCGTTGGCGCGCTCGCCAGCCAGTTCGAAACCCGCCCCGCCCATGGCCCGCAGGCCTTGGCGCTGCTCGGCCGCGGCAAAACCCCCGTGGCCACGCTCGACGCCCTCATCGCCGCCGACGATGGCGAAGACGGCGACGCCCGCGACCGCCAGCTCGGGCTGGTCGCGGCCAACGGACAAAGCGCCACCTACACCGGCAGCCACGCCCTCGCCGCCGACTGGGCCGGCGCCCGCCATGGCGAAGGTTTCAGCGTGCAAGGCAACGGCCTGACCGGCCCACGCGTGCTCGACGACATGCGCGACCAATTCCTGCGTGCCCATGGCGCACTGGCCGAACGTTTGATGAGCGCGCTCGAAGCCGGCCAGGCCGCCGGCGGCCAGCGCATCGGCGCGATGTCTGCGGCGTTGATCGTGCGCACGCCTGCGGGCGGGTGGGCGGATGTGGATTTGCGTGTCGATGCCTCGGCTCACGCCGTGCAGGACCTGCGCGCATTGCTCGACCGGCGTCAGGCCCACGAAGCGATGCTGCGTGCCGAACGTTTGCAACGCAGTGGCAACAGCGACGCTGCGGATGTCGAAGCGATCAAGGCGTTGGCATTGAGCCACGACTGGGATCGCATCTGGCGGCGTGCCGCGCGCCTGGCGATG
>DATCVI010000087.1:0-9512 GCA_036566925.1 Stenotrophomonas sp.
AAAAACACCGCCCCAAAAGGCGGTGTTTTTTTTTGAACTGCTGGTGCCCAGGAGAGGACTCGAACCTCCACGGTTTTACCCGCTAGTACCTGAAACTAGTGCGTCTACCAATTCCGCCACCTGGGCATTTCAGGAGGGGAATTTTCGCTTGGCGGGCGCGCGGCTGTCAAGCAATCGTGACGAGCCACGCAGGCTTGTCGCGCAACGCGCAGGCCGACCACAATCGCTACGCCTATCGATGCGGAGTGTGGAATGAAAGTGCGTCATGGTTTCGCCCGTGCTGGCCTGCTCTGGCTGCTGCTCTCGCTGTGGCCGATCGCCGCGTCGGCCATCGCGGCCGACGTGCCAGTCTCGGCGATCCCCGCCGATCGCCTCGACCAACCAGGGTGGGCGCAACGCCACGCCGAAGTGCTGCGGCAAGTGCAGGCTCATCCCGAAGCGCCGCTATTGCTGATTGGCGATTCGATCACCCAGAACTACGAAAAGGCCAAGGCCCCCGACGAGGACTTCCTGCCGACCTGGCAGACCTTCTACGGCGCGCGCGGCGCGCTCAACCTCGGCTTCAGCGGCGATGGCACCCAGCACCTGCTGTGGCGCTTGAACCACGGCGAGGTCGATGGCCTGCATCCGAAAGTGGCGGTCGTGCTGATCGGCACCAACAACACCGGCTGGCTCAAGCACACTGCCGGGCAGACCCAACTCGGTATCGACGCGGTCATCGCCACGCTCGAACAGAAACTGCCCACCACCCGCATCCTGCTGCTCGGCCTGCTGCCCAGCGATGTCTCGCCTGAAAAGAGCCGAGCCGACGCCGAAGTCAATCGCTACCTGGCCGAACGCTACGGCGACAACCCACGCGTGGCCTACCTGGATATCGGCTCGATCTTCCTGCGCGACGGCCGGCTCGATACCACGCGCTTCTACGACACCCGTTTCACCCCGCCCGCCGGCGCACTGCATCCGGACACCAACGGCCAGCGCATGATGGCCGAAGCCATCGAGCCGACCCTGGCGCGACTGCTCGGCGAACCGCCGCGCCTGCCGATGGCGCAACTCGGCCGCGCCTTCAACACCGCACTGATCCCGGTGCCCTGGCTGGAGCAGGACTCCTACGACTGGATGGCACGTCACCACGGCGCCCTGGCCGCCGCCCGCAATCTGCGGCCCGAAGTGGTGATGATCGGCGACTCGATCACCCACTTCTGGAGTGGCCCACCGCGCGGCGTGCGCGCCAGCGGCCCCGAATCCTGGCAATGGCTGTATGGCGATCGCCCGGTGCTCAATCTCGGCTTCGGTTGGGACCGCACCCAGAACGTCCTGTGGCGCCTGCGCCAAGGCGAACTCAGCGGCCTGCCCCCGCAGTGGGTGGTCATCAACATCGGCACCAACAACCTCGCCGGCACCGAAAACGCCCGCACCAACACCCCGGCAGAAGTAGCGGCCGGAGTAGAGGCCGTCGTCAGCGAAGTCCGTACCCAGCTACCCCAGGCCAAGATCATCCTGATGGCGATCTTCCCGCGCGGCCGCCACCGCAGCGACCCCTTGCGAGCCCCGATCAAAGAGACCAACCGCCAACTAGCGGCCAAGTTCGCGAACGACCCCAGCGTCCACTTCCTCGACATCGGCCCACGCTTCCTGCAAAAAGACGGCACGCTCCCGGAAACCCTGTTCCCGGACACCACCCATCCCAACGAAGCCGGCTACCGCATCTGGGCCCAGGCGTTAAGGGAAGCAGGCCTAGCCGCCCCCTAAAAGAAAGCCGACGCACCTTCCGACGAAACAGCCCCCCTTTGTTAAGGGGGGCGCGGCGACAGCCGCAGGGGATAGGCAAGCAACGAGGCCCGGCACCAGCAGTTCAAAAAAAACACCGCCCCAAAAGGCGGTGTTTTTTTTTGAACTGCTGGTGCCCAGGAGAGGACTCGAACCTCCACGGTTTTACCCGCTAGTACCTGAAACTAGTGCGTCTACCAATTCCGCCACCTGGGCAGGTGCGAGCCGCGCATTCTGCTGGTCTGCCCGACAGCTGTCAATGCCTGTCCGCAAAACCGGCGCCCCTGGTCGGCATGACGCCGGATTGATGCGGTGCGGAGGTACCATCCCTGAATGACAAAAAAGAACGCCAGGGGTGCCGGCAAGGCCCCCAACGCTCCCGCGCGCGGTGCCGCGCCGGGTAAATCCGCTCCTTCGGACAAGCCGCGCAAGGCCGCCAAGGCCAAGCTGCCGCCGTGGATGCCGGAGTCGCTGACCGCCGGGTCAGGCCAACCGGGCGCCGGGAAATCAGGCGCCGGCAAGGCCGCGCAGGGCAGGGGTGGCCAGGGGCAGGGGCGGCAGGCCCCGGTGGGCGCGGGCAAGCGCGGCCCGGACCCGCGCAATGATGGTGGTCGTGGGCGCCGCATCCCGCCGCCACAGGTCGAACGCCAGGCGTTGCCGGCCGATGCCGGCGGCGCCTTCCAGGATCCGCATGCCGCGCGCGAAGCCGAACGCTATGCCGATCCCATCGCCAGTCGCGAGGCCATCCTCGAACTGCTGGAGCAGTGCGACGGCCCGCAGACCGCCGAAGAAATCGCCGAGCGCTTGGGCCAGTCGCACCGTATCGATGCGCTCGGCAAACGCCTGGGTGCGATGGTGCGTGAGGCGCAGCTGGTGCAGAACCGCCGCGGTGGCTATGCGCCGGTCAAGCACACCAACCTGATCGCCGGCGTGGTGATTGCCAACCCGGACGGCTTCGGCTTCCTGCGCCCGGAAGAGGGCGGCGACGATCTGTTCCTGCCGCCGTTCGAGATGCGCAAGGTCATGCACGGCGACCGCGCGTTGGCCAACGTCACCGGCATCGATCGCCGCGGCCGCCGCGAAGGCAGCATCGCGCGCGTGCTCGAACGCCGGGTGACGCGCCTGATCGGCCGCTTCGGCTACGAGCTGGGCATTGCCTACGTCGATCCGGACGACAAGCGCATCCAGCGCAACCTGCAGATCCCCGCCGACCAGACCGGCGGTGCGCGCGAAGGCCAGCTGGTGGTGTGCGAAATGATCTCGCCACCCGATGGCCGCCGCCCGGCCATCGGCAAGATCATCGCGGTACTGGGCGACAAGCTCACACCATCGCTGGTGGTCGAGACCGCGATCCACGGCCACGACCTGCCGCACGAATTCCCGCAGGAAGTGCTCGATGAAGCCGCGGCGGTGCCGCTGGTGGTCGAGCCGGCGATGATCGCCGGCCGCGTCGACCTGCGCGATACCGCGCTGGTCACGATCGATGGCGAAGACGCCAAGGACTTCGACGACGCGGTCTATTGCGAACCCACGCGCGATGGTTTCCGCCTGATTGTGGCGATCGCCGATGTCTCCAACTACGTGCGTCCGGGCACGCCGCTGGACGATGAGGCGCAGCGCCGCGCCACGTCGGTGTACTTCCCCGGCTTCGTCGTGCCGATGTTGCCGGAGACGCTGTCCAACGGCATTTGCTCGCTCAATCCCAAGGTCGACCGCATGTGCTTCGTCTGCGACATGCAGGTCGATCGCGCCGGCGAGGTGACCTCTTCGCGCTTCTACGAAGCGGTGATGAACTCGCACGCGCGCCTGACCTATACGCAGGTGTGGAAGGCCGTCGGCGAGGACGATGCCGAGGCCAAGGCCCAGGTCGGTGCGCTGCTGCCGCAGGTGCAGCAGCTGTTCCAGCTGTACCACGTGCTGGCCAAGGCGCGCACGCAACGCGGCGCGATCGAGTTCTCCTCCTCCGAAGTGCGCTTCGTGCTGGACAACACCGGCGAGGTCACCCAGGCCGGCATGCTGGTGCGCAACGACGCGCACAAGCTGATCGAGGAATGCATGATCGCCGCCAACGTGGAGGCGGCGCGCTACCTCATCGCCCACCAGATCCCGGCCCCGTTCCGTATCCACGAGCGCCCGCCGGAGCACAAGTACGAAGACCTGCTGGAATTCCTCAAGGAGTTCAAGCTCAGCCTGCCGCCGTGGAGCAAGGTGCGGCCGGGCGACTACACCAAGCTGTTGAAGAAGGTGCGCGAACGCCCCGATGCGACGCTGCTGGAGTCGGTGCTGCTGCGCAGCCAGAGCCTGGCGGTGTACTCGCCAGAAAACCACGGCCACTTCGGCCTGGCGCTGGAGGCATACGCGCACTTCACCTCGCCGATCCGCCGCTACCCAGACCTGCTGGTGCACCGCGCCATCAAGTACGCGCTGACCGGTGGCCGTGCCGACAAGTATCAGTACAGCACCCGTGAAATGGCCGCGCTGGCGCTGCAGTGCTCCGAGCGCGAACGCCGTGCCGACGAGGCCGAGCGCGAAGTGGACGAGCGCTATCGCGCAGCGTGGATGGAAAAGCATGTCGGCGGCCAGTTCGACGGCGTGATCAGCGGCGTGACCAGCTTCGGCCTGTTCATCGAGCTGGACGACTCCAAGGTCAACGGCCTGGTCCATGTCACCCAGCTGCCGCAGGACTATTACCACTTCGACCCGATTCGCAAGACCCTGGCCGGCGAGCGCCGCGGGCGCGAATATCGCCTGGGCGACCGCGTACGCGTGCTGGTGCTGAAGGCCAGCATGGAAGACCGCAAGATCGATTTCCGCCTGGTCGAGGACAAGGACAAGGACGCCGGCTCGGTGCCGCCACCGCCGCCGCGCGGTCAACCGGCCAAGCGCAAGAAGCAGAGCTACTGAGGAGACGGCGATGGCGCGTTACAGCGGCGGCTGCCAGTGCGGCGCGGTGCGCTTCCAGGTCGAGGGCGCGCTGACGGCCTCGATCTGCCATTGCCGGATGTGCCAGAAGGCGTTCGGCGCGTACTTCGCGCCGTTGGTCTCGGTCCGCGGCACGGACTTCGCCTGGACCCGCGGCGCACCGCGTCACTTCGTCTCGTCCAATCGGGTCCAGCGTGGCTTCTGTGCCGATTGCGGGACGCCGCTGACCTACGAGGCGCCCAATGGCATGGCGGTTGCGGCCGGGGCCTTCGACGACCCGGCCGCGGTGCCTCCCAGCACCCAGTACGGCCTGGAAGGACGGATGCCGTTCCTGGAGGGACTGTTCGCGCTGCCGGGCACGCGCACCGAAGAAGACCTCGAGGCCGAACCGTTCCTCGACGGGCTGGTGTCCTACCAGCATCCCGACCACGACACTGCGCACTGGCCGCCTGCCTGAGCCGGCTCAGGCGGCGAACCGGCTTTGGCCGTGCCAGCGGCGGCCATAACCCCTACCATTAGCCCCCCTGTCATCCGCCCGGCCCCCCGCCCGCATGAGCAAGCAGAACCAATGGATCGTCGGCGTCAACGCCGTGGCGTCCTCGATCGAGAACGACGCCGACAACGTGCGTGAAGTGCTGGTCGAGGCCGGCAGCAAGAACCCGCGGCTGACCGAGATCGAAGAAAACGCCCGCCGCAAGGGCATCGATGTGCGCCGGGTCAATACCCAGGCGCTGGACGGCGTGGGTGGCTCGGTGCGCCACCAGGGCGTGGCCGCGCGCTATGCCGCGGCGCGTACCTGGGGCGAGAACGAACTGCCGGCGCTGGTCGAGGCCGCCGAGGGCCGCGCGCTGCTGCTGGTGCTCGATGGGGTGCAAGACCCGCACAATCTCGGTGCATGCCTGCGCAGTGCGGCAGCGGCCGGGGTCACCGCGGTGGTCATCCCCAAGGACAAATCCGCGCCGGTCAACGCCACTGTGCGCAAAACCTCGGCCGGCGCCGCCGACCGCATCCCGGTGGTCGCGGTGACCAATCTCTCGCGCTGCCTGCGCGACCTGCAAAAGCAGGGCGTGTGGATCTACGGCCTGGCCGGCGAAGCCGAGGCTTCGCTGTTTTCGCTGGATCTGCGTGGCAACGTCGCGCTGGTCCTGGGCGGCGAGGCCGATGGCCTGCGCCGGCTGACCCGCGAGCATTGCGATGGCCTGGTGCGCATCCCGATGCCGGGCGAGATCGAAAGCCTCAACGTCTCGGTCGCGGCCGGCGTGACCCTGTTCGAAGCGGTGCGCCAACGCCAGGGCTGAGCCCGCCAAGCCGCTGCGGCGGTGCTCTGGCCCGGTTCTTGCCTGTCCAGCTTCGAATCGATCTCGCGTCGTGTCCCTGCCTGCTGCGTGCCCATGCCTGCATCCCGCCTGATGCAAATCCCGCGTTTCCGCCGCGCCTCGGCCTTGCCGTGGCGGTGGTTGGCGTGGGTGTGGTTGCTACTGGCCGGCATGCCGACGCTGGCCGCCGCCCACTCGGGCGGCGCGGGCACCCCCCCGCTGCGCGAGTACGCCATCGACGTCTGGACCTCGCGCGAAGGCCTGCCGCACAACTCCATTCGCGCCATCGCCCAGACCGGCGAGGGCCACCTGTGGTTTGCCACCTGGGAAGGGCTGGTGCGCTACAACGGCCTGGAGTTCACGGTCTTCGACCGTGGCACGCGACCGGGCCTGCTCGACAACGGCGTCGGCACCTTGTTCATCAATGGCCGCGGCCAGCTATGGCTGGGCGACTCGCGCGGCAACGTCGGCCGCTTCGATCCGGCCGGCAACGCCTGGCAATGGTGGCCGCAGCAGGCGCCGACGCCACAAGTGATCATCCAGGGCATGCAGAGCGACAGCCAGGGCCGGCTGTGGTTGCTGTTCGAAGGTCATGGCCTGGGTTACCTCGGCGCCGACGGCAAGCTGGTCTATCCGCCGCAGCCGGCGGACATGCCGTTGGCGGTCAGCTACATGCGTCTGGCGGTGGACGCCCGCGACCGGGTCTGGGTCGGCACCTTCGATGGCCTGATCTACCGCGACGCCGACGGCAGCTTCCATCGCGCGCCGGACAGTTTCCGTTTGCCGGCCGGGCTGGCCTGGCCCTACCTGGCCCCGGATGGCGCGCTGTGGATCGCCGCCGGCGACGGCCTGTACCGGGTCGAAGACGGCCAGGCCGTGCTAAAGCACCGGGTGCCCGGGCAGGGCCACGTCACCGCGCTGTTGCAGGATCGGCGCGGCGAGCTGTGGGTCGGCACCGAGAACAACGGCCTGTTTCGCATCGGCCGGCACGGGCTGGAACGGTTTCCGCCCAACGTGTCGATTCCCGGCGGGCGCATCGGCAGTTTGTTCGAAGATGCCGAAGGCAGCATCTGGGTGGGTGCCAATGCCGGTTTGTTCCGCCTGCGCGAGACCCTGATCTCCAACCTCGGCCGTCGCGATGGACTGAGCGGCGACTACACCCGCTGCGTGCTGGAAGACCTGCGCGGCCGGCTGTGGGTCGGTAGTTCCACCGGCCTGGACATAATCGACGGCGATGCGGTCCGCCACTACCCGTTGCCGCACAGCAACGGCCGCGCGCCGGCGGTACTGAGCCTGGCCGAGGATCATGACGGTCGCCTCTGGGTGGGCACCTACGGCGACGGCGTCTACCGCATCGACGACGCCGGCCTGCGTCATTTCGCTTTCAGCGAGGAATTGCCAGCCGGCAATGTCCGCGCGATCACCGTCGACGACGCTGGCACGGTGTGGGTCGGCACCCAGCATGGGGTGGTGCAGATGCAGGCGCAGGGCCCGCGCTTGCTGCGCGGTGCCGGTGTGCCGACGGGCCTGGTCACCAGCCTGGCCAGCAGCCGCGGCGCCCTGTGGGTAGGCACTGTCGATGGCGTCCGCGTGCTGCGTGGCGCGCAGGTCGAGCGGCCGGCGCTGGAACAGCTTGGCGGCGCGCGCACCGTCTTCGGTTTCTTTCGCGCCGGTGGCGACATGTGGATCACCACCGACCGCGGCCTGTACCGCTATCGCGACGGCGAACTGGCGCGCGTCGGCCTGGAGCAGGGCATGCCGGTCGATGCGTTGTTCCAGATGGTGGCCGACCACGAGAACAACCTGTGGATCAGCAGCAACCGCGGGCTGCTGCGCACCGACCTGGCGGCCTTGAATGCCGTGGCCGACGGCCGCCAGCCGCGCGTGGCGGTCGAGCATTTCAACGAAATGGATGGCATGGCCAATTCGCAGGGCAACGGCAGCTCGTCGCCGGCCGCGCTGGTGCGCGCCGACGGCACGCTGTGGGTCGCCACCGCCGGCGGCCTGTCCACCCTCGACCCGACGCGCATGGACGCGTTGCGCCAGCGCAGCGCGCCCTCGCCGGTGATCGAAAACGTCCAGGTCGATGGCCAGCCGCAAGCCTGGCAGGCGGCGCCGCAACTGGCGGTGCCGGGCCGAAGCCGGGTCTCGGTGAATTACGTCGGCCTGAGTTATCTGCTGTCCGAGCGCATCGAGTACCGCACCCGGCTCGAAGGCCTGGACAACGACTGGATCGAGCGCGGGCGGCAACGCAATGTCGAGTTCATCGGCCTGGCGCCGGGGGATTACATCCTGCACGTCTCGGCGCGGCACCCGGGTGGCCGCTGGAGCGAGCGCGAAGCGCAACTACGCTTCAACGTTGCCCCGCTGTGGTGGCAGCGGCGCGACGTACAGGCGGCCGCTGGATTGCTGCTGGTGTTGCTGCTGTTCGGCCTGTACCGCTTCGGCATCCAGGGCTACAAGCGCCGCAACGAACGCCTGGCCGGGCTGGTGCGCGAGCGCACCCATGACCTGCAGCAACAGGCACAACGTCTGTTGTTGGCCAACCAGGAAAAGAGCGAGCTGCTCACGCGCCTGCGCCTGCGTTCGGACGCGTTCGAACGCCAGGCCCACGAGGACGCACTGACCGGGCTGCCGAATCGGCGCCAATTCGACGAGTCGTTCGCCCGCGATCTCAGCCGTGCCCGCCGCAGCGGGCGGCTGCTGTCGCTGGTGATCCTGGACATCGATTACTTCAAGCGCATCAACGACCAACACTCGCATGCCACCGGCGATGCGGTGTTGCATGAAGTCGGTGCGCTGCTGACCGAAGCCTGCCGCGCTTCGGACCTGCCGGCACGGCTGGGTGGCGAGGAATTCGCGATCCTGCTCAGCGATACCCCGGTCGACGAGGCCGAGCGCGCCTGCGCGCGCATCCGCGAGATGTTCCATGCGCGATCAGACTGGGGCGGGGTGGCCGGCCTGCGCGTAACCTTCAGCGCGGGCGTGGCCGAGCTGCGCGAGGATGAGTCGGCGTCATCGCTGATGCAGCGGGCGGATCTTGCGTTGTATCAGGCCAAGAGTGCCGGCCGAGATCGCATCTGTAGGGGCTGAGGCCTCAATCCATCCGCGGCCAGGCATTGGCGATCTTGCAGAACAGTTGCGCGGTCTGTTCGGTGTCGTAGACCGCGCTGTGCGCGTCGGCTGCGTTCCAGCTCAGCCCGGCCGCCTGCGCGGCGCGTGCCAACACGGTCTGGCCGTAGGCCACGCCGGCCAGGGTGACGGTGTCGAACACGCTGAAGGGATGGAAAGGGTTGCGCTTGTGCGAGGTGCGCGCGACGGCCGCGTTGAGGAAGTTCAGGTCGAAATGGGCGTTGTGGCCGACCAGGATCGCGCGCTGGCAACCGTACTTCTTCACCGCCGCGCGAACCGGGGCGAAGATGTGGTCGAGCGCGGCCTTCTCTTCCTTGGCGAAACGGAACGGGTGGTCGAGCACGATGCCGGTCACTTCGAGCGACTTCGGAT
>DATCVI010000088.1:0-3647 GCA_036566925.1 Stenotrophomonas sp.
GGCAGGTAGTCGTCCATGCCCGCTTCCAGGCAGCGCTCGCGGTCCCCGGCCATGGCATTGGCGGCCATCGCCACGATCGGCAGCCGCGGCGCGCCCGCCTCGGCCTCCAGCCCGCGCCAGCGCCGCGTAGCCGCGTAGCCGTCCAGCACCGGCATCTGGCAATCCATGAACACCAGGTCGTAGCGATCCTGCCGCAGGCACGCCAGCGCGGCTTCGCCGTGGTTGGCGCTTTCGGCCTCATAGCCGAGCGTGGCGAGCATCTTCTTGGCCACCAGCAGGTTCACCGGGTTGTCTTCCACCAGCAGGATCCGCGGCTCGTGTGCAATCGCCGCCGGCAATGCCTCGATCGATTCGCGACTCGGCACCTCCGCCACGGGAGCCGCGGTCTCCGCAGAGGGACGGCGTTCGGGAACCAGGAACGAGCGCAGCTCGGCATCGCTGGCCTGGCGCGGCAGGCGGTCGTGGTGATCGTCGAGCTCGTTGGGCAAGGGCTCGTCGCCATACAGCCAGATCAGGCGGGTGCCGGCGTGCTCGGGTGAACGCGCCACGCCGCGATGCAGCGCGCGCGCGCTGTAGCGCAATTGCTCATGGTCGGCGACGACGACGTCGAAGCCACTGCCCAGGGGCTGCCCGGCGCTGGCGCGCAGCCGTTCCAGGGCTTCCTGGGTGCTGTCCACGCAATGCAGGCCGATGCCCCAGTTGCGCATCAACGTCTGCCAACGCTGGCGCAGGCGGTCGTCGCTGGACACCAGCAACACGCGCAGCGCCTCGCGCAGGGCGTGGCCCTGTTGCAGGTCGCCGATCACCTTGAGCAGCGGGATCTCGAACCAGAACGTCGCCCCGGCGCCGGGTTCGGACTCCACGCCGATGCGCCCGCCCATCAGGTCGATGATGCGCTTGCAGATCACCAGGCCCAGGCCGGTGCCGCCGTACAAGCGGGTGGTCGAAGCATCGGCCTGGGTGAAGGCGCGGAACAGCCGCGACTGCTGCTCGCTGGCGATGCCGATGCCGCTGTCGCGCACCTGGAACCGCAGCAGGTGCTGGGCCTTGGTCTCGCCCAGGCGGCGCACGGTCACGTCGATACCGCCACGTTCGGTGAACTTGATCGCGTTGCTGACCAGGTTTCCCAGCACTTGCCGCAACCGCACCGGGTCGCCGCGCACCGAAAGCCGCACCGCCGGGTCGATCGCCACTTCCAGGCGCAGGCGCTTGTCCTCGGCCGCGCGCTGCATCAGCTGCACCACGCCATCCATCAGCTCGCGCAGGTTGAAGGTGGTGATCTCCAGTTCGAGCTTGTCCGCTTCGAGCTTGGAGTAGTCGAGGATGTCATCGACGATACGCAGCAGCTGCAACGAGCTGGCGGTGGCGGTTTGCAGCATCTCGCGCTGGTCGGGGGCCAGAGAGCCGCGCGAGACCAGGTCCAGCATCGGGATGATGCCGTTGAGCGGCGTGCGGATTTCGTGGCTCATCGTGGCCAGGAATTCGCCCTTGGCCAGCAGTGCGGCTTCGGCCGCCTGCTTGGCCTGCAGCATCTGCTGTTCGAGTTCGTCGTGCCGCAGCAGGTCCTGGCGCAGCGCCTCGATCTCGCGCCGGGCGCTATCCAGCCGCTCGCGCGCCAACGCCTGCTGCCGGCGTGCTTCGCGCGCCTTGCCCAGTTGCACCAGCGCAAAGATCAACGTCGCCAGCAGCAGCGCCGCTGCCGCCACCCACAGCCAAAGGCCCATTCCGTGGCCGGCTGCCATGGGCTACAACACCGCGCTCTGGAAATCGAAGTCCAGTTCCTTGCCCACCGATTGCACCAGGTTGCCCTGGATCAAGTCGACGCCCCCCATCCACATGGCCGCAGCCGCCTGCGCGTCCTCGATCTGCTGGCCAATGATCAGCAGACCGTGGCGATGGGCCAGGTTGATGGACTCGCGCAGCTGGTCGCGCAGTACCGGGTCGTTATGGCTGGCGGCGTAGCGGCTGGCCATGCGCACGTAGCCAAGCGGCAACTGGCTGAGCAGCGCGTTGTTCTCTTCGCTGGGCTCGAACTGGCTCAGGCAGAACTGCACGCCGGCGGCCATCATTCGCGTGCAGAACTGCTGCAGGGTGACCGTGTGGATCTGCGCATCGTCCAGCCGCAGGTCGATCACCAGCGAAGTGCCAGCGACGCCGCGTTGCGCCAGCGATTGCTCCAGCCATTCGGCAAACGCCTCGCGCGCGAGCGTGCGCGCCGATTGCGAAACGAACAGCCGCAGCGGCGGGGTCGCGTGCTGGTAGTGCTGCAGCAGGCCCAGGGCATGGTCCAGCACCTGCTGGTCGAGATCGGCGATGCGTCCGGCCGCTTCGGCCGCCGGAATCACTTGCCCGGCCTGCAGCAGGGTGCCGTCGGGCCGGCGCAGGCGCAGCAGCACCTGGTATTGCGCGGTGCCACCACCGGCCACCACCACGATCGGCTGGTAGGCCAGTTCGAGTTGGCCATCCACCAGTTCCAGGTGTGCATCCGCCTCGACTTCGGCCGGCGCGAAAACGCGCACGCCTTCGGACTCCAGGCGCGCCTGCAAGGCGGTGCGCTCGGCGGCTTCCAAGGCGCTGCCGGCGTCACCGAAACCGTGTTCGAGCGTAGTGACGCCGATGGCGCAGCGCAGGTGCACCGATTCGCCTTCGCGTACTTCAAAAGCTTGGGTGGCGAGCTGGCCGCGCATTTCCCTCGCCAGTTGCGTCAGCGCGGGGCCATCGAGTCCGTCCGCCAGCAACAGGAAGCTGTTGTCGTTGAGCCGCGCCAGCGGAAACGGGGTAGCCACCCGCGCCAGGCGATGCCCGGTCTGGTTCATCAGCCGCTCGAACGCCGCGTAGCCATAGCGCTCGCGCAAGCCGAGCGCGCTGGCGATCTCGATGAAGACCACCCCGGCGTCGGCGCGCCCGAGCAGGCTGCCGAGCATCTGCATCAAATGCACGCGCGTCGGCAGGCCGGTTTCGGGATTGTTGCGGGCCGAGTTGTCGCCCGCGGCCAGCTGCGCCTGCTGGCGCGCCCGGCGGATGCGGTTGGACACCGCGGCGATGAGATGGCGCGGGCGGATCGGCTTGTTGAGGAAATCGTCGGCGCCGCTGTCGAGTACTTCGAATTGGCGTTCCGGGTCCGGGTCGCCGGTAAGGAACACGATCGGCAGTAGCTGGTGCTGCGGATGCTGGCGGATCAGCGTGGTCAGGCGGATGCCGTCGAGGTCCGGCATGTGCAGATCCATCAGGATCAGGTCCGGGTGGTATTCGGCAATCGCCTGCGGCACCGCCGCCCCGCTCATCTCCACCTGCGCATGCATGCCGGCGCCGTGCAGCACGCTCTGGGCAAACAGCGCCTGCGATCTATCGTCTTCAACAATAAGAATGCGGTACGGACTGTCGCCGGGGCGCAACAGCGCTTCGTCGCCGTCACTGGCCAACGCCGGCGAGCTTGCATGGGTTGGCGTGGTGGCTGGCAACTGCGGCAAGGAAGCGCTGGCGGGCGCAACCGTCGCGCTAGGGACAGCAACTGCGGGCGGCGTTGGCCGCGGCGTAGGGGCCGCCTCGCTCTGCGGGCGCACACCGCCGATCTGTTCGGAGATGTCATCCCACCGGCGCCAATAATCGGCCGGCGGTGTTTCAGCACGCGCGCCACGCGCGCGCCC
>DATCVI010000089.1:0-5710 GCA_036566925.1 Stenotrophomonas sp.
CTCGGGGATATCGCGCAACCGAGGCAATGGCTCGCGGTGGGCGAAGGCACGGCGCGCGCGCTGCGGCGAGCCGGCGTCGGTTCGGTACAGGCGCCCTCGCGCATGGACAGCGAAGGCCTGCTCGGCTTGCCCGCCCTGGCCGCCGCCCAGCAGGTCGGCCTGGTCACGGCGCCGGGTGGCCGCGGCATGCTGGCTGCCGCGCTGACCGAGCGCGGGGGGGTGGTGACCCGTGCCGATGTCTACCAACGCGTGCCGCAGCGACTGCCCGCCAGTGCGCTTGCCCGCTTGCGCGCGCTGGCGCGGCCCTCTGTGCTCGCCGTCAGCAGCGCCGAGGCGTTGCAACAGGTATTGGCCCAGCTGCCCGCCGACCTGATCGAAAAGTGGCGGCAACAACCTGTCGTGGTGGCCAGCGCACGCCTGGCCGAAGTGGCGCGCGAGTGTGGCTTCGTCCACGTCATCCAGGCCGCCGGACCGCGCCCGGCGCAGTTGCTTGCCGCGCTCGGTCGTCTCGGCGGCGACTGAACTCGCGCCAGCTTCCTCTTGCCCACGTATCGGGGCGCACGCCATGCTGTCGGGCGCCGCGATGCGACCGCGTGTCGTCGCCCAAGGAAGCCTGCCCATGAACGATCCCGCCCCCACGCGACGCCTCTCCCTTTTTTGGGTGCTTGTGCTCGTGCTGGCCGTGGTCGCCGCGCTCGCCCTGGGTTTCGGCTGGCGCGCCTGGCAGTCGCGGCTGGCAGAACAACAGCAGGCCGAGGACACTCGCGCCCAGCGCTGGATGGCCATGGAGCAAACGCTGGAGGCGTTGCGCCGCGACCAGCGCGCAGCCAACCAGCGCCTGCAGGACGCGGCCGCCACCAACCGCATCCTGCGCGACGAAATGCTCGGCCTGAGCCAGCGCGGCGCGCTGCTGGAAGAAACCGTCGAACGCCTGGCCGATACCGAACGCCACGGCGCCCAGGCCTTGCGGCTGGACGAAGTGGAACTGCTGCTCAATCAGGGCCAGCAACGGCTGGCACTGGCCGGCGACCTCGATGGCGCACGCCGTGCGTATGCCCTGGCCGCCGGCACCCTGCAGGGCATCGATGATCCGGCCTATCTCAGCCTGCGCCAGACCCTGGTGCAGGAGCGCAATGCGCTCGATGCCCTCGGTGCCGGCCCGCAGCACGTGCTGAACGCTGAGCTCGACGCCTTCATCTCGCGCCTGCAGCGCCTGCCGCAACATGTGCAGGGCGAGGACGACGCAGCGCGCCCTTGGTGGCAGCGCGCGCTGTCGCCGCTGGTGCAGATACGTCCCTCGCGCGGCACGTTGATCGCCGGTTCCGAACGCCGCGCCGCGCAGGACGCCTTGCAGATTGAGGTGAGCCTGGCGCGCGCCGCCCTGGAACGCGGCGATGCCGAAGGTTTTTCGCGGGCGCTGCGGCGCCTGGACAACTGGCTGGTGCGGCTATGGCCGGACTCGCCCGCCTTGCGGACGCAGCGCAAGGCCTTGGCCGACCTCGGCAAGGCGCCGCTGCGCCCGGACATGCCCGAACTTGGGTCCACCCTGCGCCAGTTGCAGGACATGCGTGAAGGAAGGCAAAGCCCATGAAGCCATTGCGTAGTCTGCTCATCCTGCTGGTCGCCGTGGTACTCGGCGTGATCGCCGCGCAGTGGTTGTCGCAACAACAGCGCTACGACCTGGGCGAAGTGGTGGTGCGAGTGGGCGGCAACGACTACATCGCGCCGATGCCGCAGGCAGTGCTGGCGCTGATCGTCGGGCTGCTGGTGCTGTGGCTGTTGTGGATCATCGTCAGCCTGCCGTTCCGCGCCTGGGGCCGCTATCGCCGCAAGCGTGGCCGCGCACGCTTGATCGAAGGCCTGCGCGCCTATGAGTTCGGCCAGTGGAACCGCGCCGGCAAGGCGTTGGTGGCGGCCGCGGAAGACCACGAAGTGGCACCGGTGGCGTTGCCGCCAGCCATCCGCGTGGCCGATGCACGCGCCGATGTCGAAGGCGCCCGCGCGCTGGAACTGGAACTGGCCGCGCGCGACCCGGTCGCCCACGCATTGCTGCAGGCCGAACGTTTCCTGGCCGGCGGCCGCCCGGTGGATGCGATCAATGCACTCGACGTCCCGGCGGCGCAGCCGTTGCCGCCGCGTGGGCTGGTATTGCGGACCGAGGCCCTGGCCCTGATCGGCCGCGCCCACGAGGCCTATGGGCAACTCGGTGCGCTGCGCCAGCAACAGGCGCTGGCGCCGGAAGCCGCCGCCATCCTCGAACGGCGGCTGGCCGCGCTGTCGCTGGAGCAAGCCGGCGACGCCAACGCGCTGGCCGAACGCTGGGAGTCGCTGGCCAAGCCGCTACGCGCCGAGCCTGCGGTGGTGGCCGCGTATGCACGCCGTGGCGCCGCCCTGCATTGGGACGACGCCGCGCTGCGCAGTGTCGAACAGGCGCTCGATGCAGGCTGGGACGAAGAGCTGATCGTCCTGTATGGCGAGCTGCCGGTCGAGAAGTACGACTCGCGCCGTGCCAGCGCGCAGCGCTGGTTGGCCACGCACCCGGCCAGCCCGGGCTTGCTGCTGACCTTGGCGCGCTTGTCGCGGCAGCAACAGCAATGGGCGCAGGCCGAGGAATTCCTGCATCGCGCCATCGCCCAGGGGGCCGGCGCACCGGCCTGGGAAGAACTGGGCGAAGGTTTCGCCGCAGCCGGCGAGCCGGTGCTGGCGGCGCAGTGTTATCGCAATGCGCTACACAGCCAACGCGGCGGCGTGGCAGTGGAATTGGCCGGCCATCGCAACCTGCGCGAACAGATCCACGACCAGGCCATCGCCGAAGACCGCGACGAACACGGCGTGCCGCGCCTGCGCGAGTAAGCGCGGCTTACCGTTCGATGATCGCCACCACGCCCATGCCGCCGGCGGTGCAGATCGACACCAGCGCGCGGCCACCGCCGCGCTCCTTCAATTCCTTGGCCACGGTGGCGACGATGCGCGCGCCGGTCGCGGCGAACGGATGGCCGGTCGCCAGCGACGAGCCCAGCGGGTTGATCTTGGCCGGATCGATGCGGCCCATCGGTGCGTCCAGGCCGAGGCGGTTGCGGCAGTAATCCTCGCTCTCCCACGCCCGCAGCGTGCACAGCACCTGCGCGGCGAAGGCTTCGTGGATCTCGTAGATGTCGAAGTCCTGCAGGCTCAGGCCGTGACGCTTGAGCATCTCCGGCACGGCCACGGTCGGTGCCATCAGCAGGCCTTCGCCATGCACGAAGTCGACCGCGGCGACCTGGGCATCGCGCAGGTAGGCCAGCGGCTCATGGCCATGCGCCTGCGCCCACGCTTCGCTGGCCAGCAATACCGCGGCGGCGCCATCGGTGAGCGGGGTCGAATTGGCGGCGGTCAGGGTGCCGCGGCCGGAAACGCGGTCGAACGCCGGCTTCAGCGTCGCCAGCTTCTCCAGCGAAGTGTCCGGACGCAGGATGTTGTCGCGGGTGACGCCACGGAACGGCACGATGAGGCCATCGAAGAAACCGCGCTCATAGGCCGCGGCCAGCTTCTTGTGCGAAGACACCGCCCATTCGTCCTGCGAATCGCGCGAGATGTTCCATTCCTTGGCCATGTCCTCGCAGTGGTCGCCCATGCTCTTGCCGGTGCGCGGCTCGGCAACGCCGGGGAATTCGGGCTTCAGCTCGCTCAGGCGAAAACCGGTGAGCATCGCCTTGATCTTGTCGCCGGTGGTCTTGGCGCGGTTGGCGGCCAGCAGGCGCGCACGCAACTTCTTGCCGTAGACGATCGGCACGTCCGAAGTGGTGTCCGAACCGCCGCCGATGCCCGAGTCGATCTGCCCCAGCGCGATCTTGTTGCCGATATGCACGATGGTGTCGAGCGAAGTACCGCACGCGCGCTGCAGGGTGATGCCCGGCGTCAGCGGCGACAGGCCGGACGACAGCGCCGCCTCGCGCGCCAGGTTCCAGTCGCTGGAATGCTTGATTACCGCACCCATCGCCACTTCGCCCAACTGCTGCCCATGCAAACCGAAGCGCTCCACCAGCGCACCGAGGGTGCGCACCGACATGCCGAGGTTGCCCACGTCCGAATAAGCGGTGTTCTGCCGGCAGAACGGAATGCGGACACCACCAAGGATGGCGACGGGACGGGCGACGGGCATGGGTTGACCTGGCATGAGGGGCTCGGGGACATGGCCTGCACAGGGCCGGCAGGCATAATGTGCGCAGTGTAGCTGCCGCCCCGTGACGGGCCAACCGCGATCCCATGAGCGATACCGAACACCGCACGAGCGCCATTGGCGTCCTGGCATTGGAACTCGCCGGCGGCACCTCGCCGGCACGTGCGGCGCTGCCGCCCTCGCAAGCCGGCGCGCTGGCCGAACGGGTCGGCCGGGATCTGGCGCAGTGGGTGCCACAGGTGCGCGAGTTGGAACTCAGCCTGGCGGCGGCGCATTTCGATCCGGCCGAAGTACTGCGTCCGGGCTGGCCGATGCATCGCCGCCTCGACGAGCTGCGCGAGCGTGCGCCCGGCCGCGACCAGGGTCCGCGTTTGCTGGCCTTCGGTGCCGACGCGCAAGGCGAAGTGCCGCTACCGTTCCAGGCCGATGCCGGCCTGGCCGGTGGCAACTTGCGCGTGCTGCCGTTCCTGCTGTCCGGCGATGCGGAGACGGTCGCCGCGGTGAGTGCCGCAATGGAAGAAGTCTTGCTGGCGCAAGGCATGGCCCAGGCCGACACCGCGCTGCTGGCACAGGAGGCATTCGGTGCGCAGATCGAACACGCGCGCTACCTCACGGTGCACGATCTGGCCGCGATGATGTCGATGCAGTACGACAACCAGGGCCTGGCCGCGCTATGGCCGTTGTTGGAAGCCGCCCTGCTGGCGCCGCAGGCCAGCGAATGGCTGGCCGAGGCGCCCGAACCGCTGCTGTTTTACGTTGAGGGCGAAGTGCGCATGGCCCTGTTCGATCCCGCCGGCTGGTGCGCGCACTACGGCCAGGATCGCGAGGACTGCGAACAGCTCAAGCACGTCTACGAGCAATACCTGGCGCGCCAGCGGCAGATGGCCGCAGTGCTCGAAGCGCATGGCGTGCCGGTGCTGTACGTGCACGTCGAGCCCGGCCAGGATGCCCGGGCCGCGTTGGCGGCCTGAAACACGGAGCCGCTGCGATGACCCCGCCCGCCGTCGCACCGAAGCTGCAAGGCCTGCTCGAAACCGCTTTGTATACCGCCGACCTGGAACTGGCGCGGCGCTACTACGAGGACATCCTCGGGTTGCAACCGATGGTGGCCGATGCCCGCCTGGTGGCCTACGCAGTCGCACCGGCGCAGGTCTTGCTGTTGTTCCAGGCCGGCGCTACCGACGCGACGGTGCAGCTGCCGGGTGGCACGATTCCCGGACATGACGGCAGTGGCCGCGTGCATTTCGCCTTCGCCATCGCCGCCGAAGACCTACCGGCTTGGGAAACGCACCTGCAGGCGTGCGCGGTCGCCATTGAGGGACGTACGACCTGGCCGCAGGGCGGGCACAGCCTGTACTTCCGCGACCCGGACCAGCACCTGGTAGAGCTGGCGACGCCGGGGTTGTGGCGGAATTATTGAGGCGCGCCTGAGTTCCCGGTCGGGGCTGAAGCCCCTCCTACAGGAGCGGCTTTGGCCGCGATGCGACCAAAGCCGTCTCCCTGCCATGCCTCAGTTGGTAGCGGCCGGCGCGGCATCGGTGGTGATGACAC